>NZ_CP015283.1:1893334-2199793 GCF_002094975.1 Streptococcus salivarius | reverse complement strand
AACCGATTCCTGAGAGAATCAGACGAAAAAGAACATGGGCTAAATCTTTGAAAAGAGACAAATCTTCCTAGAGGCTAGAGCTTCTCTGTTGGATTTGCTTTTCAATCAGATGTTTAACGCCCTTTGTATCTTAGTGAAAGGAACAATTTACTATAATGGCAAAACGTTTACTTATTTTGGAAGACGGCACTATTTTTGAAGGTCAGGCCTTCGGTGCTGATGTGGATGTGACGGGTGAAATCGTCTTTAATACTGGTATGACAGGTTATCAAGAATCTATCACAGACCAGTCTTACAATGGTCAAATTTTGACTTTTACTTATCCACTTGTTGGTAACTACGGTGTTAACCGTGACGACTATGAGTCAATTAAGCCAACGACTAAGGGTGTCGTTGTGTCAGAGGCTAGCCGTCGTGCCAGCAACTGGCGTAACCAAATGACCTTGGATGAGTTTTTGAAGGCGAAAAACATCCCTGGTATCTCTGGTATTGATACACGTGCCTTGACTAAGATTATCCGTCAACACGGTACCATGAAAGCCACTTTGGCCAGCCCTGGTGACAGTATCGAGCACTTGCAAGATCAATTGCGTGCGACTGTTTTGCCAACGAATAATATTGAGCAGGTATCAACTAAGACAGCCTACCCAGCACCAGGTGTTGGTAAAAATATCGTTTTGGTTGACTTTGGTCTCAAGCACTCTATCTTGCGTGAGTTTTCAAAACGTGATTGTAACGTGACTGTTGTGCCACATGATATCACTGCTGAAGAAATTCTCCACCTTAATCCAGATGGTGTGATGTTGTCAAATGGTCCAGGTAACCCTGAAGATGTACCGTATGCACTTGATATGATTCGTGGCATCCAAGGTAAAATTCCAATCTTTGGTATTTGTATGGGTCACCAGTTGTTTAGTTTGGCTAATGGTGCCAAGGCCTACAAGATGAAGTTCGGTCACCGTGGATTTAACCACGCGGTTCGTGAAATTGCGACTGGTCGTGTTGACTTTACCAGCCAAAACCATGGTTATGCTATTGACCGTGAGTCACTTCCAGATTGCCTCATGGTAACACACGAAGAAATTAACGATAAGTCAGTTGAAGGTGTTCGTCACCGTGACTTCCCAGCATTTTCAGTGCAATTCCACCCAGATGCAGCTCCTGGTCCACACGATGCTAGCTATCTCTTTGATGAGTTTTTGGAATTGATTGATGCTTTCCAAGCTGAAAAAGCACGTCGTTAATTGCAACTGTCTAGTGACTATAGTGGGGATGACTCTTGTTCGCCCCAGTCTACTACCTTATTTAATGACAACCAGAGAGTTGTCAAATAGAAAGGAGAAGATACAGGTTCACGGAAGTGAACACGCCCTAAGGACTATGTGAAAAAGATAAACGGTGACTAGACGCTTGGGCGTCGTCGTCACGTTTCCTATTTTCACTGGGTCCTTAACGGGCTTTGTATCATAAATTATGCCTAAACGTTCTGATATTAAAAAAATTATGGTTATCGGGTCTGGTCCTATCATCATCGGTCAGGCTGCTGAGTTCGACTATGCTGGTACGCAAGCCTGCTTGGCCTTGAAAGAAGAAGGTTACAGTGTTGTCCTTGTCAACTCTAACCCTGCGACAATCATGACTGATAAAGAAATCGCAGACAAGGTTTACATTGAACCAATTACGCTTGAATTTGTCACACGTATTCTTCGTAAAGAGCGTCCTGATGCTCTCTTGCCAACACTTGGTGGACAAACTGGTTTGAACATGGCAATGGAATTGTCAAAAGCTGGTATTCTTGAAGAGCTTGGAGTAGAGCTTTTGGGAACAAAATTGTCTGCCATTGACCAAGCCGAAGACCGTGACCTCTTCAAACAATTGATGGAAGATTTGGAACAACCAATTCCAGAATCTGAAATCGTCAATACAGTTGAAGAAGCAGTTGCCTTTGCGTCAGAAATTGGTTACCCAGTTATCGTGCGTCCTGCCTTTACCCTTGGTGGTACTGGTGGTGGTATGTGTGCCAACGAAGAAGAACTTCGTGAAATCGCTGAAAATGGCTTGAAATTGTCACCAGTAACACAATGTTTGATTGAGCGTTCTATCGCTGGTTTCAAGGAAATCGAATACGAAGTTATGCGTGATGCCGCAGACAATGCTCTTGTGGTATGTAACATGGAAAACTTTGACCCAGTTGGTATTCACACAGGGGACTCAATCGTATTTGCCCCAACGCAAACCTTGTCAGATATTGAAAACCAAATGCTTCGTGATGCCAGCTTGAAGATTATCCGTGCCCTTAAAATTGAGGGTGGCTGTAACGTACAGTTGGCTCTTGACCCTAATAGCTTCAAGTACTATGTTATCGAAGTAAACCCTCGTGTATCACGTTCATCAGCCCTTGCCTCAAAAGCAACTGGTTACCCAATCGCCAAATTAGCAGCCAAGATCGCTGTTGGTTTGACACTTGATGAAATGATTAACCCAGTCACTGGTACAACTTACGCTATGTTTGAACCAGCTCTTGACTATGTGGTTGCTAAGATTCCACGTTTCCCATTTGATAAATTTGAACACGGTGAACGTCGCCTTGGTACTCAGATGAAAGCAACAGGTGAAGTTATGGCTATCGGTCGTAACATCGAAGAGTCACTTCTTAAAGCCTGCCGTTCACTTGAAATCGGTGTTTACCACAATGAAATGTCTGAGCTTGCGGACGTCACAGACGACGCCTTGGTTGAAAAGATTGTCAAAGCTCAAGACGACCGTCTCTTCTACCTTTCTGAAGCCATCCGTCGTGGATACACTATTGAAGAATTGTCAGAGTTGACTAAGATTGATATCTTCTTCCTTGATAAATTGCTCCATCTCTTTGAATTGGAACAAGAATTGGCTACTCACGTAGGCGATGTTGATGTTCTGAAAGAAGCTAAACGTAACGGTTTCTCTGATCGTAAGATTGCTGATCTTTGGAATCAAACAGCCGACCAAGTTCGTGCGACACGTTTGGAAAATAATATTGTTCCTGTTTACAAGATGGTCGATACCTGTGCTGCTGAGTTCGAGTCATCAACACCATATTTCTACTCAACTTATGAGTGGGAAAATGAATCAATCAAATCTGATAAAGAATCTGTCATCGTTCTTGGTTCAGGTCCTATCCGTATCGGGCAAGGGGTTGAGTTTGACTATGCGACAGTTCACTCTGTAAAAGCTATCCAGGCTGCAGGTTACGAAGCTATCATCATGAACTCTAACCCTGAGACAGTTTCAACAGACTTCTCAGTTTCAGATAAACTTTACTTCGAACCATTGACTTTCGAAGACGTGATGAACGTTATCGAATTGGAACAACCTAAGGGTGTCGTGGTTCAGTTTGGTGGACAAACAGCTATCAACTTGGCAGAGCCATTATCTAAAGCTGGTGTGAAAATCTTGGGTACACAGGTTGCTGACCTTGACCTCTTTGAACAAGCCCTTAAAGACCTTGATATCCCACAACCACCAGGACAAACAGCGACAAATGAAGAAGAAGCGGTTGAAGCAGCTCGTAAGATTGGCTTCCCAGTTCTTGTTCGTCCGTCATACGTTTTGGGTGGACGTGCCATGGAAATCGTTGAAAATGAAGATGACCTTCGTTCTTACATGCGTACAGCCGTTAAGGCAAGTCCAGACCACCCAGTCCTTGTTGATAGCTATATCATCGGACGCGAGTGTGAAGTGGATGCCATCTCTGATGGTAAGGATGTCTTGATTCCAGGTATCATGGAACACATCGAACGTGCAGGGGTTCACTCAGGGGACTCAATGGCAGTTTACCCACCACAAACCCTTTCTAAGAAAATCCAAGAGACTATCGCTGACTACACTAAACGCTTGGCTATTGGTCTTAACTGTATCGGTATGATGAACATTCAGTTCGTTATTAAGGATGAAACGGTCTATGTTATCGAGGTTAACCCACGTGCCAGTCGTACCGTACCATTCTTGTCTAAGGTGACTGATATCCCAATGGCTCAAGTTGCTACAAACTTGATTCTTGGTAAATCATTGGCTGAGCAAGGTTACAAAGATGGTCTTTACTCAGAAAGTAACCATGTCCATGTCAAAGCACCAGTCTTCTCATTCACAAAATTGGCTAAGGTAGATAGCCTCCTTGGACCTGAAATGAAATCAACTGGTGAAGTTATGGGTACAGATGCGACTCTTGAAAAAGCGCTCTATAAAGCCTTTGAAGCTTCGTACCTCCACTTGCCAACCTTTGGTAATGTTATCTTTACTATTCATGATGATACTAAAGAAGAAGCCCTTGACTTGGCCCGTCGTTTCGATGCTATCGGTTATGGTATCTACGCGACTGAAGGAACTGCTAAGTTCTTGAATGAACACGGGGTTCACGCAACGCTTGTTAACAAATTGGGTGAAAATGATGATAATGACATTCCAGCCCTCGTTCGTACAGGTAAAGCGCAAGCCATTATCAATACGGTTGGTAACAAACGTACTTATGACGAAGACGGAGCAGCTATCCGTAGCTCAGCTATTGAAGCTGGAATTCCACTCTTCACAGCGCTTGATACAGCAGATGCTATGGTGCGTGTGCTTGAAAGCCGTAGCTTTACAACAGAAGCTATCTAATCACGAAATAAAGTCTCAGCTTTGCTGGGGCTTTTTTATTGAAGACAAAGTTTTCTTTTGAGACTTTTCTTAAGTGATGGCGGACGTCAGCGACCTTCTGCGAAGTTCCATGACTAAGTTTTGAGCCGAAAGTCTCAAAACTTCCGAACGTCTGAAACTAATCGTTTCAGACGTTTTTATCACTGCGAAAAATCTCGGTATAAGCTTACTAGGTTCGCAAAATCTATTTCATATTTAAAAATAGTTTAATTATGTTCTGAGTCTCAGCCTTGCTGGGGCTTTTTTCTTACACAAATGTAAGCTAACAAATTAAAATGAAAGCTAAGACTATGGTTTTGTTTCCTAAGATTCTGCTATACTAGAAACATGATTATTACCACATCTTTACGTGAAAATGAGACCTTGATTACGCGTGCCCAAGAACTAGCTCACGAGTTAGGAGTTGACTACCAGCCTCGTCGCAAGTTATCCTTGGCAAAATGTTTAGAGCGATTTGGAGCTTTTTATCTTCTATATAAAGACAGATTGTCTTTTGTCAATGCGGATGTCAGTGAGCTGTCCTTTCATCCAGATACGGCAGTTCTTCGGATTAAGGCGCCACACGATGCTCTAGTCAATCTTTTAGGTTCGTCTACCAAGTCTATTCTAGACACGACTATGGGTTTGGCTTCCGATAGTCTAGTTATGGCGGCAGCGGGAAATAAGGTGACAGCCCTTGAGAGTCAAGAAGTGATTTTTCAGGTGGTTTCTCGTGGTCTGGCCACATATCAGACAGATGACAAGCAGCTTGAAAAAGCGATGCGTTCTATTAAGGCTATTAAGAGCGATAGCTTATCCTTTTTGAAATACCAGGCTGATCACTCTTTTGATATCATCTATGCCGATCCTATGTTTTCAGAGACTATCAAGGAATCGGAAAATCTACAAGCTATCAAACCTCTAGCTAATGGCAGCCGTCTGACTGAAGAATGGTTAAATGAGGCTAAGCGTGTCGCACGAGAAAAAATTATCATCAAGGCGCATTTTCGAGATACCGTTTTTGAGGAACTAGGGTTCGAACGCCAGGTTCGTCCCAATCAAAAGCTGCACTATGGTGTTATGGATTTAAGCGAAGGCCATTGACACTGAAAGTTAAAAGTATTACAATTGTTTTATTTATACGATACAAAAGAAAAGAGAGACCTATGCGAAAAAAAATCAGTCCAAAGTTATTTAAAAATAAAAAAAGGGTTTGGATCATTGGAGGAATTGGCTTCCTTGTCCTTTTGGTCCTAGGTTTTAACCTTTTTGCAGGTGGTGGCAAAGATGATAAGGCTTCCGAGTCCCCTACAGCAAGTAAGGTAACCAAGGGGCAGTTGGCCTCGTCCACCCTTCTGACTGGCATGGTGAAGGCTCAGTCGGAACAGTACGTTTATTTTGACAATACCATTGGACGCAATGCCACTGTGACAGTTTCTGTTGGTGAGGAAGTTAGCGTTGGTCAGCAACTGGTCCAATACGACAGTACCTCTGCCCAAGCAGCATATGATACGGCTAGTCGTGCCTATAATAAGGCAGTTCGTGACCGTAATTATTTCCAACAGTATGGGACAGCTCCTGTGGCTTCGGCACAAACAAGTAGTGATTCGGATGAGGATGATTCGACGACTACCGTTAGCCCTCAACAGCGTCAGCAAACCGAGGCAAGTAATTACCAAACCTTGCAAGATTATAATGATGCCGTTGCTAACGCAGCCTCAGAGCTAGAAAAGGCACAAGACGTTCTCAACCAAACAGTCATTGTTTCAGATGTTAATGGGACAGTTGTGGAAGTTGCGGACTCTGTGGACCCTGCTTCAAAAGAGAGCCAGACTCTAGTTCATGTGACCAGTGAAGGCCAATTTGAGATTCAAGGAACCTTAACGGAATATGACATTCCAAATATTTCAGTTGGTCAAAAGGTCAAGATTACATCCAAAGTCTACCCAGATCAAACTTGGACAGGTAAAGTCAGCTACGTTTCCAATTATCCTAAGCAAAATGCCAGTCAGTCGGCGGGTACATCTAGCAATTCAGGACAGACAGGTTCCCAGTATGAATACAAGGTTCAATTGACCAGCCCTATCGGTAAGCTCAAGCAAGGTTTCAATGTATCCCTTGAAGTGACCAAAGATGATGATGCCCTGTTAGTTCCAGTAACTGCTGTGACCAAGAAAGGATCTGACAACTACGTCTGGGTTTACGATGACGAGAGTCAAAAAATCAAGCAAGTCAAGGTTAAACTTGGTAATGCAGATGCTAAGCAACAAGAAATTGCCTCAGGACTTAAAGAAGGTCAAAAGGTTATTACTAAGGCTGAAAAATCCTTTAAGGATGGCGAGACCCTGAAGGATGTGACGGATGCCGATAGCAAAAAATCAAAAGAGACTAGTGGAGAAGAGGTGAGGTCTAGTGACTAAGCCAGCACTTATGGTCTTAAAAGGCATCACCAAGTCTTTCAAAAATGGTCAGGAGTCCTTGCAGGTCCTTAAGGGGATTGACTTATCAGTTGAAGAAGGTGACTTCGTGGCAATCATGGGCCCTTCTGGTTCAGGAAAATCAACCCTCATGAATATTATCGGCCTTCTTGATCAACCGACTACAGGTTCCTATCAACTCGAGGGAGAGAATGTAGCTGAGCTCTCTGAAAACCGCTTGGCCAAGGTAAGAAATGACCAGATTGGCTTTATCTTTCAGCAGTTTTTTCTCTTGCCAAAGTTAAGTGCCCAAAAGAATGTAGAGCTTCCCCTGATTTATGCGGGGAAATCTCCACGTGAACGTAAGCAAAGGTCACAACAATTCTTGGAAAAAGTCGGCTTGTCAGACCGCAGCCATCATTTGCCGTCAGAGCTGTCTGGTGGACAGAAGCAAAGGGTGGCTATTGCGCGTGCACTGTCTAACGATCCAGCAATCATTTTGGCGGATGAACCTACGGGTGCGCTTGATACCAAGACAGGAACCCAGATTATGGATCTCTTAACCCAGCTAAACCGAGAAGGGAAGACCATTGTCATGGTTACCCATGAACCTGAGATTGCGGATTATGCCCGACGTAAGATTGTCATCCGTGATGGGGAAATCACCCAAGACACAACGGACAGCGTTCGGATAGACTAGGAGGTAAGAATGGAAAATTGGAAATTTGCTCTTAGTTCTATTCGTTCACACAAGATGCGGTCCTTCCTGACCATGTTGGGGATTATCATTGGTGTTGCTGCGGTAGTACTTATCATGGGGCTAGGAAATGGGATGCGTCAGAGTGTTACCGATAGTGTGACCGGTGATAAGGATACCGTTCAAGTCTACTATGAAGCCAAGGGTGAGGAGATAGATCCTGCCTATGCGGACTTGTCACAACCGACCAAACCGGTTAAAGAAGTTTGGTTGGAGCAAGTGGCTAGGCAGACGCCTGGTATTGATAGTTATTTTGTGACTAACAGCCTAACTTCTTCTATCTCCCTCCAAAAAAAGACTGTGAAGAATGTTAATATCACAGGTGCCAGTCAGGGCTATTTTAAAGCTAAAAAGTTAGAGATGTTGACAGGACGTTCCTTGCAAGACAATGATTATAAAAACTTTTCACGCGTCATTGTCATTGATCAGATGGTGGCTAAAAAACTCTTTGAGACGAATGAGGATGCCCTTAACCAAGTGGTTACTATTGGTAACAATGATTATCGTGTGATTGGTGTTTATAAGAATAAAGACACCGCAATCGGTGCCTATGGTGAAATTGGAACAGCTCTTGTGGCCAATACCCAGTTAGCAGCTGAAAATAACACTGATGCTATTGGCCAGATTTTTTTCCATGTGACCGATGTGAAAAATAGTAGTAGTGTCGCTAAGGATGCTGCCAAACGCTTGACCCAGTTGGCCCAAGATGATAACGGGGAGTACAAGGCAGCAGATATGAGCTCGACCTTAGATCAGGTGAACACGATCTTTGGAACCATTACCACCGTTGTCGGAGCTATTGCTGGGATTTCACTCTTAGTTGGTGGAATCGGTGTTATGAATATCATGCTAGTTTCGGTAACTGAGCGGACACGAGAGATTGGTCTTCGTAAGGCTTTAGGAGCCACACGCCGTAAAATCTTGACACAGTTTCTGATTGAGTCCATGGTTTTGACCATTCTGGGAGGTTTGATTGGGCTGGGCTTTGCGGCCCTAGTCGTTGGACCAATCGGGAATGCCATGGACCTTAAAGCGACAGTCTCTCTTGGCGTAGCCATGGGAAGTATTGCCTTCTCAGCAGCTGTAGGGATTATCTTTGGTCTCCTACCGGCTAATAAAGCTTCGAAACTCGATCCTATCGAAGCACTTAGATATGATTAGAAAAGAGAACATCTGTAATCTTAGATTATAGATGTTTTTAACTTTATACGATAGATAATTGAACTTGTCCCGATAAATGGGGCAATAACTTGTTTCTTTCAAGAAACAATAAAGTGTTTACATGGTATAATTATATTATCTAATTAATTTTAGGAGATTATGATGGAGATTGATAATCGGAGTATTCGTCTTGGAGATGAATTAAAGAAGGAAATAAAGCCTGGAAGCAAGGTCAAAATTGCTGCAGCGACTTTTTCGATGTTTGCCTTTCAACAGTTAAAAGAAGAACTTGAAACGATCGAGGAGTTGAAATTTATCTTTACAAATCCAACCTTTGTGACTGATGAGACGAGAATTGGATATCGTGAATATACGATCCCTAAAAAAGAACGAGAGCAGTCTATTTTTGGAGGACGTTATGAGCTGAAGTTAATGAATGAATTAACCCAAAAAGCAATTGCGAGAGAATGTGCTGAATGGATTAGGAAAAAGGCTCGTTTTAAATCTATCAACATTGAAACCGATGATATGCCAAATGGTATGCGGATAGAAACGGATGATGATGCTGTCGCTGTGGATCGCCTCAAAAACTTCGATCGAAAAGAATTAGGCTATGATTCTTCGTTGTTCAAAACCACACGGCATATCTATCATGCTCCATTAAGTTTATCCTATCTAGATGAATTTGATAGCCTCTGGCAAAATGATGAGTATTTTCGGGATGTGACAGAAGAGTTCTTGGAAACTCTCAATTTAGCTCATAAAGAACACTCACCTGAATTTCTCTACTATGTCATGCTCTATAATCTCTTTAGTGAATTTCTTGAGGATATCAATGATGACTATACCCCAAATGAACAGGTGGGCTATAAAAATACCAAGTTGTGGAATCTTCTTTATGATTTCCAACAAGATGCTGTAAAATCAATCATTTCAAAACTTGAAAAGTATAACGGCTGTATTTTAGCAGATTCAGTGGGGTTAGGAAAAACTTTTACAGCTTTAGCTGTCATGACTTACTATGCCTATCGTGGGAAACGAATTTTAGTCTTGTGTCCGAAAAAGTTAGAAAACAACTGGAACATGTACCGACATGACTATGTCAACAACCCTATTTATGACCGTCATCTCATTTACGATGTTTTATATCATACCGATTTAAGTCGAGATAAAGGGATTTCAAATGGAATAGACCTTGCATTAAATAAATGGGAGAATTATGACTTAGTGGTTATTGATGAATCTCATAATTTCCGTAATGGTGGATCCAGCGAAAGTGATCAAGCGGAGGGACGTGAAAATCGTTATAGTCGATTAATGAATCGAATTATCAAGTCAGGTGTTCCTACTAAGGTACTGATGTTATCAGCTACTCCAGTTAATAATCGCTTTAATGATCTGAAAAATCAGATCGCTTTAGCCTATGAAGGGGATGTAGAGCAGATAGATGGAAAATTAGATACACAGTCGTCCATTAATGATATTTTTCGGAATGCTCAGTTGGCCTATAACAAATGGGCAGACTTACCAGCTGAAGAGCGAACGACAGATAAACTATTATCGACCTTAGACTTTGATTTCTTTAAAATTCTGGATAGTGTGACGATTGCTCGTAGTCGTAAACACATCCGAGAATTTTATGATCGAAAAGCGATTGGAGATTTTCCAGAACGTCTGAAACCAAGAAACTTTGAGCCTGATTTGACAGTGTCGAATCTAGATGTGACCTATAAAAAGTTATACCAGTTGTTAGATCAGTTACAGTTAACCATTTACCAACCTTCACTTTATATCTATCCCTCAAAGCGTGAGAAATACGAAATAACATTAGCAGGGAATAAAGCCAACCTTACTCAACTGGGTCGTGAGTCGGGGATGAAAAAGCTGATGATGATCAATCTGCTTAAACGCTTAGAAAGTTCTGTAGCAGCTTTTCGTTATACCTTGATCGATGTCGTTAAATCGTATGTAGATGAGACTTTAAAAGCTATTTCAACATATGAGCAAACTGGTTTAGATGCTTTATCTGGAGTGCCTGTCTTAAATGAAGATGATTTCGATATAGAAGATAGCAACTTGGATGTCTTTATCGGGAAGAAGAATAGAATTGCTTTGAAAGATATGGACTATCGCAGTTGGAAATTAGAGTTAGAGAAAGATCAAGCAATTTTGCTGGAATTAGAAGAACTGATCGATCAAATCACTCCTACAGAAGATAAAAAATTGCAAACACTCTATCGGTTGATCGATGAAAAAATGACTCATCCAATCAATGCAGGCAATAATAAACTCATTATCTTTTCTGCCTTTGCGACGACCACTAACTATCTCTATAAACATATTAGCCAATATGTACTAGATAAATACGGACTTCATACGGCACAAATTTCAGGTACAAAAGGATTTGAAACAACGCTAAAAACAAACCATCGAGACCTTAATTCCCTTTTGACCTATTTTTCACCACAATCAAAAGATAGGAATCTCCTATTTCCGGATGATCAAAGAGAGATTGATGTCTTGATTGCAACAGATGTTATTTCTGAAGGACAAAACCTGCAGGATGCAGACATGATGGTCAATTATGATATCCATTGGAATCCTGTTCGAATCATTCAACGCTTTGGCCGCGTGGATCGAATTGGTAGCAAAAATAAGTTTATTCAGCTTGTAAACTTTTGGCCAAATATCGAGTTAGATGAGTATATCGATCTTAAATCTCGTGTTGAATCACGCATGAAAATATCCGTTCTCACATCTACCGCAGATGATAATGTTCTTTCTAGTGAAGAGATAGAAGACAATAACTATCGGAAGAAACAACTAGAGCGTCTTAGAAATGAAGTTGTCGACTTAGAAGAGATGAGTGAAGGAATTTCTATTATGGATCTAGGATTGGAAGACTATCGAATGGATTTTCTGAAGTATCTTGAAAGCCATCCTGAATTGGAAAAAGTACCAAAAGGTCTGCAAGCCATCTTGTCGGTTGAGAATAAGGAAGCTGAAGGAGCAATCTTTGTTTTAAAAAATAAAGACGAACTTAGAGGTAAGAATCAGAAGAATCAACTTCATCCATATTATATCCTCTATGTAAATAGTGCAGGAGATTTAGTGGTTTCTCCAGAAGAGAGTAAGAAGATTTTAGATCTCCTGGGGAGTCTATGTAGAGGAAAGAACCAGCCATTGCAATCTCTGGTGAATCAGTATAACCGTCAAACAAAAGACGGGAAAGAGATGTCTGGATATTCCAAGCTATTACAGCAGGCCATTGAGCAACTGATGGAACAGGATCAACTGTCTACTATGGATGCACTCTTCAATTTTGGAACGGTTAATTTGATGAATACCAGCATTGAAGGGATGGATGATTTTGAACTGATTTGTTTCTTTGCCCTGCTAAAAGGAGAGAATTATGATACAGTTTCCTGATTATACTTGTTTGCCAACTCCTCATGTGCTCTACAGACCCCACAAAAAGGGCAATCGTGATTTCTTTGATAACCTAGCTCTGACAAAACAGGAAAAGCAAGCATTACGCAATCAGATTCGACTCATTCAAGTCACCCATCAGATAGATTCGCAAACGACGAATATTCCTGGGGGAAATATCGTTAAGCAGATCATGGTCTTAGAAATTCACCTCAATCAGCAAGAGTTCACAACCAGTTTGCTAGAAAAAATGGATGAACGACTTGGTCTTTATACAGTCTTTGTTCTTAAGTTTCCTTTGGGAAAGGAAGAGCTCTTGATTCATTACAAGGAAGCTCTGGCACAAGAAAAAGATGGACGGCATTTCAAAATTATCCGCCGTTTCCGTACAAAAGAGGATTGTCAAATCCAACTTGAAGGCAATGACTTAGACCAAGTCTATGAAATGCTGATTAAGGAAATGGGTAAAAATCAGCTTCAAAGTAAGTTGGACGGTAACTTGAAAGAGTCGGTTGAGCTGACGAAAAAACTAGAAAATCTGGAGAAGCAAGCTCAACGTCTTAAGAAGCAAATGTATGCAGAAAAATCGATGAGAAAGCAGATGGAAGTGAAGAAAGCCTACCAAGCAGTTCTCAAACAAATCCAAGAATTAAAATAGGGATTACTTGTATACTATAGACAAGTACACAGAAACCATTATAAGAAAGGGTAGATATGACTACAGAACAATACAAAGGGGAACATACTGGCCTCGATCTTTTAAAAGTAGGATCAAAAGATGTCTTCACAGATAATATTTCCAAAATTGGGCAACTCTTTCCAGAAGTCTTGACAGAAAAAAGAGATGAACATGGAAGACTTCGCCCTGCAATTGACTTTGAGAAACTAAAACAGTTTTTATCAGAGGAAATCGTGGATGGTCGAGAATCCTATGAGTTTACCTGGGTTGGAAAGCGCGAAGCCATCGCAGAAGCTGGGCGACCAACGACTAAAACCTTGCGACCAGACCTTGATGAGAGTGTTGACTTTGATAAGAGTGAAAATATCTTTATCACTGGGGATAACTTAGAAGTTTTGAAAATTTTGCAAGAGTCCTATCTTGGAAAAATTGATATGATCTATATCGATCCACCCTATAATACAGGGAAAGATTTTGTATACTCTGATAAGTTCCAAAAAACGGACCAAGAGTTGAAAGAAGAAATGGACCTCTTGGATGAAGAAGGACGCCAAGTCGTTGGTCTTACTAAAAATGAAAAGAGTTCGGCTCGTTATCACTCAGACTGGCTCAATATGATGTATCCACGCCTCCGTCTAGCACGTAATCTTCTCAAGGATTCGGGTATCATCTTTATTTCTATTGATGATAACGAACAAGCGAACCTAAAGGTCATGTGTGATGAGATATTTGGGGAAGAGAATTTTAGAAATATTCTTTCGGTTAGACGATATGATAAAAATCTTAATCGTCAATTTATGGAAGACGGTTTACAGTCTTTAAATATCGGTTTGGAATATATTTATATATATTCAAAAACAGAAGCAGCAAAATTATCTCCAGTGTTTAGAAAAGCAACAGACGATCGCTCTAATAAAGGATATTGGAAAGGTTTTTGGAATAATGCTGATAGACCAACAATGAGATATGATATCCTTGGATATACTCCTAAAGAAGGACAATGGAAATGGAAAGAAGAGTCCGCAAGGGAGGCGATTGAAAATTATAGAACATTTGAACAAGAGTATTCTTCAAAAATGACGTTAGAAGAATACTGGAAATTAACAGGTGAAAACAAAAAATTTTTACGAAGAAACCTAAATGGAAATGGTAAAAATAAAGGTGTAGAACATTGGGTAGCACCATCGAGTGGAATACTAAGAACAAGCAATTGGTCTGATTTATTGATCTCGAAACCAACTGGATTAGATATACCTTTCGATAGTCCTAAGAGTGCTGAGGTAATTCAACAATTGATTAAATTGTCTGGGATTGGAGAAGGAGTTATACTAGACTTCTTCGGTGGTTCTGCTACGACAGCTGATGCAGTCATGCAACTGAATGCGGAAGATGGAGGCAATCGTAAGTTTATCTTGTGTACTTTAGATGAGGAAGTAGCTGACAAGTCTGCTGCTAAAGAAGCAGGATATGAAACTATTGACCAAATTTCACGTGAGCGGATTCGTCGTGCTGCTGCTAAGATTCAGGAAGAACACCCAGAGTTGGTTGGCAAGCAAGACTTTGGTTTTAAAGCTTACAAACTAGACTCTTCAAATTTCAAGGATGTTTCAGCTCGACCAGATCAATTCATCCAAGGGGAACTTTTTGATAGTGTATCCAATATCAAGGAAGGACGTTCTGGACTTGATTTGCTCTTCCAAGTTATGTTGACATGGGGGATGGAGTTGTCTTTGGCGATTGATTTGAAAAAAGTAGCAGGAGCAGAAATCTACGATGTAGATCAGGCCTCCCTTATAGCCTCCTTTGAAGATGATATATCGGAAGAAGTCATCCGATACATTGCTCAACAACAACCACTCCGTGCTGTTTTCCGTGATAGCTCATTTGCCAATTCAGCAGATAAAATAAATGTTAGTGAAATCTTCAAAGAATTATCACCTAATACGAAAGTGAAGGTAGTGTAGGGTGGATAAACAGGAAATCAGTCAACTCAGTAAAGATACTTTTGTTGAAACGTTTTTAGATGTTATGATTGATGCGGGAAAAGACTGGATTAAGGAGCAAGGACTTTCTGCAATTACAGAAACTACATTTTCTTTAGGACTTTCTTCTATTCCGGTTTTAGGTAATGCTATTTCAAATTTTAAATTAACTAGATCAATAAAAAATCTTGAACTACTGGTGGCTGAACTTCAAGATGATTTTGATGCTATTAAACGGAATCTCAACGTTATGAGTGTTGAGGTTAAGAGAGATATAGATTCAGTATTTACCTATATGCTTGAAAAGACTGTTGAGGAAAAACAAGAGGAAAAGATAAAATTTTTTGCAAGTAGTTTTGTGAAACTGTCAGAATTTCAGAGCATAGATGTTGATATTAGTTATATTTATTACGATACTCTTTCTACTCTTACTGTACTAGATCTGAAAGTGCTTTTTGAAATGCAACGTGGATTTTCTTATTATTATTTAAATCCAGAAGAGACACCAAGTATAGATATTTCTCCTGAACAATTGAGAGCTGTTAAGTCTAATTTAGAAAGAATGGGATTAATTGAGAATCAATTTATATTGGACGTTGGGAAAGATATCGAAAAAATAAATGTAGCTATTTCTGAATACCGTGATGCAATTATTGAGGTTCAAGAACGATTAGAAAAACCTAAAACTAGAATTCATCCAATAAAATCTCGAACAAAATCGAAAGTACCAAAACTCAAAGCTAGAAATAAGTTAGTATTATCTAATTTTGGAAAATCAATGATAGATTTCTTTGGGAAGGTTTCAGAAAGGTAAATGTACAATATGAAACTACAATTTAAAAAACAACCATTCCAGTTGGATGCAGTTAGTGCCATTGCAGACTTATTTCAAGGGCAAGCCAAACAAACTGGAATTAGGTATATGGCTGATCCAGGTCGTCAAAAGTCAGATGAGGTGGATTTGGTATTGGATGCTTATCGTAATGCTCCTATCCGTTTGGAACCGGAAGGTATTCGACGGAATGTTCATGCCGTACAGACTCGTTTTGGTTTACGGCCTTCTGACAGTTTGTCGGTCGATATGGTTGCAGGTCGTCCAGCCTATAATTTTTCTATAGAGATGGAGACAGGGACGGGGAAAACTTATACCTATATCCGTACCATTATGGAGTTAAATAAACGTTATGGCTGGCTCAAATTTGTTATTGTTGTTCCAAGTGTTGCCATACGTGAAGGAGTTCTCAAGTCTTTGCAGATTATGATAAGTCACTTTCAGATGGAGTATGGGAAGCAACCACGCTATTTTGTCTATGATTCCTCCCGTCTAGGAGATTTAGATAGTTTTGCTAACTCGTCGGACCTTCAAATCATGGTCATCAACTCTCAGGCTTTTAATGCAAGAGGTAAAGATGCACGCCGTATCCATGCGAAACAGGAAAGTTTTCGTTGGCGGCGTCCGATTGATGTTTTAGCAGCCATGAATCCAATCATGATTATTGATGAGCCTCAGTCTGTTGAAGGTAAGAAGACAAAAGAACGATTAAAAGACTTTACCCCCCTCTTTACCCTTCGATATTCGGCTACCCATAAAGAAAAGTATGATATGGTTTATCGATTGGATGCTATGGATGCTTATAACCAAAAATTGGTTAAGAAGATTGCTGTGAAGGCTATCGAACAAACTGGAACAACTGGGACACAAGGTTATCTGTATTTGCAAGAAATCCTTCCTCAGAAATCTGGTTCTCCAAAGGCTAAGATAGAGTTCGAAGTAAGAAATCAGTCGGGAGTGAAACGTAAAACAAGAATCGTTGAAGAACCTTTTGATCTATATGCTGAATCCGGGAATCTGTCCTCCTATCAAAGTATGACATTGAGTCAATTTAACGCAAGAGACAATAAAATCCAGGTCGGTGCGACACAGGAATTATATGTTGGAGAGGTCATGGGTGAAGTGGATGAGTCTAGCATGCGAAGAATTCAAATTCGTGAGACCATTAAGAGCCACCTAGAGAAGGAAAGTAGACTATATAATCGTAGAATCAAGGTTCTTTCTCTATTCTTCATTGATGAGGTTGCAAAATATAAGCAATACGACGCTCAAAATGATCCTCACAATGGGGAGTATGCTCAAATCTTTGAAGAAGAGTATGAAAGTCAAGTTAGACAGTTCTTACGTACTCAAGAACCTTCTCCTTATTATCGTTATCTGGAATCTCATCTTGAAGGCAACGCAGTTCATGCGGGTTACTTTTCAGTCGATAAAGTGAAAAAGTCAGATAAGACGGTATTTGTGGATTATAAATCTGCTAGTGAAAAGAAAAGCAACTCATCAAACGATAAAGATGCCTATGATTTGATCATGAAAGATAAGGAACGCTTGTTGAGTTTTGAGGAACCAGTACGCTTTCTATTCTCGCACTCAGCCTTAAAAGAAGGTTGGGACAATCCCAATGTGTTTCAAATTTGCACTCTTAAACAGTCTTCGGCAGAAACTAGAAAGCGACAAGAAATTGGCCGTGGGATGCGTTTAGCTGTGGACCAAAATGGAATTCGTCAGGACTTGGAACTCCTAGGGAATGATGTTCATGAAATTAATAAACTGACGGTTATTGCAAATGAAAGCTATGACCAATTTGCGCGTGGTTTACAAGCAGAGTTAAAAGAGCTGTTAGCTGATCGTCCTGTAAAAGTCGATGTTGCCTTATTTGAAAATAAAGTAATCGAAAACGAAGCAGGGGGAAGGATCAGAATCACCAAAGAACAGGCAGAGTCTATCCAGTTTGATTTGATTCGTCAGGGTTATATTGATAAGAACGGTCAATTAACTACCAATTATTTTACTGATAAAGAAAATAACCAGTTGAACTTATCAGATACACTTCCTGGATATGAGAAACAAGTTGTTGAAGTTCTAGAAAGTATTTACCAACCTGGAAAATATGAGATTGAAAATGAAAACAATACAACAGTGCAGTTCTCTAAGGAAGTAAATAGAGAAAATATCGCTCGAAAAGAATTCTTGTCACTTTGGAATCAGATTAATCGCAAAACAGCTTATCAAGTTACTTTTGATGATGCTGAGTTAGTAGAACAGTCTGTTGCTTATATTAATGAGAAGCTAGTGGTTAGTCAACCAATATATAATATTACGCAGGCTAGTGCAAGCCAAATGACCAAAGAAGGTCTAGGATTAGTTGTTGGAGAAAATGATCGTCAACAGGAGTATGTCGAAAATAGCCAAATTACAACTCAGTATGATTTGTTAGGGGAAGTAGCGGATTATACGGGTCTAACTCGGAAAGTAGTAGCAGAAATTCTAAGTAAGATTCATGTTTATCAGTTTGAAAAGTTTAAACAAAATCCAGAAGAATTCATTCTAAAAGTATCGAAGCTGATTAATGAGCAAAAAGCAGCTCAAATTATCAAACATATTCAATACAATATTTTAGAAGATGAATATGATATGGATCTATTCTATGATAATGCAGAAACTGCGAAACTTTCAGATGAGCATTTGCTAGAATCAAAAAAAGGTATCTATAACTTTGTAAAGGTTGACTCGAATATCGAGCGTAAGTTTAAAGAATCCCTGGAGCAGTATGAAGACGTTCGTGTGTACGTGAAACTACCTGGGAAGTTCAGCATTCGTACACCTCTTGGAAATTACAATCCAGACTGGGCAATAGCTTTTCGCGAGGGAAGTGTGAAACATATCTACTTCGTGGCAGAGACTAAAGGCTCCATGTCTAGCCTTCAGCTGAAACAAGCCGAAAAAGCAAAGATCGAGTGTGCAAAAGCGCATTTTAGAGCACTTGCTGAAGCTGGTCTGATTAGTGATCAATATATTTATGGTGTTGTTTCTAGTTATGAAGAATTACTAGGACTCGTTAAATAATAGGCAGTAACCTTCATAATAAATTTATATCCGATAGTAAAAAAGGATTACTGACCATTATATTTATAGATGAACTTTGTGCTATTCCTATCATCCTCAAACTAGTGTGGCTAGTTCCATTATTTTGAAAGGTAATACTTGAATTAAGTTCATAGCCTTCTCAGCAGCTGTAGGGATTATCTTTGGTCTCCTACCGGCTAATAAAGCTTCGAAACTCGATCCTATCGAAGCTCTTAGATATGATTAGACATCACCTCTTGAAATCTTTGGATTTTGAGAGGTTTTATGCTTTTCAAAAAAGATAGCGAAAAAAATCAAAAAAAGTTGCATTTTTTTCTTGACGTCTGATTTAGGTCATGATATTATAAATGAGGTTTGAAAAAACTGACCTAAGACAGTTGGGGAGTTAAACTCATAAACATCCAACCGAGGCACAAAACGTAACTATTTTTTTGGAACGTATTGTACTTTCGTGTCTAGGTTTAGGTACGATTTTTTTGTGCCTAGCCCAAAAATAAAAACGGAGGTAAAACTACTAATGAGTGAAGCTATTATTGCTAAGAAAGCTGAACAGGTTGCGATTGTCGCTGAGAAAATGAAAGCAGCAGCATCTATCGTTGTTGTTGACTCTCGTGGACTTACAGTTGACCAAGATACAGTTCTTCGTCGTAATCTTCGTGAATCAGGCGTTGAATTTAAAGTTATCAAAAACTCAATCTTGACTCGTGCAGCTGAAGAAGCAGGTCTTGAAGACCTTAAAGGACTCTTCGTTGGTCCATCTGCCGTAGCATTCTCAAACGAAGATGTTATCGCACCAGCGAAAGTTATTAGCGAATTTGCTAAAGACGCAGAAGCTCTTGAAATCAAAGGTGGTGTTGTTGACGGCGCGTTCACTTCAGTCGAAGAAATCAACGCTCTTGCATCACTTCCAAACAAAGAAGGTATGCTTTCTATGCTCCTTTCTGTACTTCAAGCGCCAGTGCGCAACGTTGCATACGCTGTCAAAGCGGTTGCAGAAAGCAAAGAAGACGGTGCTGCGTAAGCCCATCTTCACAACTCGTAGCCTAAGCTACGTTTAAAAAATTATATTAAAAAACACATTTGGAGGAAATCACAATGGCATTGAACATTGAAAACATTATTGCTGAAATTAAAGAAGCTTCAATCCTTGAATTGAACGACCTTGTAAAAGCTATCAAAGAAGAGTTTGGCGTAACTGCTGCTGCTCCTGTAGCTGCTGCTGCAGCTGGTGCTGCTGACGCTGGTGCTGCTAAAGATTCATTCGACGTTGAGTTGACATCTGCAGGCGACAAAAAAGTTGGCGTTATCAAAGTTGTACGTGAAATCACAGGCGAAGGTCTTAAAGAAGCTAAAGCTATCGTTGACGGTGCACCATCAGTTCTTAAAGAAGGTGTTGCTGCAGCTGAAGCTGAAGAAATCAAAGCTAAACTTGAAGAAGCTGGAGCTTCAGTTACTCTTAAATAATAAGGTAACGACTCAAGTCGCTTAATAAAGAAAACCAGGGCATAAGCTCTGGTTTTTTTTTACGATAAGCGATTGATAGAAACTGATAAATTGATTTGGTTTCCTGCCAAAAATCCTGCCAAAAATTCTTTGGCAGGATTTTTGTTTTAATAAACTATCGGGGGTAGACACTAGATTGTCTACCCTTTTTTTTGCGTTTTGGAGGTAATTATGCAAAAGGAAGAACAGTCATCACGTCAAATCGTGAAGAGCCATATCATGACCATCATGGGAGTTGATAATCTAAAAGCAACTCAACTGGTAAATGAAATGGAACAAACAGGTTTAATCTGATTTGATGAATTCGGTTGTTATATGTATAAATTAAACAATTGTGTTACAATGAAACCATATAGAATTTTAAGTTTTCTCAAAAACTTTCTATAACTAAGAACACATAAGGAGGTAAAATGGTGAAGTATTCTAAAATAACAAAAGTTTTTCAGCTTTCACTCGTCATCATATTTATTTTAGTCTTGTTAGGGCTCTTTGTTCCCCAGCAGTTTCAAAATATTAGTTTTTACTTAAAAAATCTCTTAACAACTAGTGTTGGCTGGTTTTACTTGTTATTGGTTACGGGGATTTTAATTTTTTGTGTCTTTTTAATTGTAAGTCCGATAGGGCAGATTCGCTTGGGTAATCCCACGAGTCGGCCAGAGCATTCGACGACGTCATGGATTGCTATGATGTTTTCTGCTGGAATGGGGATTGGTCTGGTCTTTTATGGGGCAGCAGAGCCTTTGAGTCACTTTGCTATCTCGACGCCCAATGCAGAAATAGGCAGTGCGGATGCTCTCGCAGATGCTTTTCGTTTTACTTTTTTTCACTGGGGATTTCATGCTTGGGCGGTCTATGCCCTGGTGGGATTGTCTTTGGCTTATTTTGGCTTTCGTAAACGGGAGAAATATCAGCTCTCAGTCGTCTTTAAGCCTCTTTTTGGAAAATATGCGGACGGACCAATAGCAACCATTATCGATACCATCACCATTATTGCGACAGTGATTGGGGTAGCGACAACGCTCGGCTTTGGTGCCTCACAAATCAATGGTGGTCTCTCCTATGTCTTTGGTATTCCTAATAATAGTCTTGTGCAAGTCATCATTATCATCATTGCGACAATTCTTTTTCTTATTTCTGCCTTATCAGGTTTAGGAAAGGGTGTTAAAATCCTATCTAATACAAACTTGATTTTAGCTATTGTCTTGCTTGCTGGAGTCATAGTTTTGGGGCCAACGGTTAAGATATTTGACACCATGACAGACTCTATCGGCCTTTATTTTCAAAACTTCTTCCGTATGAGTTTTCGGGCGGCGGCTTTTGATGAGACCAAGCGGGCTTGGATTAACCAATGGACCATTTTTTACTGGGCATGGTGGATTTCCTGGTCACCTTTTGTGGGCGTCTTTATTGCCCGTATCTCAAAAGGTCGGACTATTCGCGAATTTTTGACAGTAGTGCTTTTGGCACCAACAGTCCTTAGTTTTATCTGGTTTTCTGCTTTTGGTACCTTATCTACTTCACTACAAGATTCGGGGGTTAATTTGATACGTTTTGCCACAGAAGAAATTCTTTTTGCCTCTTTTAATGAATATCCTCTGGGAAGTGTCCTTTCACTCCTGGCAATTATTTTAGTTTTAACCTTCTTTGTGACCTCGGCGGATTCTGCCACCTATGTTTTGGCCATGTTGTCTGAAGATGGCAATCTAAATCCAAGTAATCGTAAAAAGGTGATTTGGGGTGTCATGCTGGCCTTGATTGCTATTGCACTCATGTTTTCTGGTGGATTGACAGCTTTACAAAACACGCTCATTATTGTCGCTTTTCCATTTTCTATAGTACTAGTGTTGATGATGTGGTCGCTTATGAAAGAGTTATATCACGAAAAAGAGCAAATGGGACTCGCCATTACACCAGACCGATATCCTGAGAAGAATCAACCGTTTAAATCTTATGAGGAAAATTAGGAGGATGGCATGGAGTTAAGAGTGCTTCGTTATTTTATTACTATTGCTGAGGAGGGGAGTATCTCCAAGGCAGCTGAGAAGCTGATGATTACTTAGCCGACACTCAGTCGTCAGTTAAAAGATTTGGAGCAGGAACTTGGTGAACCTCTTTTTATCCGTGAACATATCAAGTCGCTTAATAAAGAAAACCAGGGCATCAGCTCTGGTTTTTTCTATTGCTTTTAATATTTTCATTTGTTAGAATGTAGGTGATGTGCGTGCTTGTCACGCCCTTTTTCTGTGTCTTTTACGGCTTTAGTGGTTGTAAATAACTATAAAAATCTTAAAGGTATGGTAAATGCTAAAAAGAAAAGGAGAAATTTATGGCTTATATTTGGTCTTATCTCAGACGTTATCCTAAGTGGCTAGCAATGAATTTTACGGCGGCCATTTTATTTGTTATTGCTAACTTGGGTTTGCCGACGGTTCTTGCCAGAATGATTGATGAGGGAATAAACCGTGGTGATGTTGATAAGCTTTACGCTTATGCTTGGGTCATGTTTGGTGTAGTTTTGACTGGGATTGTTGGTCGTATACTTCTGTCCTATGCGGTTGGTAAGTTGACCACTACTATGGTGCAAGTCATGCGTAATGACATTTATGCTAAGCTTCAGGAGTATTCCCACTACGAGTATGAGCAGATTGGGGTATCCTCTTTGGTGACTCGTATTACATCAGATGCTTTTGTGCTTATGCAGTTTGCGGATCAGGTTCTTAAGCTAGGGGTTATCACTCCTTTGATGATGGTTTCCAGTGTCTTTTTGATTTTGACGACAAGTCCATCTTTGGCTTGGATTGTGGCAATCTCCTTGCCTTTCCTAGCCGTAGTAGTCTGGTATGTGGCGGTAAAAACGCGTCCGCTTTCTGAAAAACAACAGGCAACTCTCGACAAGATTAACCAGTATGCTCGTGAAAATCTGACTGGACTTCGTGTCATCCGAGCTTTCGCTAGAGAAGATTTTCAAGAGAAGAAGTTCGCTTCTGAAAATGCTGTCTATGCGGATAATTCAAACAAGCTCTTTAAATTAACTGGTTTGACCGAGCCACTTTTTGTGCAAATCATCATCGCTATGATTGTGGCAATTGTTTGGTTTGCTCTTGAGCCATTAGGTTCTGGGACTTTAGCAATCGGTGACTTGGTTGCTTTTATTGAGTACAGCTTCCATGCACTATTGTCCTTCCTTTTCCTAGCCAATCTCTTTACCATGTATCCTCGTACAGCGGTATCTAGTGAACGTCTGCAGGAAATTATGGACATGCCGATTTCTATCAATCCAAATGAAGATGGCGTGACAGAAACCGAGACTAAGGGATATTTGGAATTTGACAATGTGACCTTTGCCTATCCTGGTGAAACTGAAAGTCCTGTCCTACACAACATTTCTTTCAAGGCAAAACCTGGTGAAACCATTGCCTTTATCGGATCAACGGGTTCAGGAAAATCATCACTTGTACAGTTGATTCCACGCTTTTATGATGTAACACTTGGACGCATTCTTGTTGATGGTGTAGATGTCCGTGATTACAATCTTAAGGCTCTTCGTCGTAAGATTGGCTTTATTCCACAAAAAGCTCTACTCTTTACTGGAACTATCGGTGAAAATATCCGTTATGGTAAGGAAAATGCCAGTCATGAAGAATTGAATCAAGCTACTGATGTGGCTCAAGCCAAGGAATTTATCGAAAGTAAGGAAGAACGCTATGATTCTCATTTGGCTGAGGGTGGTAGCAACCTTTCTGGTGGACAGAAGCAGCGTTTGTCAATTGCACGTGCGGTGGTTAAACGTCCTGATCTTTATATCTTTGATGATTCCTTCTCTGCCTTGGACTACAAGACTGATGCGACCTTGCGCCGTCGTCTAAAAGAAGTGACTCAAGATGCGACAGTCCTGATTGTAGCCCAACGTGTGGGAACTATCATGGATGCTGATCAAATCATTGTTTTGGATGAAGGTGAAATCGTTGGTCGTGGCCGTCATGAAGAGCTTATGGAAAGCAATGATATTTACCGTGAAATTGCTAATTCACAATTGAATCAAAAGAGTCTTACGGAAGACTAGAAGGAGGTCAAAATGAAGAATAATAAAAAGAAAACAAACCATTCCTCAAGTTTTGGCCGTCTTTGGTCATACTTGCAGGCTTATCGTTTCCCACTTTACCTAGCCATTTTCTTGAAAATTGTTAGTGTCATCATGAGTGTCATTGAACCCGTAGTCATTGGTTTAGCTATTACAGAGCTGACCAAAAATACGCTGGATATCATTAAGGGGGTAGAAGGCGCCCATATCAATGTATCCTATGTTGGTTTGGTTCTGGTTGTTTATCTCTTGCGTGGTCTTATTTATGAGTTGGCTGCCTACTATTCCAACTATTTCATGACCAATGCTGTGCAAGCAACGGTTCAAGATATGCGAAATGAGATGACCGATAAAATCAATCGTACCTCAGTGTCATACTTTGATAAGCACCAGTTTGGGGACCTCTTGGGCCGCTTTACTAGTGACGTTGAGACAGTATCTAATGCCTTGCAGCAGTCATTCTTGCAGATTGTTAATGCCGTCTTTACTCTAGTCTTAGTTATTGGAACAGTGCTTTACCTTAATCTTCAATTGGGAGCTATAGTTGTCGTCACTATTCCCATTACTTTCTTTGGTGCCCGTTTTATCATGAGTAAGTCTCAACCTTACTTTAAGCAGCAGGCTGATGCTCTAGGTACTCTTAATGGTTTTGTTCAGGAAAATCTGACTGGTTTCAATGTGCTTAAACTTTTTGGCCGTGAGGATAGATCTTTAGACGACTTTAAAGAGATTACGGAAGACCTTCAGAAGGTAGGTTTTAAGGCCAATTTCATTTCAGGCCTCATGATGCCTGTCCTTAATGGTTTATCTGACTTGACCTATCTCATTGTCGCTGTTCTAGGTGGTTTGCAAGTTTTGGCTGGTCGCTTGACGATTGGTAATATGCAGGCCTTTGTTCAGTACGTTTGGCAGATTAATCAACCTATTCAGAACTTGACTCAGTTAGCTGGACAATTGCAGAGTGCTAAGTCTTCTTTGGACCGTATTTTCCAACTGATGGATGAACCAGACGAGGCTAATGATGCTACTGAAGTGCTTGAAGGAGATTTGACCGGTCAGGTTAGCTTTAAGCATGTAGACTTCCAGTATGTGGCTGATAAACCTTTGATTCGTGACTTTAATCTTGAAGTCAATCCTGGCGAAATGGTCGCTATTGTCGGCCCAACTGGTGCCGGAAAATCAACGATTATCAATCTTCTCATGCGTTTCTATGATGTGACGGCTGGTTCTATCTCGGTTGATGGTCATGATATTCGTAACTTATCACGTCAGGATTATCGTAAACAGTTTGGTATGGTGCTTCAGGATGCTTGGCTCTTTGAAGGAACTATCAAGGAAAATCTTCGTTTTGGTAATCTTGAGGCAACTGATGAAGAAATTGTTGAAGCCGCTAAGGCTGCCAATGTGGACCACTTTATCCGTACGCTACCTGGCGGTTACAACATGGAAATGAACCAGGAATCAAGTAACATTTCACTGGGACAAAAGCAACTTTTGACCATTGCGCGTGCGCTTTTGGCTGATCCTAAAATCTTGATTTTGGACGAGGCAACCTCATCAGTTGATACCCGTCTGGAACTCTTGATTCAAAAGGCTATGAAGACTCTCATGCAGGGTCGAACAAGCTTTGTCATTGCTCACCGTCTGTCAACTATCCAAGAGGCAGACAAGATTTTGGTCCTTAAAGATGGTCAAATCATCGAACAAGGGAACCATGAATCCCTTCTTGCAGATAAAGGCTTCTATTACGATTTGTATAATAGCCAGTTTGCAGAGAAATAAACAAAATAATCCATCAGTTCATAACTGGTGGATTTTTGCTGATTTTAACGAGCAATAAAAGAGACTTCCCCAGTGAGAGAAGTCTCAAAATTAATATTTATTTCTCAGCAGGTCGTGTGACGAACATGGCATCTCCGAAACTGAAGAAGCGGTAGCGTTCTTGGACGGCGTGTTTGTAGGCATCGAGGACAAATTCACGGCCAGCAAAGGCTGAAACCAACATGACCAAAGTTGATTTTGGAAGGTGGAAGTTGGTTGAAAAGGCGTCTACGACTGTGAATTGGTAGCCTGGTTTGATAAAGATATTAGTCCAGCCTGAGTCGGCTTGGAGTTGACCATCGTATTTATTGCCGATTGTCTCAAGTGTTCGTATTGAAGTAGTTCCTACTGCAATGATGCGGCCTCCAGCGGCTTTGACGCTATTAAGGGTATCGGCAGCGTCTTGACTGAGGGTGTAAAACTCTGAGTGCATCTCATGTTCGTCGACATTCTCAACAGAAACAGGTCGGAAGGTTCCCAGTCCAACGTGGAGGGTGAGGTAGACCAATTTTACGCCTTTAGCTTCAATCTTTTGAAGTAATTCAGGAGTGAAATGGAGGCCAGCTGTTGGAGCAGCGGCAGAGCCATTTTCCTTGGCATAGACTGTTTGGTAACGGTCGCGGTCTTCCAATTTTTCATGGATATAAGGTGGCAATGGCATCTCACCCAAGCTTTCCAAAACCTCAAGGAAGATACCGTCGTAGTTAAATTCTACGATTCGTCCACCGTGATCTAGTTCCTCAGTAACAGTGGCAGTCAAACGGCCATCACCAAAACTGACTTTAGCACCTACTTTAAGGCGTTTGGCTGGTTTGGCTAAAACTTCCCATTGATCCCCTTGGGTATTTTTCAAAAGGAGAAATTCCACATGGCCGTGGGTATCAGGCTTTTCACCATAGAGGCGGGCAGGAAGCACGCGCGTATTGTTCATGACCAAGGCATCGCCAGGGTTAAGCTGGTCAATGATGTGGTCGAAGTGGGTATCAGTCATTTCCTTGGTTACAGGATCAATGACCAAGAGTTTAGAGGCATCACGTTGTTCCAATGGGGTTTGGGCAATCAGTTCCTCTGGTAGTTCAAAATCAAAATCGTTTGTATTCATTTCTTTCCTCGTTTAAAAATTTTCAGCCTTTTTATTATAGCACGATATAGGATGACAGTCATTAAAGGAGTTGAGTGAAAGCGCTTGACAAAAAGGTTAAAAAAAGAGATAATAAAGAAAAATGGTATATACCAATATCGAGGTGAATAGAATGAAAAAGATTTTAGTTAAGAATCAAGTTGAGGGAGGACAAGTTGCCTTTGATCTTCTTAAAGAGAGCCTTGCAGCAGGTGCTCAAACCTTGGGCTTGGCGACAGGTAGTTCACCTATCGCTCTTTACCAAGAGATGGTTGAAAGCGACGTGGATTTTTCGGAGCTTTATAGTGTCAATTTGGATGAGTACGTCGGACTAGCACCAGACCATGAGCAGAGCTATCATGCCTTTATGAAGGCTCAACTCTTTGATGCCAAGCCATTTAAGGAGAGCTTCTTGCCTGACGGTATGGCTGAGGACTTGGAGCAGGCGGCTAAGGATTATGATGACGTCTTGGCACAACATGCCATTGATTTGCAAATCCTAGGAATCGGAAGTAATGGGCATATTGGCTTTAATGAGCCAGGTACACCTTTTGATAGTCAAACTCATGTGGTCGACTTGACGGACAGCACCATTGAAGCCAATAGCCGTTTCTTTGCCAGTCGTGACCAAGTCCCTACGAAGGCTATTTCAATGGGAATTGCTTCCATTATGGCTGCTAAGAAGATTATCTTGTTTGCCTATGGTGACAAGAAGGCAGATGCCATTTTCAAAATGGTCAAGGGTCCTGTGACAGAGGAAGTACCAGCTAGTGTCTTGCAAAATCATCCAGATGTGACTCTTATCTTGGATGAGGCAGCTGCTGCAAAATTGTAAGATAATACATGAGTCAAGAAGAGGCGAGTATAGAAAAAAACAGGTTGAGCTATTTGGCGCTCAGCTTTTTCTTTTGTGAAAAGTCACTTCCAAGCAAATCAATTGCTTAGCTCTCTTTGATAGCGCTATAATAGTTAAGTTGACTTTGACTATCAAACAACAGATATAGATATTTCATAAAGAAAGAGGACATACAATGGCAAAACCTATTCGAGTATTGCTTTATTATAAATACCTTCCCATCGAAAATGCTGAGCAATTTGCGGCTGACCACTTGGCTTTCTGTAAGTCAATCGGTCTGAAAGGACGTATCTTGGTCGCTGACGAGGGAATCAATGGAACGGTTTCTGGTGACTATGAAACCACTCAAAAATACATGGACTACGTTCACAGCCTTCCAGGTATGGAGGACCTTTGGTTCAAGATTGATGAGGAAGAAGAGCAAGCCTTCAAGAAGATGTTTGTTCGTTACAAGAAGGAAATCGTTCACCTTGGTTTAGAGGATGATAACTTTGACAGCGACATCAATCCGCTTGAAACAACGGGTGCTTACTTGTCACCAAAGGAGTTTAAAGACGCCCTTTTAGATGAGGACACTGTTGTCCTCGATACACGTAACGACTATGAGTATGACCTTGGTCACTTCCGTGGAGCCATTCGTCCAGACATTCGTAACTTCCGTGAATTGCCACAATGGGTCCGCGACCATAAAGAAGAGTTCATGGACAAGCGCGTGGTTGTTTACTGTACTGGTGGTGTCCGCTGTGAGAAATTCTCAGGTTGGATGGTCCGTGAAGGCTACAAAGATGTTGGTCAATTGCATGGCGGTATCGCGACTTACGGAAAAGATCCAGAGGTTCAAGGGGAGCTTTGGGATGGTAAGATGTATGTCTTTGACGAGCGTATTGCCGTTGATATCAACCATGTAGACCCTGTCGTTGTCGGTAAGGATTGGTTCGATGGGACGCCTTGCGAACGCTATGTCAACTGCGGTAATCCATTCTGTAACCGTCGTATCCTTGCTTCAGAGGAAAATGAAGATAAATACCTCCGTGGCTGCTCACATGAATGCCGTGTTCACCCACGCAACCGTTATGTCTCTGAAAATGGTTTGAGACAAGAAGAAGTTGTCGAACGTCTTGCGGCAATTGGTGAAAGCTTGGATGTAACCCCTGCTTAAGTTTAAATAGTGAAGAAGCTGAGAGAAATCTCGGTTTTTTATTTTGCAATTTATTTCTAAAATAATAACAGATATATATTGCAATTAGAAATATATAGTGTATAATTAAGATGAAAACAGATGGTGAACCTAATCAATGTCGACGATAATATCAGATAAGATGAAAAGGAGGGGGCATGTGGCAAAGAATTTACGCTTAAAAGCAGCTCGAGCAGAGCATGATATGACCCAGGGTGACTTGGCAGAAGCGGTAGGTGCAACAAGACAAACCATAGGGTTGATTGAAGCTGGAAAGTACAATCCCAGCCTAGGTTTATGCATTGCCATTTGCAAGACACTGGACAGGACCTTGGATCAACTGTTTTGGGAGAATTAGGAAGGAAGTAAAGATGATGAAATTTAAGCTTGTTAATAATAAAGTTACAGATGAACGAGAAAAAGCTCTAAATAATAAAGTTGGTGCAGAATGTTTTTACATAATGATTGCTGGGACGCTTGCGTGCTTGGTCTATAGTTCCTTCTTTAACAAGGGGGTTATTACCTCTAATTACTTGGCCTTTCCATTATTTATAGCATGGATTTGGTCTATTTATAGATCTGAACGACTTAGTGTTAACACATTTGGGGGTTCCGGAATGACAGTCTTAGGTTGTTTACTGGTGACTGCGCTTATCACTCTTATGATAATGTCAGCTAACTATCAGTTTAACCACAATGTCTATCATAATAATCCCCTGGATCCTAGATATCTCATGGCTTGGCCACTTACTTATATTTTGTATATTCCCTTTGTCTTTTTTATGAATTGGGCTCTCACAGCACTGGGAAGATATGAGAGAAGACGTCTTGAAAAACAGCTGGACGATTTGGAGAATGAAGACTAAATAGTGTTAGAATCAGACCAGACTTGGGTCTGATTTTATTATGTTATAATGGGTCCTGAAACTAAGGAGGTCACGTATGCTACTAACTGAATTTGATGCCAATAGACAAGCGATTATCAATCCCGAGGACTTGAATGAGCCTCTTGAGGGGTTTCCTAAAATAGCTGTATCCTGTTTTTCTCGTTCGACCTTTCAACGAATGCTTGAGATGTTTCCTCATGAACTTATCTATGAAACGTCCATGGCGAATGTGGCTATTCCGATATATAAGCTTGTTATTGATGAGCAGGAGTTGGCTCTTTTTAATGCACCTGTAGGTGCCTCTGCCTGTGTGGCTATTTTAGAGGATATTTTTGCTTTGGGAACTGATAAACTGGTGCTCTTTGGGACTTGTGGGGTGCTTGATAAAGATATTAAAGAGACTTCTATTATTATCCCTAGTCATGCTCTTAGAGATGAAGGAACGAGTTTTCACTATGTGGAAGCTAGCAATGAGATTGCGGTAAATGTGGGTGTTTTAGCTTGTTTTCGTTCCTATCTCAATGAGCGTCAGATTCCTCATAAGGAAGGCAAGGTCTGGACAACTGATGGTATTTACCGTGAGACGAGTGCTAAACTCAAAGCTCGAAAGGCAGCAAGGGCCATTTGTGTGGATATGGAGTGCTCTGCAGTTGCAGCTTTAGCAAAGTTTAGAGGTGTTGAGGTCTGCCACTTCTTCTATGCTGCGGATCACCTTTCTGAAGGTAATTGGGACGCTCGTAACCTGATGAATCATATGGACTTGGATGAAAAGGACAAGGTGGCTTTATTAGCTTTGGAGTTTGCGTGTGACTGGAGTAAACCTTAAAAATTCTACTTTTTAGATTTCTTATTTGTAATCATTCTAAATAACTGTTATAATACTATTTAGAATCATTCTAAATAAGGAGTAAATAAATTGGAAGATAAGAATTTTGCAGAGCGTTTGAATATTTTGAGAGCAGGTGTTTTGGGTGCCAATGATGGCATTATTTCCATTGCAGGAGTGGTTATCGGTGTGGCTAGTGCGACATCAAACATTTGGTTCATCTTGATTTCTGCCTTGTCAGCCATTTTTGCCGGTGCCTTTTCGATGGCCGGTGGCGAATATGTCAGTGTCTCAACGCAAAAAGATACCGAAGAAGCTGCCATCGCTAAGGAAGAAGCTCTCCTGGAACGCTCACCTGAAGCAGCTAGAGAGAGTTTGTACCAAACCTTCCTCAGTCAGGGGGATTGCGAAACAGCAGCTGAAGTTAAGGTTAATCAAGCCTTCAATAAGAATCCGATTAAGGTCTTAGTTGAGGAAAAATATGGGGTGGATTTGGATGAAATTACGAATCCATGGCATGCTGCTGTATCTAGTTTCCTGGCTTTTTCAGTTGGTTCCTTGCCACCAGCCCTAGCTATCATGCTGTTCCCAGAGCCTTATCGTATTCCTGTAACAGTGGTCGTGGTTGCCCTTACCTTGCTCTTAACTGGATATATCAGTGCCAAGCTCGGAAAAGCACCTGTTAAACAAGCGATTTTGCGTAACTTGACAGTAGGACTCTTGACCATGCTTGTGACCTTCTTGGTCGGGCATGTCTTCCATGTGAATGTGTAAGTGTTAAAAATGTGAGAAGTCTATCTTTTAAGGTAGACTTTTTGTTTTCTACAGTGTTCTTTTGAGACCTTTCTTATGTCGTACTTTCTTTTTAGTCTGCTAGACGACGCTTATCCGTGGTACAATAGGGCTATGCGTTTAGATAAATTATTAGGACAGGCAGGCTATGGTTCTCGAAATCAGGTTAAGAAGCTCATTCGTAGCCGTCAAGTTTATGTAGATGGTATCTTGGCGGATCGAGATAATCTTAATGTGGATGCTAGTCTTCAAACCATCACGGTTTCTGGTAAGGAACTGGAGCATACGCCAGAAGTTTACTATCTCATGAATAAGCCAGCAGGTGTAGTGTCAGCTCGAAAGGACAAGGAACACCAAACAGTCATTGATTTGATTAATCCTGAAGATCAGCGAGACGGTCTCTATCTTGTGGGCCGATTGGATAGAGACACGGAGGGCTTGGTGCTGATTACCAACAATGGCCCTCTGGGCTTTGCCATGCTTCACCCCCGCTATCATGTGGCTAAGACTTATTATGTTGAGGTCAATGATGTTCTTGGGCCTGATGCACCTGCATTTTTTGAGTCTGGTGTTGTCTTTGAGGATGGTACTGTTTGTAAATCTGCTCAGCTAGAAATTCTAAGTTCTGCGAGGGACAAGAGTAGTGCTCATATCACGATTTCGGAAGGTAAGTTTCATCAAGTGAAAAAGATGTTCTTGGCTTATGGGGTCAAGGTGACCTATCTTAAGCGGATTTCTTTTGGAGCATTTAAGCTTGATGAAGGGATAGCAGTAGGTTCCTATCGAGCGTTAACGGAAGCGGAAAAAGAGATTTTGCGTACTTATTTGGGCTAGTCATTTCTTCTTATTAAGGTATGATAGGAACTTTCAATCTCCTTATAGGTCCATCCTATCACTAGGCTTAATACTGTAAGGCCCGTAATGACGGACTTTTCTAGGGGTATAAGTAAAACTTATGACATTCTATAAGTTTTTTTAATTTTTCAAGCCTTGTTTCTGGTGGTATGATGGTATCAATTCGATTGAGAACTTAAGTAAGTCAGGGCAATGAGCAGGTCTAATCAGAGAGGGAGGTTCATTATGACAGAAGCATTTTATGATCATTTAGCAAAGACGCGTCATCAGATTCACCAACATCCAGAGGTTTCTGAGGAGGAGCATGAGACGACAGTCTTTTTGAAAGGTTATTTGAAAAATCTAGGTATTGAGCCTTTAAATTATCCCTTGAAGACGGGACTCATCGCTGAGATTGGGTCAGGTCATCCGATTATTGCTTTGCGTGCTGATATTGATGCCCTACCGATTAAGGAAAAGACAGGACTTCCTTATGCCAGCGATAATGGGGCTATGCATGCTTGTGGTCATGACTTTCACCAGACCTCTCTGCTTGGAGCTGCTCAGCTTTTAAAAGAAAGAGAAGCAGAGCTTAAGGGGACCGTTCGATTGATTTTCCAACCAGCCGAGGAGAATTTCCAAGGGGCCTATCAGGTCATTGAAGCGGGTGGTCTTGACGGTGTGTCAGCTATCATCGGTTATCACAATAATCCTCACTTGAAACCTGGTCAGATTGGTCTTCGTTCGGGGGCTATCATGGCTGGTGTGGAGCAGTTTAGGGTTGATGTTAAGGGTGTTTCTTCCCATGCAGCCCGTCCTGATTTGGGTGTAGATACGGTCTTGGTCACTACGACTATCATTAACAATTTGCAACAGATTGTGGCTCGTACGGTATCGCCTTTTGAATCAGCGGTATTGTCAGTTACTCATATCGAAGTTGGAAATACTTGGAATGTTCTTCCAGCAGCAGGCTTTTTTGAAGGAACGATTCGTACCTTTGAGCCTAAGGTTCGTGAAGATGTCATTGCTCGTTTTGAAAAGGTCGTTCAGGCGACAGCAGACCAGTTCGGTGCTCAAGTTGACATTACTTGGGGCAATTCACCTTACGTGACCTACAATGACCAGACGCTCACACCACTCATCTTTGAAAATTCTAAGGCCTTCGCAGAAGTGATTGAAACCTTGCCATCAACAGGGGGCGAAGACTTTGCGGCTTATCAAAAGGAAATACCAGGAGTCTTTGCCTTTATTGGCTCAAATGGTGAAGATAATGCACCAGACTGGCACCATGATGATTTCCTTGTGAAAGACGAGGCCTTGCCAGTAGCTGTGAATTACTATGTGGAAAACGCCCTCTTTCTACTTGACTATTTTAAGGAGCAAGAAAAATGACCATTCCCTTAATCGGTATTACTAGTGATGAAAAACCTGTCGAAGGAGGAAGTCCCATCATCCATCTATCTGTGAGTACATTATTTGCGGATGGAGTTAAGAAAGCAGGAGGTCAATTCTGTTCACCGTCAGAGTTTGAAAAAACTAGCTCCGCATTTGAAGGTAACTGCTAGGAGTTCCGAGGATGAGGTTATAGAGGGTGTTGAGAGTTTCACTGACGCTCCATTTATAGGTGTTCAGTGGCATCTTGAGTTTCTCTTGGGACATAAGCAATTAGCAGACCAAGGACTCTTTTATTATTTTGTTAAGAGTTTTAAATAAGGTTTTAGGACTTTAAATTGATACCACTTTTGAAATTGAAAAGGAGGAAGTGCCTAAGTAGAAATATTCTTTTGATCATTTAGTTTACACTTAAGAACCCAGCCGATTGGTTGGGTTCTTTTGTCGTATTTTAGAAGCAAGATTTCAGGACTTAAAAAGGAGTAAGAATTTTTCACTTGCTATTTTTGAGCTTTTTAGATAAAATGAAAGCGTTATCATTTCAAAAAATAGATAGGAAGTGGTCAAGTCATCTTTATGATGTTTTACCTTATAACTTCCGAATAAGGAGAAACGTATGTTAATTGGTATTCCAAAAGAAATCAAAAATAATGAGAACCGTGTGGCTCTAACGCCTGCTGGGGTGCAAAGTCTTGTAGCTAAAGGTCATGAAGTCCTTATTGAAACCAATGCAGGTTTTGGCTCTGGCTTTACTGATGCAGACTACGAAAAACAAGGTGCTAAAATTGTTGCTACTGCTGCAGAAGCATGGGCAGCTGAGCTCGTGGTTAAGGTAAAGGAGCCTCTTGCTGCAGAATATGGCTTCCTTCGTGAAGACCTTTTACTCTTTACCTACTTGCACATGGCAGCAGCTCCAGAATTGGCAGATGCTATGGTTAATGCGAAGACAACAGGTGTGGCTTACGAAACAGTACGTAGCCAAGAAGGTCACCTACCACTTTTGGTTCCAATGAGTGAAGTAGCAGGACGTATGGCTGTTCAAATCGGTGCACATTTCTTGACCAAACAAGAGGGTGGCTCTGGCGTTCTCCTAGGTGGTGTGCCTGGTGTTCCTAAAGGTAAAGTGACTATTATCGGGGGTGGCGTCGTAGGGACACATGCAGCCCGTATCGCCCTTGGACTGGGAGCTCAAGTGACTATCCTTGATATCAGTGCCAAACGTTTGTCTGTCCTTGAAGAGGTCTTTGGTAGCCAAATTCAAACACTGATGTCAAATCCGCTCAACATTGAAGCGAGCGTTCGTGATGCTGACGTGGTTATCGGTGCAGTTCTTATCCCAGGGGCAAAAGCACCAAAACTTGTTACTGACCATATGGTTAAACAAATGCGTCCAGGTTCAGTTATTGTGGACGTTGCCGTTGACCAAGGTGGGGTTGTTGAAACTGCGGATCGTGTGACTACTCACGATGAGCCTGTTTATGAAACACATGGTGTCCTTCACTATGCCGTTGCTAATATCCCAGGAGCTGTGGCACGTACATCAACCATTGCCCTTACCAACGTCACTTTGCCTTATATCGAAGCCCTTGCAGGAAAAGGATTCAGAAAGGCAATTAACGACGACGAAGGTCTTCGTCAAGGGGTTACAACCTACCAAGGTCATATCACTAGCAAACCAGTTGCAAAGGGTCTAAACAGAGAATATACATCAATTGACGAATTGGCCTAAACAGAGTAACTTATCATAAACAAAAGGAGTCGCACCATGATTTGGAGTGACTCCTTTTAGTATATAATGGGTAAAGCTAATTTTTTTTCTGTCATTAATGATAGTGCTCTCATGGTATAATTATTATATAAAATTAGCTTTCATGCTATAGAAAATATATGAAAAGAATGGATAAATAATGGATAAAAAAGAATTACTCAAAAACACAATTCTATCTCTTGATAGTGATAGTTTTTTTGAATTTAAAACTTATTTCTTTAGCGAATTTTTCGAATTTAATTTTCTTGATGATTCTGAAGTCACTAGGGATATTTTTGCTGAAAAACTCTATGATTACTTTGAAAAAGTAGAGTTAAGCAACAACAAGGATTTTTCTACTCTACTACAAAAATTTATGCAATCTCTAGATGATAAAGTTTCAAAATATATAGAAAAGAGTCCTAGGAAAAAGAATGCTGAGATCGAAGATATCCCTAGAGCAAGAAAATATTATAATAAAATAATTGAGTACAAAAAACAAAATGATCTTGATTATAATAGACTACGAGATTATTCACGAATTATGTTTTGTCTCTATGCCGAGATAACTAATCAAAATGATACTATCACTAATTTTGATTATTCAATTTCTAGCTTGGATTATAGTAAAATAATTCAGTCAATGAAAAAATCTAAGACACCTAAAAACACTAAAAATATTTTTGAGACAAAGAATGTATTTTTTGTTCAAAATAAAGACTTTTCATTCGAAATTTGTAACTATATCATAGCGACAATAGTTTTATTTGAAATTATTAACCATAATGTAGATGGAGAATAGTACCATGGTAGGTATTTTAAATATAGAATCAATTGAGCAATTACAACCTTTCCTAAATAATGACAATATTATGGAAATCGTCATGCGTGGCAGAAATAGTAAGTTCAAGGCATTTCAGAAGGTTGTATTAAATGGGCTTGAACAGAGTGAGGCTAAAAAGACTGCGGAAAAGATTGTCAATATAGTTGCTCAGAATAATAATTTGCTTCAGAATAACCTACAATTAATTCAGAGTGTTGCTAAATCACAAAATCTTGGTTTGATTCTCAATGGTTTAACTCTAGCTACCACTGCTGCTGGATTTGCTATAATGTATGAGAAACTTGACAAACTGAGTTTTGATATAACTAACCAATTAAATCAACTGCAAGATACAATGAAACAGGGGAATAACGTTAATACAAATTTTGAATTTGGTAAGGTACTTTCGGAATACACGGATATGCTTGATTGTAGAAAAAGACAAAAACCTTATTCTGAAGACAAAATGAGAGTTTTGGTTGACAATATATATAATGTTTTAAATCTTCTGTATGATAGTTTAAAAAAAGATATAGTCACAGATAAGCAAGAAACTATCTTTTCAATTTTTTCACTTTTATCAATGTTTACAACTTCAATTAAGTATTTTGATGAACTTTATTATCTTAATAATAGGGAAATCTTATCCGATGGTGATGCATGGCATTCGTCCCACTCTAAATGGATGAGTATATATAGTAAACTATCGATGCCTGATTTTATACAAAAACTTCAGGATCATGCCTTTTTTGAAGTAGGTTTTAATACTCTAGAGGTAGATATTTATTGTCAGGAATTATTTAATCAAGTTAATTATCAAAAACAAGAAATTGAAGATAATCAAGAGTTAATTATGGCAATTAGGGACGGTGCTATTCTCAATAATCTTCGAGAGTTTAATATTAACGAATTAAAGCAGAATCTGGAAGATGCTTTAGCAGAAGCTTTTGAAGATAAGCAAACTGAAGAGATATCAAGAGTATATAATGAAATACATAAGCAAATTGAATTATTATAATTAGGATTTTATTTATGAATATTGATATTAAAAATGCGGTAAACAATCTTTTGATGGCCTGTGATAGCATTAAGAAACATTCCTCTGGAGATGTCAGTATAAAATCTATAGATGAATTGGTTATCGTGGATATATTAACGTTTATAGAATATATTTCAAAAGATGAATCTAAAGATAGGATTTCATTCTTCAAATTGATGTATCTCGACGCAAAATACAGTCCACTTCTCCCAAGAGCATGTAATAATGAATTACCTGTGTCTTTTAAAATTTTATCTTTACTTGATATGAAAATGTTCAGCAATAAGGGGATTACCCTATCATCCTTGTATGTGACACTCATTGCTGAAATTGGAAAATACTACATTTTAAACAGTTTAGATAGGAATCATATTGATAAGAATAAATTTCTTAAATATTTGGCAATTGTAAACGATTATAAGGAAGATGCTAAAAAACAAGAAAAGTTAGATTCCTCAAAAAATCAAAATTACATAAAGAACGCCGAAAAAATTACCCCAGATATTTCTTTAACTAGAGAGTCCTCTGAGGATATGGAATCAGAGAAATCATTAGAGGACCTTCAAGAAGAACTCGACTCTTTAATTGGACTTATGAGTGTAAAGAAAGAAATTTCGTCTTTGATAAATCTATTGAAAGTCAATAAGATTCGAAAAGAAAGAGGGTTAAGTACACCTAAGACTTCTAATCATCTGGTTTTCCTAGGAAATCCAGGAACAGGAAAGACAACAGTAGCAAGATTGATTGCGAAGATTTATAAACAATTGGGTGTGTTAGAAAAAGGTCAACTTATTGAGGTTGATCGTTCTGGTCTAGTTGCAGGTTATGTTGGACAAACTGCCATTAAAACTCAAGAAAAAATCAATGAAGCTATGGGCGGGGTACTGTTTATTGATGAAGCTTATTCCTTAGCAAAGGGTGAAACTGATTTTGGTCAAGAAGCTATTGATACTCTTCTAAAAGCAATGGAAGATAATAGAGATGATTTTGTTGTTATTGTTGCAGGTTATACTAAGCAAATGGAAGCATTTTTATTATCAAATCCTGGACTAAAATCTAGATTTAATAAGAGTATTTTATTTGAGGATTATACCGAAAAGGAATTGTTAGACATCTTTAACTTATTTTGTCATAAATATGGTTTATGGTTATCAGAGGATGCAACTAGCTATTTAAAGGTGTTTTTAAGCACTATATGTTCTAAAAAAACAGAGAATTTTGCTAATGCTCGAGAGATAAGAAACTTATTTGAGCGTAGTATTGTTAATCAGGCTAATAGATTGGGAGATTTGGCAACAATTAGCAATGATGAATTAGGAGAAATAGTTTCTTCAGATCTTGATATTAGTTAAACAATAATCATAAATTATAAATATTATTATTTACACCATCTGAAATTTATTAATGTTGATTAATACCATAATGATTTTCTATGATTCGGAAGTTTTAAGAGTATATAGAATTTCTTTGCCATTAGGAGGTTTTATCGTGGCCAACCATATTCGTGTAATTACAGCAATTGTTTTTTCTCAGCTTGTCGTTCTTTATTTTGGTTTTCGTATGGATGTCTCTTTGACCGGACTGCTAACTACAGTAGCTGTGGCATCCCTGGTTGAGATTATTTATCATGTGAAGCTTGTTCGTAAGATAGGAGCCAATATTTCTTTTGAGACTTTTTGGAAAAACTGTGACCAACTTTTTAGAAAAAATGCTGTGCTGCTGGCTATTTTACTTTGTGACCTGCTTATTTTTAAAGGTGGGGATTTCATGGCCTTCATTCTTTGGCAAGTTACCTTTGTTGTCTTGGTAAGTATCATCATCATGGCATCAAATAATGCACCGGACGCATGATAATACTTAAATCTTGCAATGAAAGAGTTTAGATAATGTTTAGCATTCACAGAAATCATTTGTCAGACCAGGGCGTTGACTATGTCACATTTGGTCAAGGAGATAAGGTTCTCGTTATCATTACGGGATTAAGTTTGCAAGGCTTAAGTGATATGTCTGACCTTGCCATTTACTTATTATTTTATCGATATGCTAAGGAGTACAAGGTCTATATTTTTGATAGAAAAGACCATATTGAAGAAGGTATTTCAATTGAGAATATGGATGATGACCTCTACCATTCTTTACAAGAATTAAATATTGCTAAGGCCTCTATCATAGGCATGTCACAAGGTGGTATGATTGCTCAGTTGTTTGCTATTAAGTATCCTCAAAAGTTGACTAGTCTGGTGTTAGCTCTGACATTCTCTCGAAATAATGATATCAGTAGAAAAACCATCGGAGGCTGGATTGAGATGGCAGAAAATGGTGAGATGGCTAAGCTCAATAAGGATTCAATGTGTAAAACATTTTCGTCTCCTATGTTAAAGAAATTATATGTGATTAATAAACTATTTTTGAAGACTGTGAGTGTTGAAAAACAAGAACGATTTGTCCGTTTAGCCAAGTCAATTCTTGAGTTTGATTGCCATAAGTCCCTTGATAAAATCACCTGCCCGACTCTTGTCTTGGGAGCTAAAAAAGATTTGGTTCTGGGAGTGGATGGTGCAAGGGAACTTGCAAATAGCATTCCAAATGCTTCCTATTATGAATTTAGCAAACAGGGGCATGCAGCCTTTATCGAAAGTAAGCAATTTAATAAAATGATATTAGAATTTCTGCGAGAAAACACTTAGGCAATGGACTTATGGAAATCTATTAAAAACAGATGAGAAAGGGGTTTCAACTAAAGCTGTAGCCTCTTTTTATTTCCAGTTCAAATATGTGCAGTCTGAAAAATTAAATGATAGAATGGCGGTAGATAGGAGGATACAGAAATGTTAAACTATGATTTGATTGTTATCGGTTTCGGTAAAGCCGGTAAAACTCTGGCTGCTAAGATGAATGCAGCTGGTAAGAAAGTTGCTGTCATCGAGCGCAGTAAAGCGATGTATGGTGGTACTTGCATTAATATTGCTTGTATCCCAACTAAGACTATGATTGTTGCGGCTGAGAAGGGCTGGTCATTTGACGATACCATGAAAGAACGTGGTGCAGTGACTGGTCGTCTTAATGCTAAGAATTATAAAATGTTGGCAGACAATGGCGTTGATGTCATTGATGCAGAGGCACATTTTGTGTCAAATAAGGTTATTGAAGTAGTGGCTGGTGATGACCGCCAAGAGCTAACAGCTGAGACTATTGTCATTAACACAGGTGCCGTGTCTAATGTCTTGCCTATTCCTGGCTTGACAACAACTAAGCATGTCTACGATTCAACTGGTATTCAAACCCTTGAAGCCTTGCCAAAACGTCTAGGTGTCCTTGGTGGTGGTAATATCGGCCTTGAATTTGCTGGCCTTTATAACCGTTTGGGAAGCCAAGTGACTGTTTTGGATGCAGCTACTAGCTTCTTGCCACGTGTGGAACCATCTATTGCTAAGTTGGCCAAGGAATACATGGAAGAGGACGGCATTGTCTTTGAGCAAGGTGTTAAAACTTCCGAAGTGAAAAATGACGGTGATGAAGTTGTCGTTGTTACTGACAAAGGCGAGTTCCGTTTTGATGCACTCCTCTATGCGACAGGACGCAAGCCTAATATCGAACCCCTTCACTTGGAAAATACTGATATTGCCTTGACTGAACGTGGTGGCATCCAGGTCAATAAGCATTTGGAAACAAGTGTTCCTGGTGTCTTTGCAGTTGGTGATGTTAATGGTGGCCTTCAATTTACCTATATCTCACTAGACGATTTCCGTATTGTCTTTAATTACCTAACTGGTGATGGTAGCTATAACCTTGAAACACGTGGAGCTGTTCCAACTGCTATGTTCCTCAACCCACCTTTGGCACAGGTTGGTCTTACTGAAGATCAAGCCAGAGCAGCAGGTGGACCGGTTGCAGTCAAGGAACTTCCAGTTGCTGGCATGCCTCGTGGCCATGTTAACGGTGATTTGCGTGGTGCCTTCAAAGCTGTGGTAAATCCTGAAACTAAGGAAATCTTGGGTGTAACCCTCTTTGGTCAAGAATCTCATGAAATTATCAATCTAATTACCCTAGCTATGAATCATCACATTCCATACACAGATTTAGCTAAACAAATTTTCACTCACCCAACTATGGCTGAGAACCTAAACGATTTGTTTGCGATTTAAAATGAAAAGAGCCGAGAGGCTCTTTTTTATGTAGAAGAGAAATTTTTTTAAGACTTTCCTTAGGTGAGTACGGTCGTCAGCGACCTTCTTCGAAGTTCCAAGACTAATTTTTGAGCCCCTTCACTTTTTTATTTTTAGGCTCAGGCTAAAACAGTTCCCCGAACTGTTTTACTCTCAAAAATTCCGAGTGCCTGAAACTACTTCAGGCACTTTTCCCACAGCGGAAAGTCTTGTAAAAAATAAATCTCAAGTCATAGTATAATCTATTTCCCTAATTGTCAAGTCAAGTGCAACAAAGATGTTCCTCTGATTAAGTGAGTATCTTTCAAGCTGTTTGAGTTAGCTCAAACAGCTTTTTTGCGGACTGATAGCCATGAATTCGTCTAGGTCTTTCATTGATAGCCTTTGTATAGTCCTCTAAAAGATTCTGATTTAGTTCTTTTAACGAACACCCCTTCGGAATGAACTCTCTTAGTAGTCCATTGAAATTCTCATTTGTACCTCGTTCATAAGATGAATAGGCATGTGCAAAATAAACATCTAATCCCTCTATCTTACTCAATGATGAAAATTCGTTTCCATTATCTGCAGTTATGGACTTAATGGGATAAAGTTTCATACACTCTAAGACTGCTTGATTGACATACTCTGCTTTCTTTTCCACGAGTTTCTTTGTGACAGCATAGCGTGTTTGTCGTTCTACCAAGGTTAGAATAGAAGGTTCTCCTATTGTCTTTCCACCCAGAACAGAATCGATTTCCCAATCTCCAAAACGGGAACGATTATTGATTTCTTCTGGCCTTTCTTCAATTGACTTTCCTAGATGTTTCTTGGTAGAGGGGCGCTTGGTAAATTTCTTACGGATCCGCACTGCTCTTGGCAAATCAATGACCTTAATCTCTAACAATCCTTGATGGATATAGTTATAGAGCGTCTTGGTTGAAGGAACAACTGCATCTACATGTTGGAGTCTATAGGTATGAACAAAGGTATCCACGCTATGCACCCTTGGTTTCTCTCTCATTGCTTCTGTAAATGCTCTCAGAAAGTCATCCGATACGGAATCCAGTTTCAAATAATAGCTGGCTTCTCTAGCATGACGATAACGGTTATGAGCAGCATCTGCATAATAGTGTTGGTAATAGACCTTTTGCCCATTTACTTTTTTCACTTGTGTTATGGAACCACGATTAATTTCACGAGTAATAGTAGAGCGATTTCTCCCTAGTCTACGAGCAATCTCAGCAGGTTTGAGTCCTACGCTTAAATAAGCTTCAATTTCCCCTCGCTCAGCTTCAGATAAGTGCTTGTATGATTGATTTGTGGTAGAATAATTAGTGGACATGTTCATCTTCCTTTATACTGTTTTTCGCAACTCTAGTATATCAGATGAACATGTCTTTTGTGTTGCACTTCATTTTACAATAGGGCGTATAATCTATTTGATAAATTCTATAGAAATGTTTGGCCATATTGTATTCCAATTTTTCTTTTTTACTCTCTCGTTATAGACCGTTTGTCGTTCTTTATCTGAAAAGTAATGCGGTGTGGGTGATACTCTGAAGTTAATCAAATCGTCTGTTCCAAAAGGAATAAATACCTCTAGTTCCTGATAGTCATTTAGTCTAGCAGCTATGGCAGTACATTTTTCGGGAAATTTTGAAACAGCATCTGTAGAGCTGATATACTTTTCAGTATTAGGACTATGTATATTCATATAATACTGATTTTTTATTTCCCAATTGTATTCAGGATGTCTTCTCTTTATTTGATTCTCTATTTCAAGAGTTTGTTCATATGATATATTTTTATCAAAGAAAATGACATCGATATCAGATAAATTGATATTTGAAAATGTATTTCCGGTACTTAAGTAGTCCCAAATATAATTGCGTATAGTTCCAGCACAAAGCCAACAGTCATTTAGTTGGAAAGAGTGAATAATCTTTAATAGTGCCATTAGTTCGGAGTTCTGTTTAATTAGTTTTTCGACATTAATCATTTTAAAACCTCATTGGTATTGTACTAGTTTAAGATAGAAATATCAAAATAAGATCATATCTCTAATGCAAAGCGACACTCTAGGTTAGATGTCGCTTTTTTTGCGCTTTGATGATAAGATAGAAGTGACATAGGAAAATTCCTTAGATTGATACTCTTAATCCACTCAGGGAGGTTGATAGACCTTGAGTCACCACTAGAAACTGTATGAAAAACTTAGAAAGATACTCGTATGCCAACTGGTCTGTGAGTGTGTATAGCTTATGACTAAGAAAGTAGGAGTGGGCAAGGCCCACAGTAAGATTATTTTGATGGGGGAGCACTCGGTTGTTTATGGTCATCCTGCCCTTGCTCTTCCTCTTAAGGATATTGAGGTTGTCTGTCAGATTCAGGCGGCTGAGATTCCTTTAACTCTTAAGGCTCAAGATCCCTTGACGACGGCTATTTTTTCAGCTCTTAACTATCTGAAAATCAAGAATCAGCCTATCAGTTATGATATTTCGTCTAGTGTCCCTGAAAAGCGTGGTATGGGGTCGTCTGCTGCAGTGGCCATTGCGGCTATTCGTGCGGTCTTTGATTATTTCGACCAGGAGCTTAGCCAGGAGACCTTGGAAATGCTGGTCCATCAGGCGGAGACTATTGCCCATAGTAAACCTAGCGGCTTAGATGCTAAGACCTGCTTGAGTGACCAAGCCATTAGCTTTACACGAAACATTGGTTTCAAGGAAATCGAGGTTAATCTAGGTGCCTATCTAGTCATTGCTGATACGGGCATCCATGGAAATACCCGTGAGGCCGTGGAAAAGGTTGAGGCTATAGGACTAGATGCCTTATCAGACCTAAACCGACTGGGCGAATTAAGTCAGCAAGCTGAAGGAGCCCTCAAAGCCAAGAATCAAAAGCTTCTTGGTCAGCTCATGTCTCAAGCCCATAATCACCTTAAATCTTTAGGGGTATCTTGTGACTTGTCGGACCTTCTAGTAGCAACTGCTCTGGAGCATGGTGCACTGGGTGCCAAGATGTCAGGCGGTGGACTGGGTGGTTGCATTATTGCCCTAACAAGTACCGAGGATCAAGCCCAAACGATTGTTAAAAAACTTCAAGAAAAAGGAGCCGTAAACACGTGGATAGAAAGCCTGTAAGCGTCAAATCGTACGCAAATATTGCTATAGTCAAATACTGGGGTAAGGCGGATGCGGAGCGTATGATTCCTTCAACCAGCAGCATTTCACTGACTTTGGAGAATATGTATACGGAAACCAAGTTGTCTTTTCTGCCTGAGGATGCGACTGGAGATGTCATGTATATCGATGACGAGCTCCAAGAGGAAAAAGAAACAATCAAGGCCAGCAAGGTTTTAGATCTCTTCCGTACAAATCCTAACCAACATGTCAAGATTGAAACTTGGAACAACATGCCGACAGCTGCAGGTTTATCATCAAGTTCCTCAGGTCTTTCTGCCCTAGTTAAGGCGGCTAACGAACTCTTCCAAGTCGGAAAAACGCAGTCTGAATTGGCTCAAATTGCCAAGTTTGCTTCAGGCTCATCATCGCGTTCTTTCTTTGGACCATTGGCAGCTTGGGATAAGGATAGTGGTGATGTTTACCAAGTGGAAACAGACCTTAAATTGGCCATGATTATGCTGGTTTTGACAGATCAAAAGAAACCCGTATCAAGCCGTGATGGTATGAAATTGTGCACCGAAACATCGACATCCTTTCCAGAGTGGATTAAACAGTCCGAGCAGGATTACAAGGATATGTTAGGCTACCTCAAGGCTAATGATTTCCAAGCGGTCGGTGAGCTCACTGAAGCAAATGCCCTTCGTATGCACCAAACCACAAGTACGGCCAACCCTCCATTTTCATATCTGACGGATGCTTCCTATCAGGCTATGGACAAGGTTAAGGCCCTCCGTGCCTCTGGTGAACAGTGTTATTTCACTATGGATGCAGGACCAAATGTTAAGGTGCTTTGTCTGGAAGAAGACCTGGACCGCCTAGCAGACCACTTCCGTAAGGACTATGAGGTCATTGTTTCACGCACCAAGGAGTTGCCAGATGCCTAAGCAGTCGGTCAGTCGAGTCAGGGTAAAAACTGGTGGAAAACTCTACATTGCTGGAGAATATTCGGTTCTAACACCTGGGCAGACAGCCCTAATCCAGTTCATCCCTATCTTTATGTCAGCAGAGGTCAAGGAAGCACCAAGCACACAGCTATCTTCTGATATGTTTGACTATAGTGTTAACCGTGAGCCAGACGCAAATTATGCCCTCATTCAAGAGGCCTTGAATACTTTTGAAGCCTATTGTGGTGAGAATTTGCCCGCTCTGGACCTTTCCATCACAGGAAAATTAGAGCGAGATGGGGTTAAGTTTGGTATTGGCTCATCTGGTTCAGTTGTGGTATTGACTCTCAAGGCCTTGGCAGCGGCTCTACAGAAAGACTTGTCCGAAGACATTCTCTTTAAATTAGCTAGTTACACCCTCCTCAAACAAGGAGACAACGGTTCTATGGGGGACCTAGCTTGTATTGTATACGAGGATCTGGTTTCCTATCGCTCTTTTGACCGTGCAAAAATAGCAGAGCTTATAGACCAAATGACTCTATCAGAACTTTTGGAGAAAGACTGGGGCTATCGTATCAGACCTGTAGTGCCAGCTCTCAAAGCTCATTTTTTGGTGGGGTGGACCAAGCAAGCTGCTATCTCAAAAGACATGGTTAGGATGGCCAAATCTCGTATATCAAGCAAGTATCTAGGTGAAACCGAAGTTGCTGTTCAAGCTGCCATCAAGGCTCTGGAAACAGGAGATAAGAACTTGCTTAAGAGCAACCTTCAAACTGTCAGTGACCAGTTGGAATCACTGAGTCCAGATATTTATGTGGACAAGCTGAAAAAACTCAAAGAAGCAGAGCAAGGACTCGATGCCATTGCTAAGTCCTCTGGAGCTGGAGGTGGCGACTGTGGTATCGCCTTTTCCTTTGACCAATCTAGCCGAGATGCTCTAGTTGAGCGTTGGCAGCAGGTAGGAATAGAGCTCTTGTATGAGGTATAGGAATCAGCTTAGTAGATAATAATCACGCAAGAAAGTAAAGAAATAACCTATGACAAATCGTAAAGACGATCACATCCGTTATGCCCTTAAGTACCAGTCGCCCTACAATAGTTTTGACGATATGGAACTTATCCACAAGTCTCTACCAACTTATGATTTAGATCAGATTGACTTGTCCACACATTTTGCAGGACGAGATTGGAACTTTCCCTTTTATATCAATGCCATAACAGGTGGTTCGGCCAAAGGTGGTGCAGTCAATCGTAAATTGGCTGAGGTGGCTAGTCGAACAGGTATTCTCATGGTGACGGGTTCCTACAGTGCTGCTCTAAAGGGAGAAGCACCAGAATCTTTTGACTATCGTCAAGAGTTTCCAAACTTAGACCTAGCGACTAATATCGGTGTGGATAAGTCTGTGGACCTGGGGATTAAGACGGTGGAAGCTATGAATCCAGTCTTTTTACAGCTCCATGTTAACCTTATGCAGGAGCTTCTCATGCCTGAGGGAGAGCGTATTTTCCACACTTGGAAGGAAAATGTGGCGGCTTATGCACAGAACGTAGAGGTTCCTCTTGTGCTTAAGGAGGTCGGCTTTGGTATGGATGTGGAAACCATTCGTTATGCCATGTCTCAAGGCATCAAGACTGTGGATATCTCAGGTCGTGGTGGGACTAGCTTCGCCTATATTGAAAATAGTCGAGGCGGTAACCGTGATTACCTCAATGACTGGGGACAAAGCACTGTTCAGACCCTCTTGCAAGCCCAAGACCTTCGTGATAATGTGGAAATCCTAGCCTCAGGTGGCGTGCGAAACCCACTCGATATGGTCAAATGTCTGGTCCTAGGAGCAAAAGGCGTTGGCCTCTCACGAACTGTCCTTGAATTGGTGGAACGTTACCCTGTGGATAAGGTTGTGGCTATTGTCAATGGCTGGAAGGACGACCTTCGTCTCATCATGTGTGCCCTCGATTGTCGGACTATTGATGAGCTCAAATCTGTGGATTACATCTTACATGGTAAGCTGCAAGGGACTTATATCAAGCAAGGAAAGTAGGAAAGAGCTAAGTGCTCTTTTTTTAATTTTTAAAGATGGTAAAACAATTTCTCTAGGCGATGATATTATGGAGACATCATCTTAACACCTGTCAAAGAAAAATAATTGTATTCTTGATTTGCCTTGCTTCTAGCGAGCAAAGCGAGCACTTAACGAGACTTTCCGCTGTGAGAAAAGTTCTAGAAATACTTGGATTTCTAGAACTCGGAATTTTTGAGACCTTAGGCTCAAAAATTAGTCATGGAGCTTCGAAGAAGTTCGCTGACGTCCGCACTCACTTAAGGAAAGTCTCAAAAAATATTATTTTACAAAAAAGAGCGTAACCTCTTTTTTATTATCCAATCAAGCAAAAAGTCAACTTTCCCCTTGACAAGTCACTGTCTTAGGAGTAATATTTTCGGTGACATACGGTAGGTGAGGCTACCACAAGGATACGGATGACTACCGCAAAGCAGTGGAGACACTACTCGTTGGTCAACAGTCCTGATCGCCAAGGTCAAGACTAAGCTCATTTCATCGCCTTGCGGAGCTAAAGCTTGAACGGTCCATTTTTTGACAGAATCTATTAAAAAATCCACCTCGAGTTTATAGAGTCTTACCTGTATATGGGTAGGACTCTTTTCATTTGTCTGAGGTCCACCCACCATTAGTAAATTGAAAGGAGAAACCTATGAGACTAATCGACGATCACCCCGAACCGCACCTAACCAGTCAATCGCTGATTTAGTGTCTTAGGGACTCCATAAGTGATTGGCTCCTGATTAAATAAGGAGATTCCAATGTCAACAAATAAAGAAAGACTTATTGCTGCTCTTCAAGAGCCACTTGAAACAACCCTTACTCGCTACAATACTCATTTGGATGGCTTGAAGGAAGACCAAGTAGAAGAAAACCGTGACCTTTATGGGGAAAATGTCATTACCAAAGGACAAGAGGATTCTATCATCAAAAAGATTTATGAATCTATCATCAACCCCTTTACTGTTATTCTCTTAGTTATCGCTCTGGTTTCCTTTATCACCAATGTCTGGCTTGCTAAACCAGGTGAAGAAGACCCAACGACTTCTATCATCATTGTCACTCTAGTTTTGATATCTGGTGGTATCCGTTTTATTCAAGAACTTCGTAGCGACAAGGCTGCCAGTAATTTGTCTCGCATGATTGTCAATACAGCAACAGTACTTCGAGATGGCAGTGAGCAAGAAATCCCAATTGATGAAATTGTGGTTGGAGATGTGGTCAAACTAAGTGCGGGAGATATGATTCCGGCTGATGTGGTCTTACTAGATTCTCGTGATTTCTTTGTTCAACAGTCTGGCTTGACAGGTGAAAGCGATGCTGTGGAAAAAGCTTGTCTGGCTAAAGCAGATGGTCAAAATCTAGAGAGCCTGCTTGAGAGTGAGAGCCTCGCTTTCATGGGAACTAATGTTATCTCTGGTCGTGCAACAGCCTTGGTTTTAGTTGTTGGTGATGAAACCATGATGGGAGCAATTGAGCAGACCATCAATACTTATGACGAACCAACTTCATTTGAACGTGAGATGAACTCCATTTCTTGGCTCTTGATTCGACTCATGTTGGTCATGGTTCCTGTTGTTTTTGTGATTAACGGTTTAACAGATGGGGACTGGCTTGAAGCCGGCGTCTTTGCCCTTAGTGTGGGAGTCGGTTTGACCCCAGAAATGTTGCCGATGATTATCACAGCCAGTCTTGCCAAGGGTTCTATCATTATGGCCAAGGAAAAGGTGGTCATCAAAAAACTTAATGCTATTCAAGACCTAGGGGCTATCGACATCCTTTGTACGGATAAGACAGGAACCCTGACTCAGGATGAAATCGTTCTTGAGTACCCTCTTGATATCCATGGCGACCTTGACCTTTCAGTGCTTCGGAGAGCCTATCTTAACTCTTATTTCCAAACTGGCTTGAAAAATCTTATGGACCGTGCCATTATTAGTCGAACTGAGAGAGAAGCTAAGAAACACGACATTGTTCGTGACCTTGACCAAACCTTCCACAAGATTGATGAGCTCCCTTTTGATTTTGAACGCCGTCGCATGAGTGTCATTGTTAAAGACAATGATGGTTTTGTCAGCATGGTGACAAAAGGTGCCCTTGAAGAAATGCTCTCTGTTTCTAACTATGTGGAATACAAGGGTGACATTATCCCATTGACCGACGATGTTCGTGATGAAGTCCTTGCGGAAGTCGCACAGTTGAATGAACAAGGTTTGCGTGTTCTCGGTGTTAGCTACAAATCACAGCTTAATGAAAATGATGTCTTTAGTGTCGAAGATGAAAGTGACATGATTTTGACGGGATATCTTGCCTTCCTTGACCCACCAAAACCATCAGCAGCACCTGCTATCAAAGCTTTGGCAGAATATGGTGTGACCACAAAGATTTTGACTGGAGACAATGATAAGGTGACACAGGCAGTCTGTGAAAAAGTTGGTCTAGATGTGACACACATCCTACTTGGAAGTGATATTGATACCATGTCAGATCAAGATTTGGCTAAGGCTGTGGAAACGACAACAGTTTTTGCTAAGTTATCCCCAGACCAAAAGGCACGAATTATCCTAAGCCTTAAGGAAAATGGCCACAAGGTAGGTTATATGGGTGATGGTATCAACGATGCCCCATCAATGAAGGTGTCAGATGTGGGTATCTCTGTGGATACAGCTGTTGATATTGCCAAAGAAACTGCAGATGTTATCTTGCTTGATAAGGATCTAATGGTCTTGGAAAAAGGTCTTGTTGAAGGACGTAAAGTCTATGCCAATATGACCAAGTATATCAAGATGACCGTTTCTTCAAATTTCGGTAATATCTTTTCTCTCCTCTTTGCCAGCATCTTCTTACCATTCCTACCAATGGCACCTGTGCATTTGATTGTCCTTAATCTTGTCTATGATATTTCTTGTATCGCTCTTCCATTTGACAATGTGGACAAGGAATTTCTTAAAGAGCCACATATCTGGGAAGCCAAATCTATCATGCGTTTCATGGCTTGGTTTGGACCTATTTCGTCTGTATTTGATATTTTGACTTACATCTTGCTCTACTTCATCATTGTGCCAATGATTTTGGGGCATGGCTATGTTCATGGTTCACCAGAAGCAGCAGCCTTTATCATCATTTTCCAAACAGGTTGGTTTATCGAATCTATGTGGTCTCAAACCATGGTTATCCACATGTTACGTTCACCAAAACTACCATTTATTCAAAGCCACCCAGCACTATCTGTTGTTGTGACAACCCTATTTGCTGCTGTCTTTGTAACCTCTCTTCCCTACAGTCCATTGGCTAGTCTCTTAAAACTTAGCCATCTAAATGGTCTCTATTTCATTCTCTTGTTTGTTATTATCGTTTTGTATATGCTTAGTGTTACCTTTGTGAAGCATATCTATATTAAGAAATATAAAGAATGGTTATAGGATAACTATCCTTAGAAAAAAAGAGCGTCAGCTCTTTTTTCATTACCTTTCATTCTGCCAAAACCTTTTCATTTATGGTATAATAGGGCGATTATAGATAATCAGAGGCCCTAAAAAACGTCAGTTATGAGGACATGTTTTCTAAGAAATGAGAGACTATGTTTTCAAGGCCCCTTTCTTTCATAGGCTATCCCAGTGGGAGGTGGAGGCTCTGAGATTTGGGGCTCAAGGCTAGGACCGCCACGAAGGAAACCATCACAAAAAAATCTTAAGAAGGAAAAAGAAAATGAGTAATTACGCTATTATCCTTGCTGCGGGTAAAGGAACTCGCATGAAATCAGATCTTCCAAAAGTTTTGCACAAGGTTTCAGGCATCACTATGCTTGAGCATGTCTTCCGTGCAGTTTCAGCCATTGATCCAGCTAAAAACGTTACTGTTATTGGTCACAAGGCTGAACTTGTTCGTGAGGTTTTGGATGGTCAATCTGCCTTCACTATGCAAACTGAGCAGTTGGGGACTGGTCACGCAGTAATGATGGCTGAAGATGAGTTGGCTGGACTTGAAGGTCAAACGCTTGTTATTGCTGGTGACACGCCTTTGATTACTGGTGAAAGTCTTAAAAACCTTATTGATTTCCACGTTAATCACAAAAATGTTGCCACTATCTTGACTGCAACTGCGGACAATCCATTTGGTTATGGTCGTATCATCCGTAACGAAAATGGTGAAGTGACTAAGATTGTTGAGCAAAAAGATGCCAACGAATTCGAACAACAAGTCAAAGAAATCAATACAGGGACTTACGTTTTTGACAATAAACGCCTCTTTGAAGCACTAAAAAACATCAACACTAATAACGCTCAAGGGGAATACTATTTGACTGATGTCATTTCTATTTTCCGTGAGAATGGTGAAAAAGTAGGTGCCTTCACACTTCGTGACTTTGAAGAAAGTCTTGGAGTTAATGACCGTGTTGCCCTAGCTACAGCAGAAGATGTTATGCGCCGTCGTATCAACAAAGCTCACATGGTCAATGGTGTTACTTTCCAAAATCCAAACGCTACTTATATCGACGTGGATGTGGAAATTGAGCCAGATGTTGTCATTGAAGCTAATGTGACACTTAAAGGACAAACTAAGATTGGTGCAGAGTCAGTGCTTACTAATGGTACTTATATTGTTGATTCAACTATCGGTGCCAAAACTGTTATCACTAACTCTATGATTGAGCACTCAGTGGTTGAAGAAGGTGTTACCGTTGGTCCATTTGCCCATGTTCGTCCAGATTCAACCCTCAAAAAAGAGGTTCATATCGGTAATTTCGTTGAGGTTAAGGGGTCTACTATCGGTGAAAATACCAAAGCTGGTCACTTGACCTACATTGGTAATGCGGAAGTTGGTTCTGACGTTAACTTTGGTGCCGGAACAATTACTGTAAACTATGATGGACAACACAAGTTCAAGACACAAATTGCCAACAATGTCTTTATCGGAAGCAATTCAACCTTGATTGCACCGCTTGAAATTGGGGCTAACGCCCTCACAGCGGCTGGTTCAACCATCACAGATGATGTGCCAGCTGACAGCGTAGCCATTGGACGTGGCCGTCAGGTCAATAAAGAAGGCTATGCCATTAAGAAACCTCACCACCCAAGCCAACAAAAGTAGGCTTAAGGCTATCTGAGCTAGATTCTCTTGTAGAGTAGGGGTAGCTTAGAATGAGGTCAGAAGTAAAAGGAGTCAATTCATGGATTTTGAAGAAAAAACACTCAAACGTGAGTCAAAATTTAAGGGACATATTTTTGAAGTTGCAGTAGACGAAGTCCTCTTACCAGACGGTAAGACAGCTGGTCGTGAGCTCATCTTCCACAAGGGAGCAGTAGCCGTTTTAGCGATTACCCCAGAGGGAAAAATCATTATCGTCAAACAATACCGTAAGGCTATTGAGGCGGTTTCTTACGAGATTCCTGCGGGTAAGTTGGAAGTCGGTGAAGCTGGCGATGAAATGGCTGCAGCAGCGCGTGAACTTGAAGAGGAGACTCAATATAAGGGTGATCTCGAATTGATTTATGAATTTTACACAGCCATTGGCTTTTGTAATGAGAGAATCAAGCTCTATGTAGCGACTAACCTTAAACCTGTGGAAAATCCACGTCCACTTGATGATGATGAGTTCCTTGAACTCTATGAATTGACCTATGAGGAGTGTATGGAACTTGTAGCTTCAGGGGCTATCCAGGATGCCAAAACCATCATTGCACTCCAATACTATGCACTTCATTTCGGAGGAAAATAAGCTATGGGAAAACCACTTTTGACCGACGATATCATTGAGCAGGCCAAGCGTGGGGAAATCGATTTAGAGGAACATCCTTATTATGAGGACTATGATCAAGAGTTCTACGATGAGGATTATGAGGCTGATTACCAGCCTTCTGCCTACAAGAGCCGTCGAATTGAGAATGCTAAACGCAATCAATTTCAACACAAGCTTAATCGCATCCTCTTTTGGGTTGTGGTCCTCTTGATTCTTCTCTTCATTGCTGTCTTTTATTTCTAAAAAGTCTATGAGTCAGATAGCCCTAGCTACTGATTCAGGAAAGATTACAAGCTGAAAAGGAACTATATGAAAATCGGAATTATCGCTGCCATGGAGCAGGAGTTAGTGCTTCTAGTGGAGCAATTGGAAAATAAGGTTGAAGAAACTGTTCTTGGCAATACCTACTACACAGGACGCTTAGGCAAACACGACGTCGTTTTGGTGCAATCAGGTGTTGGTAAGGTTATGTCAGCCATGTCTGTGGCTGTCTTGGCAGACCATTTTGGTGTTGATGCCCTCATTAACACTGGTTCTGCAGGAGCAGTAGCACCTGGACTTAAAATTGGAGATGTGGTTGTAGCTTCAAAATTGGCCTATCACGATGTTGATTTGACAGCCTTTGGCTATGATTATGGGCAAATGTCTATGCAACCACTATACTTTGAAAGTGACTCTACCTTCGTAGAGACTTTCGAAAAGGTCTTGGCTCAGGCTTCCATTGATTCTAAGATTGGGCTTATCGCTACTGGTGATAGCTTCATTGCAGGTCAAGACAAGATTGATGCAATTAAAGGGCATTTTCCAGAAGTCTTGGCCGTAGAGATGGAGGGAGCAGCTATTGCTCAAGCCGCACACAGTGTCAAAAAGCCTTTCATCGTTGTACGTGCCATGAGTGATACAGCGGCTCATGATGCTAACATTACCTTTGATGAATTCATTATTCAGGCTGGGAAACAATCAGCTGCTATTCTAGTAGAGTTTCTCAAAGAGCTTGACTAAAATACTTTAAATGAGTGTTTATGCTCATTTTCTTAATTAATTTAAAGACGACTGCTATTCATTTAAGAATGGCAGTTTTTTTCTGCTTTTAGATAAGATAATCTTCTCATTTTTCTAAGAGAAAATCTGAATTTTAGCATTTTTCAGACGGAAATTGAATTAAAATTATGGCGATAAAATGAGAAATAAAAACAATATTAAAAGAGGGGTCCCGAAAGAAAGCTTATAATATAAGGGCTTACAAAATTCACTATCTATTGATATCTTAGAAAGCTTTACAAAACATCCAAATAGGTAAATAATTTTCTTGCAAAATTCTGAAAATAGTGTATAATCCAAAATGAAAAGGGTTACAAAAATGTTAAGATTTGTAATAATGGGAGGATAGAATCATGAATAACCGATTCGGTGATTCGAGGCAACGTTTCTCCATTCGTAAGTTTACGGTGGGCGTTGCATCGGTCTTACTTTCGTTTGCAGTTTTTGGTGTGAGTACCGCCAAAGCAGAGCAAGCTGAGGAGCCTAAAGGGCAACCAGCGACGAGTGTACTTGAGGAAGCTAGCGAGTCTGATGGTGGGGGCCAAAGGACAAGCACTAGTGTCTCAAGTCATGAAGCGACAGTTGAACCTACCGTTCATGCAGAAAGTATCAGTGCTATTTCAGTGACTGCTGTTACTAGTGAAGCTGCGGTTCAAGAGCAAACGGTTGCAAGCTCTGAACAAACGAGTACATCACAAGATAAGACTAGTGAGGGGCTCAGTGAGACACCTGTAGCCGTTAATGAGACACGTGAAGCTAGTGCTCTTGCAGAAGCAAAGAATAGTAGCACAACGTCTTTTGATAATTTTGGACTTAAGATTACCAACTCGATCAATCCCGTCTCAGCGGATGTCAAGGTGACAAAGATAGGAACTGAAATCCATATTCAAAATCCTGATGTGGAAATGGAATTTCCAAATGGTAATAATAAGTACGCGACTAACAAGGTTGTTTATCACAATATTCCTTTTCCTGATGATATAGCTATTAATTCAGGTGATAAGGTCATTCTCACTATACCAAGTGCATTACAGTTTAGGACGGGTTATAGTGTTAATGTTTACAATCCTAATAACGAAGTTGTAGGGATTGCTCAGGTTGATCCCAAGACAAACAAAATTGAAACCACATTTAATCGTTATTTTGAAGATTATCCTATCGGGAAATTTATGAATTTAGAGTTAGATACTCTCTTTTCAGAGGATTTTGAAGGTGGGGAACATTTACACCTTGATTTTGATGGCCATGTTATAGATGTTACAGTTGGGAAAGCTAATCCTATCCCAGAAGATGAAATTATTTCTAAGTGGGGTAGTCAAGATAAGAATGATCCTACTTTGATTAATTGGGGGATGCGTGTTAATTATGCTAGGCGTGTTTTAAATAACCTTCAATTGATTGATACCTGGTCTGATAACCAAAAATTTGTGGATGGATCTCTACAGCTTCGCTATATTGATTCAGCAGATCCTTGGATTGACAAGGGATCTGCTATGGAGTTAATCAAGAGTTTTTCTCACGACGATACTAAATTCGAACTTAATCTTAATCAGCTAGACCGTATGGTTTATATTTGGTATCAAACACGATTAGGAAAGCTAACATCTAATCAGAATAATACTACGAATAAAGTTAACCTATACACGAATGCTGAGACAAAAAATTATGATTATGAAGTACGTTTAGTTGGAGGTCGTGGAAATGCAGGTGGTGAACAACAAACGTATTTCAATCTTGAACTTGAGAAGGACTTGGCGGGCAGAAACCTCAAGGACAAAGAATTTACCTTCAAATTGGTTGATGTGACTGATAGTGCCAATCCTGTTGAGTTAGGGGAAACCACTAATGATGCCAAGGGTAAAATCGTTTTTTCAGATCTCTCACTCAGTAAGCCAGGCATCTATCGTTATCGTGTGACAGAGGTTCCAGGTAATGACGAAGATGTGGTCTATGACAAACTAGAAGCCAATATCACCATTCAGGTTGTTCGTGAAACTGTAGATAACCAAGTTAAATTGGTTGCTAAGGTTGCCTATCCAGAAGACATTATCTTTAACAATAAATTGGTAACACCAGCCAAGGCCAAAATTGCATTTGGTAAGGAATTGACCAAGGCAGGCGTTAAACAAGATCTAAAAGCAGATCAATTCCAATTTGTTCTCAAAGACCGTTTTGGAAAAGTCCTTGAAACTGTTGGTAATACGGCTGATGGTCAGGTTGCCTTTAGTGAGTTAACCTTTAACAAGGTAGGTACTTACAACTACACTGTTGAAGAGCTTACAGGTAAGGATGACTCAATTGTTTATGACAGCATGAAAGCTGCTGTTTCTATCACGGTAACACGTGATGGCGATGCTCTTGTTTCAACCGTGGTTAATCCTAAAGACACTATCTTTAACAACAAGTTTGTGACTCCAGCTAAGGCCACTATTCAGTTCAGTAAGGAATTGACTAAGGCAGGTGTCAACCAAACTTTGACTGCTAATGAGTTCCAATTTGTTCTCAAAGATAGTGCCGGTCATATTGTCGAAACAGTTGGTAATACAGCTGATGGTCGTGTTGCGTTTAGTGAACTTCACTTTGATAAGGCAGGAACTTACACTTATACTGTTGAAGAAGTTAAGGGAACTAACGAAGATATCATCTATGATGGTATGAAAGCGACTGTCTGGATTACAGTGACACGAGATGGTGATGCTTTGGTATCAACAGTTGCTAATCCAAAAGACACTGTTTTCAATAACTATGTTAAAGACGTGCAACCAGCTAAGGCTAAATTCGAATTGACCAAGGTTCTTACAGGTCGTAACCTCAAAGATGGTGAGTTTAGTTTCGTCCTCAAGGACGACAAGGGTAATGTTATCCAAACAGTGACCAATAATGCACAAGGAAATATTAGTTTTGGAAATATTGTCTACGACAAACCAGGTGTTTACTACTACACTGTTGAAGAAGTCAAGGGCAATGAAGCTGACGTGGTTTATGATAACATGGTGGCTAAATTCCAGGTGACCGTTACTAAGACTGTAGGTGAAAAGGAAAATCTACTTGTAGCAGCCGTTCTCCTTCCTTTGGATACAGAATTTAACAATAGTTACATTTCTCCAAAACCTCCTACACCGCCAACACCACCGACACCACCAAGTGTCCCACCTAAACCACCAGTGGTTCCGCCAACACCACCAACTCCGCCTACTCCACCGGTGACTCCAAAACCAGCTAAGCCAGTTCAATCCTCTGAGAAATCAGGACCTCAACTTCCAGAGACTGGTCAAGCAAACGATACTGCCTTGCTTGCCCTTGGTGTGGCAGCAGAAGTGGCAGCAGTCATGGGTGTAGCATATAGCCATCGTCGCCGTAAAGACGTTTAAGATGATGACCTAAAAGATCGAGTATTCTCGATCTTTTTTAGTATTTGGCTGTCCATCTCATTAAATGAGAAATCAAGATAAAGCCAACTGCAAGATGAAATTTCTACTAAATTAAGCTATAATGAAGAGTATGAAAGTTCTACTTTATCTTGAAGGAAAATCGGTTCTTGAAAAATCAGGAATCGGACGAGCTCTCCACCATCAGATGCATGCCTTGGACTTGGCGGGGATTCCCTATACAACGGACATCTTGGGTGATTATGATGTCGTTCATATTAATACTTATGGGCCACGCAGCTTGATGTTGTTGCATGCTGCAAAACGCCGTGGCAAGAAGGTCATCATGCATGGTCATTCGACACGTGAGGACTTTGAAAATTCATTCATCGGTTCTAACCTCTTGGCCCCACTTTTTGGGAAATATTTGGCCCACATGTACCAAAAGGCCGATTACGTGATTACGCCATCTGAGTATTCCAAAAAATTGATTCAGTCTTACGGAGTTACCACGCCAATCATTGCTGTTTCAAATGGGATTGATTTGAAAAAATACGGTAAGGATCCACGTAAGGAAGAAGTTTTCCGAGACTACTTTGGTATCAAGGAAGGACAGCCAGTGGTTATTTGTGCGGGTCTTTATTTCCAACGCAAGGGAATTGAAGATTTCGTCAAGGTTGCCGAAAAGATGCCTCATGTTCGTTTCATTTGGTTAGGTAGTATCAGCAAATGGCTAATTCCTAAGAAGATTCGAGACATTGTCAATGGTAAGCATCCTGATAATGTCAGCTTCCCAGGTTATTTCAAGGGAGCCGTCTTCCAGGGAGCTATGAGTGGTGCTAATGCTTTCTTTTTTCCATCTTACGAGGAAACTGAAGGGATTGTGGTGCTAGAAGCCTTTGCCAGTCACCAGCATGTGGTCTTGCGTGATATTCCTGTTTATGAAGGCTGGGTTGATGACAAATCGGCCTCATTTGGGCACAACGTGGACGAATTTGTAGTAGCCTTGCAAGATATTATCGATGGTAAAGTGGACAAACGTGAAGAAGGCTATAAGGTTGCAGAAAGTCGCTCGATTGATGATGTCGCCCAAAAGCTTGTTGAAGCCTACAAAGAAGTATTGGAGATTTAAATGCGTATCGGATTGTTTACAGATACCTATTTTCCACAGGTATCAGGTGTTGCGACTAGTATTCGCACGCTGAAGACGCAGTTGGAAAAAATGGGGCATACAGTCTTTATCTTTACCACAACTGATAGAGATGTTGACCGCTATGAAGACTGGCAGATTGTCCGTATTCCGAGTGTGCCTTTCTTTGCTTTTAAGGATCGCCGTGTAGCTTATCGTGGCTTTTCCAAGGCACTAGAGATTGCTAAACAATATAAGCTTGATATTATTCATACGCAGACAGAGTTTTCATTAGGTCTGCTAGGGATTGCCATTGCACGCGAACTTAGGATTCCTGTTGTGCATACCTACCATACTCAGTATGAAGACTATGTCCGCTATATTGCCAAAGGTATGGTTATCCGTCCAAGTATGGTTAAGTACATTGTTCGAGGCTTTATGAGCGATTTGGATGGAGTCATCTGTCCGAGTGAGATTGTTTATGACCTTTTGCTCAAGTACAAGGTTGCAGCTGAAAAACGTGTCATTCCAACTGGAATTGAACTTGAAAAATTCCAACGTCCAGAGATTACTGAAGATGATGTGGCAGACTTGAGAGCCAAGCTTGGTATTGCCACTGATGAGACCATGTTGTTGAGCCTTTCTCGTGTGTCCTATGAGAAAAACATCCAGGCTGTGCTGGCTGCTCTCCCTTCTGTTTTGGAGGAAGACGACAAGGTGCGTTTGGTTGTGGCTGGTGACGGTCCTTACCTACCAGATCTTAAGTCTCAAGCCAAAAAACTAGGTATTCAGGACAAGGTGGTTTTCACTGGTATGATTGCGCCTAGTGAGACAGCACTTTATTATAAGTCTGCTGATTTCTTCATTTCGGCATCAACCAGTGAGACTCAAGGCTTGACCTATCTGGAAGCCTTGGCTAGCGGTACCCCGATTATTGCTCATGGAAATCCTTATTTGGATAATGTGATTACAGACCAGATGTTTGGAACGCTTTATTATCATGATAATGATTTAGCCGGGGCCATTTTGGAAGCTGCCATTGCAACACCAGAAAAAGACGAAACTAAGTGGGCTGACAAGCTTTATGAAATTTCTGCGGAAAACTTTGGAAAACGTGTCTATGAGTATTACTTGGACCTTACGATTTCTAAGGATTTCCACAATGATTTGAATGGTGAAGATAGTACCATGAAACGCTTGACGCGTATGGTAACTTATTTGCCAACTAAGGCTATTACCTTGCCTGTTAATGGCTCTGTTCGTATCCTCAAAGGATCAGCCAAACAGGTCAAGAAAATCAGAAATATCACGAAACTTTTGGATTAGGAAAGCCACCAGATTTTCCTAGTTAGATAAAATCTTAGAATTGATTAATAAAAGAGATAATTAGCTTGAAAAATTACAGTTTCATGCTATAATAACGCATAGAGACATATCAGTCATGGGAAATCTTTCAGAGAGCGTGTGGTGCTGGAAATCACGCAGAGGACATGATTGGGACTACTCGATTAACTTTTTATGCAAACATAAAACGGTGGCCACGTTAGAGCCAATCAGAGGTGTAGGACAGACTCGTTTTTTGTCGTACATGAACTAAGGTGGAACCACGTTGCGACGTCCTTTTGAGGATGTCGCTTTTTTATATTTAAGATAGTAAAACGTTTCTGTTCCTGATTTCAAGAGCACCTCGATAATATTCATGCTAACAATAATAAAGGAGAATACGATGATTAACATTACTTTCCCAGATGGCGCTGTTCGTGAATTCGAACCTGGCGTTACAACTTTTGAAATTGCACAATCTATCAGCAACTCTTTGGCTAAAAAGGCACTTGCTGGTAAATTTAACGGCAAATTGATTGACACAACTCGTGCGATCACTGAAGATGGAAGCATCGAAATTGTGACACCTGATCACGAAGATGCTCTTCCAATCTTGCGTCACTCAGCGGCTCACTTGTTTGCCCAAGCAGCTCGTCGCCTTTTCCCAGATATTCATTTGGGTGTTGGTCCAGCTATCGAAGATGGTTTCTACTACGATACTGACAATGAAGCTGGTCAAATTTCTAACGAAGACCTTCCTCGTATCGAAGAAGAAATGAAGAAAATCGTTAAAGAAAACTTCCCATCAATCCGTGAAGAAGTGACTAAAGACGAAGCGCGTGAAATCTTCAAAAATGACCCATATAAATTGGAATTGATTGAAGAGCACTCAGAAGACGAAGGTGGTTTGACTATCTACCGTCAAGGTGAGTACGTTGACCTTTGCCGTGGCCCACACGTACCATCAACTGGTCGTATCCAAGTCTTCCACCTTTTGAATGTTGCAGGTGCTTACTGGCGTGGAAATAGCGATAATGCTATGATGCAACGTATCTACGGTACAGCTTGGTTCGATAAAAAAGATCTCAAGGCTTACCTTAAACGTCTTGAAGAAGCTAAAGAACGTGACCACCGTAAACTTGGTAAAGAACTTGATTTGTTCATGATTTCTCAAGAGGTTGGTCAAGGTCTTCCATTCTGGTTGCCAAACGGTGCGACAATCCGTCGTGTCTTGGAACGCTACATCGTGGACAAGGAAGTAGCAGCAGGCTACCAACACGTATACACTCCACCAATTGCCTCAGTTGAGTTATACAAAACTTCAGGTCACTGGGATCACTACCGTGAAGACATGTTCCCACCAATGGATATGGGTGATGGAGAAGAGTTTGTTCTTCGTCCAATGAACTGTCCTCACCACATCGAAGTTTACAAACACCATGTGCATTCTTACCGCGAATTGCCTATCCGTATCGCTGAAATTGGTATGATGCACCGTTATGAAAAATCAGGTGCCCTTACAGGACTTCAACGTGTGCGTGAAATGTCACTTAATGACGGTCATACCTTCGTAACACCTGAACAAATCAAAGATGAGTTTCAACGTACGCTTCAATTGATCATCGACGTATACGAAGATTTCAGCTTGACTGACTATCGTTTCCGTTTGTCATACCGCGACCCTAAAGATACTCACAAATACTTTGACAATGATGAAATGTGGGAAAATGCTCAAAGCATGTTGAAATCAGCCATGGATGACATGGAACTCGACTACTTTGAAGCAGAAGGTGAAGCTGCCTTCTACGGTCCAAAACTTGATATCCAAGTGAAGACTGCCCTTGGTAATGAAGAAACACTTTCTACTATCCAATTGGACTTCTTGCTTCCAGAACGCTTTGACCTTAAATACATCGGAGCTGATGGGGAAGAACACCGTCCAGTAATGATTCACCGTGGTGTTATCTCAACAATGGAACGCTTTACAGCTATCCTTATTGAAAACTATAAAGGAGCCTTCCCAACTTGGTTGGCACCTCAACAAGTGACTGTTATCCCAGTTTCAAATGAAGCCCACACAGATTACGCTTGGGAAGTTGCTAAACAACTTCGTGACCGTGGTATCCGTGTTGAAGTGGATGAACGTAACGAGAAAATGCAATACAAGATTCGTGCGTCTCAAACACAAAAAATCCCTTACCAATTGATTGTTGGTGATAAGGAAATGGAAGACGGAACTGTTAACGTTCGTCGCTATGGACAAAAACAAACACACACTGAAGCTGTGTCAGAATTTGTAGAAAATATCCTTGCTGATATTGCTCGCAAATCACGCCCAGATGCCGAATAAATCAGAAAGTCGGTTAGCTAAGCTAGCTGACTTTTTAGTAGGATAAACCATGCACGTTTTTATGAAAAGACTCTTATTTCTGCTGGGAGCAGTCCTGCTCTTGTTACTGGCGAGCTTTACCTATCATAGATTGGCCTTGCAAAGAGAGAAGGCTTCTCTCAATCCTGTGGGGCAAATGGTGTCTGTGAATGGTCATGACATGAGTGTCTTTGTAAAGGGGGAGGGGCCACAAACTCTAGTTTTTCTTTCTGGTGCTGGAACAGCCTCTCCCATTCTAGATTTTAAAGACTTGTATGATGGGTTTTCGAAGCAGTATAAGATAGTCGTTGTTGAAAGGGCTGGCTATGGTTACAGTGAGGACACATCCAAGTCCCGAGATGTTTCTGAGGTTCTTTCAGAGACACGTCAAGCCCTAGCCAGGGCTCATGTCTCAGGTCCTTATATTATCCTTTCTCATTCGATGGCCTCCTTAGAGACACTTCTGTGGCAGGAAAAATATCCTAGTGAAGTGAAAGCTATCATTGGTTTAGATTGGGCCCTACCAGAAAGTTACTCTCATTTAACAATACATCCCCAGATTTTACGTATGGCTCGTTGGGGAAGTCAATTAGGCTTATTAAGGTATTTACCGAGTCGCTTATATGTGCCTAATGCCAATCTCAGTAGTAGTGACCACCGCCTCTATCAACGGATAGCCTATCGTCAAATTTTGTCAAAGGCTATGTTAAATGAGAGCCTGTCTGTTAAGGAAAATGCGAAAAAGGTTACTTCTAGCATTGATTCACAAATTCCAATCTTACTGATGGTCTCGAATGGTGGGGGTACTGGTTTTAGCCAGAAGGACTGGCGGCATTATGCGACTAGCTTTGCAAAGGACCAGAAAAATATCGAAGTGACTTTTTATGATTCTCCGCATTATCTTTATCACTATCAGACCAAAGAGGTAGTAGCAAAGATAGAGGGGTTCATCAAAGAGACGATTGATTAAATTTACGTATGTTATTGAGGAGAGATGTGATGCTCATTGGTTCAAAAGCCTTTCGAAACTTATGGGAGGACTGGCAAAGGGACTACCAGCCATTGCAGGTGCTAAAGCTATTGTTAGCTTATATAGGGATGCCAGAGGATTTATCGGGAGAGCTTGAAGAAACCCAACACCTTTTATCTTATTTTGATCCTGACTTGGCACCGCATGATTCCTTTTGGAAGGATGTCGTTAAATTGGTAGACCTGGCTTTTCCTGGTGATAGTTTGTCTAAGAATGCCTCTATTGAGAGACAAATCCATCAGCTACGTTACCTGATTTCTAGTCAACAGGCCCAGTATGTGAGGACGCATTATAAAAAGCCAGGGATGACAGATAAAGAAGCTTTGGCTGTCTATCTCAGATGGAAGCCTTTCACCATGTTTGATCAGGGACGTTTGCACCAGAAGGTTTCTATCTGTGATGGCAAGGCGGTTTATCCTGATGGGATTCCAAGTGTTAATTTGAAAATTCTTCTCTATAATCGGATTGAGTTTATTCTAGATAGTCAGGGAAATTTTCTCAATGAGGTCGATGCGGAGCAGGTGACCGAGAGTGGAGTGGTTAATGGTGCCAGTTTTAACTATGGTAATTTCAAGCGCCACTGGCAATTGGATGTGGAGCCGGTCCAACCACATGACCCTGATTTTCGTAATCGAATGACTAGGGGCTTTCGTTCACCCAACAAATTGAAAAAACGTTGGGGACAGCAAGCGCCTGAACAGTTTGATAAATCTTTCTACAATCCAAAAGGCATCTATGCTCAGTCTCATAGGTCTTTGGCAAATGATGTCAAACGCCAAGCCAGACTTTTTCTCGCTCTGGTTTATGGCTTTAAACCGGATCAGACCAAGCAATCAAAGGAGGTTCATATGTCTAAACAACCACAAAACAATAAGGGAACAGCAGTTCTAGGCTCACTAGTCTTTATGGCCTTATACGCCCTAGGTATTTGGCACAATGCTGTTCGAGGAAATATTCCCTTTCTCATTCTTTGGAGTGTTTTACTCCTTGTTAATGTCAGCTATTTGATTTTCCGCTTGAGAAAATAAAAAAAGAAAGTGATACAGACCTAAATGGTAAGAAATTTAGATCTGTATCACTTTTTTTTACATATGTCTATAAATTAAGGTAACTCTATTTCACTTAACCATTCAAAGATTTCGTCATTACTATCAAAAGCAGAACCATTCTGACAGTGAAGGTCGCTTGAGTAGTTTTCTTTATCAAAAATAATTAACTTTTTCTCTTTCGAGGGTATGGATTCAAAATACTTAAAACCTAGTTGTTTATCGTAATACATATCATTGGCAGCTAAAAGTACGAGAACGGGCCCTGTAATTGTTACTTCCTTAAATTCCTTACAGCGATTAATCAAAGAAGATAGTGAGGATTCTCCAAAATTCCACTTTGCATGTTCAACCTGCCAATTTAAAAACTTATTTCTTTGAATATAAAACATAGCTAACTTTTCAACAAAACTTGGCATTGTATCACCAATGAAACGATGGAATATTCTAGGGATATTATTTTTGAAGGATTCTAGGACACTTGGGAAATAATTATATAAAACAATACTATCAAATAAGTCATTTTTATTTCCTTGTGCGCGAGCCATTAGCAAACCGCCCAAGGATAGACCGATTCCGATAAAAGGTTTAGAAACTTGATTTTCGTAGTAATTAATTACGGCTTGGCAAACCTTTTCCCAATTAGGAATAAATGGAAGATGATGTTCTCTAAGGACAGAGGATTGACCGGGTCCCTCAAAAATGATGACATCATACCCCTCTTCGATTCCTGCAACAACATTTGTAAAATAAAGTTCTTCTAACAAGGCATCGAAACCACCACAGATAAAGAGTGTTCCTTTGCATGTTTTTGTCTTATGAGTGAAATAAAGAGAACGTAAAGAGATATCATCATACGGAATGTTTTCCAAACGATAAGGAATTTCTAACGTATTTAGTCCCTCATAAAAATATTTAACTGATAATTGATAGACGTTTATTTTTCTTTTATCCAAAGGGGAAAGGAAAAATTCAGAGGCTTGGAAATAACGACTGGCTCGCAAAAAAGCATGTCCTCGACTAATTTTAGAGGAATATCTTTGACTACGTTTTAATAGTTTTTCAGCACCATTTTTCCAGCCATGATACCAAGACTCGTAGTTACCATCTGTGATCTGTTGACAGATATTTTCAACCTCGGCAAAGTCACTTCCACCTTTTGGGCAGTACCACATGACACGTCGTGTTTCAAATTCGAATTCTCTTGTTTCAAAAAATACCATGCTTTGCTCCTTTCGAATGTAGTACAATAGTAACAGACTTTAATAATGAGAAAAAGAAGGTACCTAGAGGTAACATGGAAAACGAAATCTATTTACGCAAGCTTGCTCAACCTTTGTTAGGGAAATGGGCTATATTTATTATTTTAACGTTAGAAAATGAGACACTTCATTTTGCAGAACTTGAAAGAAGGTTGAAGACTATATCTCGAAAAGTTCTTGCTCAAAATCTTCGTGAATTAGAGTCAATTAATATCATTAGTCGTGAAGGAAAAGCTAGTACAGGTTCTCCAGTTTATTATGGTTTAACTGATTTAGGAAAAGATTTTTTACCACTTTTATACCAAATAAAAAAGTGGATTAGAGACCATGAAGACTTGCTTTCACGAGAATAAGGTTATTGTTTGCTAATATGAAATACATAGTGGAGCTTCCTAGATTCCTGAAATCATCCACTGGACAAGTTCATCTAAGGTCCGATATTATCTAAAGAAATTCCAAAAACTTTATCTTCAATCTAAAAAAGGTTTACCAATTGGCAAACCTTTTTTGTATATTCAATGATAGCTTACCACTTGCTTTCTTCTGGGATAATAATCCAGCAAATGATGTAGAAAAGAAAGCCTGTTCCGAATAAGAAAATCGCTGCAGCCCAAATGAGGCGAATAATGACAGGGTCAATGTCAAGATATTTAGCGATACCAGAACAAACACCAGCAATAATTTTGTTGTTTGGATCTCGTCTGAGTTCTTTTTTCATATGATTTACCTCCGTATGCCTTATTATACCATAACACCTAGAAGTCTAGTATTAGCTTAAGGAAGCATGAAGTAGACGATACCCAGATATTGCAGAGCTGAAGCTAGCATGATGAAGAGGTGCCAAATCATGTGGAAGTATGGTTTTTTCTTAGCATAAAAAGCTGCCCCAACCGTGTATGACAATCCTCCGGCAAGCATAAGTCCCCAAAAGGCTGGCCCTGTCTTGGTGACGATAGCTGGAATAATGAAGATAACCAACCATCCCATCATCAGATAGAGGAAGAGGGAGAACTTTTCATTGATTTTTTTAGCAAAGATTTTGTAGAGAATGCCAAAAATTGTTGTTCCCCATTGAAGGATGATGATGCTATAGCCTAGCCAACCGCCAACCAATGAGAGGGCAACAGGGGTGTAGCTTCCAGCAATGGCGATATAAATCATGCTGTGGTCAATAATTCTTAGAACCATCTTGTGGGGTGAGTTGTAATCCATAGCATGGTAGATGGCTGAGCTCAAAAACATGAGGAAAAGGCTGATAACGAAAACAGACATCCCGACAGCAGCAGTCATACCATAGCCGTTGTTGGCATGAACAGCAGTAATTGGCAGTAAGACTAGCATGGCCACAGCACCGACGGCGTGAGTCACACTGTTGGCAACTTCCTCACCAAAGCTAAGTTTTTTACTGAGTTTGAGGTTGGGAGAAGTATTAAAAGTAGCAGTATTAGACATTATTTCCTCCTTCAAGGTCGTTCAAAAGTTGATGAGTAGCTCGGTAGCATTGAAGCGTCTGACAGGCTGAGAGTATGACTTGTGGAGCTTCTTGAGGAAACTGACCATTCATACAGGCTACAAAGTCATTGTAGTAGCTCTTTTGGCTTTCAGCATCTGTTCGTAGGATTTCCAAGGTTTTAGCAATCTCAGAAATCTCAAAGACGGTCTTTAGACTAGTGATGACAATAAGTCTAGCTACCTGAGCAGCATTATATTTTTTCTTGATGGGTTTTGCGACATGGCCGTGTTTGACATAATTATTGACCATAGAGGCGGTTAGCCCCTTGTCGTTTGGTCCCAGAGTGCTTTGGGTGACCTGGTTGACATAGAGCAAAACCTGATCCAAATAGAGTTCAATCTCTGGTAATTCTTCCCAGAGAGGGTATTGTTGTGTTGTCAAATTATAAAAACCTCTTTATCTAGTTTTCATAACTAGATTATAACATTATAGAAATTCAAGTCAAGTCAGAACTTGGAAGATATAAAAAAGATGTTGAGATAAAATTTCCAACATCTTTATTTTTTATGTGATAAGGCAGAGTGATTTTTTATGCTTTTGAATCACTTCTTATGGGGTTCTGAGTTTCTCCAAAATTGCTTGTGCAGTTTCTTGGTTCATATGTTTGGCCTTGAGAAGTTCAGCCAAAACTTGAGGCATCTCTTCAGGACTAGCCCCAGCTAACAAGGCTAGAGATTTGGCTTGGAGTTTCATATGTCCTGCTTGGATTCCTGTTGAAGTCAGAGCTTTCAAAGCAGCCAGATTTTGTGCCAAACCAAGAGAGACGATGATACTGGCTAGGGTTTTGGCATCTGGATGATTAAGCAAATCATGGGCGATAGAAGCACTAGGGTTGAGTCCGATAGAACCGCCACGGGTTGCGATTGGCATGGGGAGGGTTAATTCTCCAACAAGTTCCTTAGCTTCCTGATCATAAGTCCATGTGGATAGACCACGGTAGCTACCATCCTTGCTAGCATAGGCATGGCTACCGGCCTCAACTGCTCGCCAATCATTTCCGGTCGCGATAACTAGGGCATCGATACCATTGAAAATTCCCTTATTATGGGTAGCCGCTCGGTAGGGGTCCACCTGAGCCAGTTGGCTGGCCATCTCCATTTTCTTGGCTAGGTCATGTGCCTCTTCCTTATTTCGACTGAGGAAGCGTGTGCTAAGACGACAAGTCGCTGTCACAAGACTCTCAGTGGCTAGATTTGAGAGAATAGCCATAAGGCTTTGACCTTCTGACAGGTTTTCTAATTCTGGCACCAGGGCTTCCATCATGGTGTTGACCATATTGGCTCCCATGGCTTCTTGGGTATCAACGGCTAGATAGACAATGAGGAAGTTTCCTTTAGTCTCAGTCCAGAGCTTGCGAGGGCCACCCCCACGCTTAACAATAGAAGGGTGAGCCTCTTTGGCAATCTCAATAAGTTCCTGACTGGCTGCTTGAATTTTGCTTGAAGCAGAAACCTTATCAGGGACATCAAAGAGGGCGACTTGGCCAATCATCTGACGGTCATGAATCGTAGTTGTGAAACCGCCAGAGCGCTTAATGAGCTTGCTAGCATAGGAAGCAGCAGCCACAACTGAGGGTTCCTCGGTAACCATGGGAACCTGATAGGTCACACCATCTACCAATACATCTGGGCAAATGGCAAAGGGTAGTGTGAATCGACCAATAACATTTTCAGCCATTTGATTGGCTGTTTCAAGGGCAAGTTGTTGGTCCTTATCCAGAAGATCTTGATTTTCCTGAGACAAAAGAGCATTCTTTTTCAAATGCTCCTTACGTTCTTGCGGTGTCTTCTTGGAAAAACCAGTCCAAGAGAGTTTAGTCATATTAATTTCCTTTGTAGATACGTTGGTGTTCAGAGATTTCGGCTAAACGGAAAGCTCCGGTTTGGTAATCAGCGAATTGAGTAGAACCAGTGTCATCCAACTGAGCCTCTTCATAGAAAAGTTTTTCATAATCAGAAACGCTCAAGTGTTGACGTTTGGCAAAGATATCTAGACGATCCGAACGAAGCAGGTCTTTGTAACCTTCAACCAGACGTCCTGAGAAAATTTCAGAGACAGCTCCAGAACCGTAAGAGAAGAAGCCAATCTTATCTCCGGCTTTAAGGTCTTGCGACTGTTCAAGCAAAGAAAGAAGTCCAAGATAGAGTGACCCTGTATAGATGTTTCCAATTTGACGACTATAGGTAATTGAAGCATCAAAGTTATTTGTCAGACGCTCTTTATTCTCTGGATTCAAATCTTTTGGAATAATCTTGTTAAGTCCCTTAAGAGCTAGCTTAGGATAAGGAAGGTGGAGACAAAAAGCGGCAAAATCAGCAAAGTCAGCCTGATGGCGTTCTTGATAAGCTGCCCAAGTTGTCTTCAAACTGTCAAGGTACTGTTTGGTTGAATAGATGCCTTGAACATAAGGCGTTGAACTATAGTTTGGACGCCAGAAGTCCATGACATCACGAGTTTGTGCCACATTATCATCAGCAAGTTCCAAAATACGTGGATTCTGACTGACTAGCATAGCTACAGCACCAGCTCCTTGAGTTGACTCCCCAGAAGATCCGACACCATAGCGGGCAATATCACTAGCGATAATCAGAACTTTGCTATCTGGGTGGGCTGCCACGTGCAATTTAGCGTAGTTAAGTCCAGCTGTTGCAGCGTAACAAGCTTCCTTCATTTCAAAAGAACGGGCAAAAGGCTGAATACCTAAAAGACTGTGAACATAGACAGCAGCAGCCTTGGACTGGTCAATGGAAGACTCAGTAGCCACGATGACCATATCGATAGCTTTTTTGTCGTCGTCATTTAAAATATCAGCCGCCGCATCAGAGGCAAGCGTCACGATATCTTCTGTAATCGGCGTAATACTGGTTGCATCAAGCATCAGCCCCTTGCTGAATTTTTCAGGCTCCGCCCCACGGGCAAGAGCGAGATCAGCCATTTTTAGAACATATTGACTGGTCGCAAAACCAATCTTATCAATTCCAATAGACATATGATGTTTCCTTTTTTCTTCATTGTAGAGTATCCAGATGATACTAATCTATAGTGATTTTACCATAAAAGAGCGCTTTCGCCTTGAAAAAACTTTGATAGTTAGTTATATCTTATTTTTTGATAGGAACTGGGGGATTTTACACGACTTACTTTTGCTATTCCATAGCTTATATTTCTCATTTACACCAGAATAAGGTAAAATTGAAGTGGCACTCTAGTAGTTTTCTAGCTATGTTAGAGAAGTAAAGTTGTTTCTATATATGTTGCGAGCGTTAAATGTGACATTGAATAAAGAGGAAAATCATGACAAAAGCAGACACTATTTTTAAAGAAAATATCACTAAAATCATGGAAGAAGGCGTTTGGTCAGAGCAAGCACGTCCTAAATATAAGGATGGTACGACAGCCAATTCCAAATACATCACTGGAGCTTTTGCAGAATATGACTTGAGCAAGGGAGAGTTTCCAATTACCACTCTTCGTCCTATCGCTATCAAATCTGCTATCAAAGAAGTGTTTTGGATTTATCAAGACCAGACAAACAGCCTAGATGTCCTTGAAGACAAGTATAATGTGCATTATTGGAATGATTGGGAAGTTGAAGGCGTGCCTGCCAATAATGGGGACAAGCGTTCAATTGGTCAGCGTTATGGGGCGGTCGTTAAGAAGCACGATATCATTAACCGTTTGCTGGCTCAGTTGGAGGCTAATCCATGGAATCGTCGCAATGTCATCTCCCTTTGGGATTACGAGGCCTTCGAGGAGACAGCAGGACTTCAGCCTTGTGCTTTCCAAACCATGTTTGATGTTCGTCGTGTGGGTGAGGACATTTATTTGGACGCCACTTTGACGCAACGCTCTAACGATATGTTGGTGGCTCATCATATTAATGCCATGCAGTATGTGGCTCTTCAGATGATGATTGCCAAGCACTTTGGTTGGAAAGTTGGTAAATTCTTTTATTTCATCAACAACCTCCATATCTATGACAATCAATTTGAGCAAGCTGAAGAACTTCTCAAACGTCAGCCATCTGATTGCCAACCACGTTTAGTCCTCAATATTCCTGATGGAACTAATTTCTTTGATATCAAACCGGAAGATTTTGAATTGGTTGACTATGATCCTGTTAAGCCTCAACTCAAATTTGACTTAGCAATTTAATAAACGTTGATAATTTAAGTCCATAAAGAGCTGGCAAAGTTTTTTCCAAGCTCTTTTTCTCTTTTTTTGTTAGAATGGATTGTAAACTTAAAAAGAAAAGGAAATACTTTGTCTAAACAACTCATTGCTATTTGGGCGGAAGCTCGTAACCATGTTATTGGGAAGAATCACACCATGCCTTGGCATTTGCCTGCTGAACTGGCACATTTCAAGAAAACGACCATGGGCTCAGCAATTCTCATGGGGCGTGTGACCTTTGATGGCATGAACCGTCGTTGCCTGCCAGGACGTGAAACCTTGATTTTGACACGAGACGAGGACTTCGACTGTGAGGGTGTAACGACCGTTACGAGTGTTGAGGAAGCCCTAGCCTGGTTTGAACAGCAAGATAAGGATCTCTATATTGCTGGTGGTGCTGGTGTCTACAAGGCTTTTGATGGACATTATGATGCACTCATCAAGACAACTATTGAGGCTGATTTAGAGGGAGACACGTATTTTCCACAACTAGATATGACGGCATTTAAAGAGGTATCACACGAACGTGTGGCCAAGGATGATAAAAATGCCTACGACTTTATCATAAGTCGCTATGAAAAAGAAGGAGACTAGGTTCATGCAACGTAGTGTTTTTGGGTTATTTACTGCATTATTGGGGGTACTTTGTGTGCTCTCTGCCATTCCTGCCTTTCGCAAGAAACGTTATGGGTTAGCAGTTTTTCTCTTTTTAAATGCTTTTACCAACCTTGTCAATACTATTCACGCCTTCTATGGCACCCTATTTTAGAAAAGAGTGAGGAATAAATGGCTGGAAATCGTAATGAAGAAATGGTTTATTGTTCATTTTGTGGCAAAAACCAAGAAGAAGTAAAGAAAATTATTGCCGGCAATGGCGTCTTTATCTGTAACGAATGTGTGGCCTTGTCACAAGAAATCATTCGTGAGGAAATGGCAGAAGAAGTTTTGGCTGACTTGGCTGAAACACCAAAGCCAAAAGAACTTTTGGATATTTTGAACAATTATGTCGTGGGGCAAGACCGTGCTAAACGTGCCTTGGCGGTAGCTGTTTACAACCACTATAAACGTATCAACTTCACAGAAAGTCGTGAAGACAATGATGTTGATTTGCAAAAATCAAATATTCTCATGATTGGACCAACTGGTTCAGGGAAGACTTTCTTGGCTCAGACCTTGGCTCGTAGCTTGAATGTTCCTTTCGCGATTGCGGATGCGACATCATTGACTGAGGCAGGTTATGTGGGTGAGGACGTGGAAAATATCCTCCTCAAACTGATCCAAGCGGCAGACTTCAATATTGAACGTGCGGAACGTGGCATCATCTATGTCGACGAGATTGATAAGATTGCTAAAAAAGGTGAAAACGTATCAATCACTCGTGACGTTTCTGGTGAAGGGGTTCAACAAGCCCTCTTGAAGATTATCGAAGGAACAGTAGCTAGCGTTCCACCTCAAGGTGGCCGTAAACACCCTAACCAAGAGATGATTCAAATTGATACAAAGAATATTCTTTTTATCGTAGGTGGTGCTTTTGATGGTATCGAAGATATCGTTAAGCAACGTCTTGGTGAGAAAATCATTGGTTTTGGTCAAAATAATAAGGCTATTGATGATGACTCATCATACATGCAAGAAATTGTGGCTGAAGATATCCAAAAATTCGGTCTTATCCCCGAGTTTATCGGACGTTTGCCAGTCCTTGCGGCCCTTGAACAGTTAACGGTGGATGACTTGGTTCGTATCTTGACAGAGCCTAGAAATGCCTTGGTTAAACAGTATCAAACCCTCTTGTCTTATGATGGGGTTGAACTTGAGTTTGACCAGGATGCTCTTGAAGCTATTGCAAGTAAGGCGATTGAACGTAAGACTGGTGCGCGTGGGCTTCGCTCTATCATTGAAGAAGTCATGATGGATGTCATGTTTGAAATTCCTAGCCAGGAAGATGTGACTAAGGTTCGTATTACTAAAGAAGCCGTTGACGGTACAGCTGCTCCAGTTTTGGAAACAGCGTAAGGAGGACCTATGGCTGAAGAACAAGTCCTAAATACGCACAATGCTGAGATTTTGCTCAGTGCAGCAAATAAGAGTCACTATCCCCAGGATGACCTCCCTGAGGTTGCCCTAGCAGGACGCTCGAATGTTGGTAAATCAAGCTTTATCAATACACTTCTTGGTCGTAAAAACCTAGCACGTACTTCTGGGAAACCAGGAAAAACCCAGTTGCTCAATTTCTACAATATTGACGACAAGCTACGCTTTGTGGATGTGCCAGGTTACGGTTATGCCCGTGTTTCTAAAAAAGAACGTGCCAAATGGGGGAAAATGATTGAGGAGTACCTCGTGACTCGAGACAATCTTCGTGTGGTTGTTAGCTTGGTTGACCTCCGACATGAACCAACTCAAGACGATATCCAAATGTATGAATTTCTTAAGTATTATGAAATTCCAGTTATTGTTGTGGCGACTAAGGCTGACAAGATTCCTCGCGGAAAATGGAATAAGCACGAATCTATCATTAAGAAAAAACTCAATTTTGATAAAAATGACCATTTCATCGTCTTTTCATCTGTCACACGTGACGGTTATGATGAAGCATGGGATACGATTTTGGCAGAATTGTAAGAAAAGCTCGGAGAAATCCGAGTTTTTTTCTTGTGATAGTCTTTAACTATCTCTTTGATAGTTTTCACTTATTATCCAAGGAAATGATATTGTGATAAGCTTGTTTTATCACATATATTGGAGGAATCTATGGAAAACCATAATTATGAAAATGAGGGTCAGTTCCAACGGAAGATGACTTCTCGACACCTCTTTATGCTATCGCTGGGTGGTGTCATTGGTACTGGTCTTTTCTTGAGTTCAGGCTATACGATTGCACAAGCTGGACCCCTTGGAGCTATCCTATCTTATCTTGTGGGAGCTATTGTTGTTTACTTGGTCATGCTTTCATTAGGTGAGCTAGCTGTTGCCATGCCAGTAACAGGATCCTTTCACACCTATGCTACTAAATTTATCAGTCCGGGAACCGGCTTTACGGTAGCTTGGCTTTATTGGATTTGTTGGACGGTAGCCCTGGGAACAGAATTTCTCGGTGCTGCCATGTTGATGCAACGTTGGTTTCCATCAGTTCCGGCTTGGATTTTTGCGGCATTCTTTGCCTTGGTGATTTTTGGGATTAATGCTCTGAGTGTGAGGTCTTTTGCGGAAGCAGAGTCCTTCTTCTCGTCAATAAAAGTCATTGCTATTTTAGTTTTCATCATACTAGGTCTTGGGGCTATGTTTGAATTGGTGAGTTTTGATGGTCACCATGAGGCCATTATGTTCAAGCACTTGACGGCTAATGGTCTCTTTCCAAATGGCGGTATTGCCATTGTGTCAGTTATGTTGGCTGTTAACTATGCCTTTTCAGGAACAGAGTTAATCGGTATAGCGGCTGGTGAAACGGACAACCCTAAAGAGGCAGTTCCTCGGGCGATTAAAACAACAATTGGTCGTTTGGTGATCTTCTTTGTTTTGACTATTGTGGTCTTGGCTTCGCTACTTCCAATGAAAGAAGCAGGAGTTTCTTCAGCACCTTTCGTTGATGTCTTTGACAAGATGGGAATTCCATTTGCGGCGGACATCATGAACTTTGTTATCTTGACAGCTATCCTTTCTGCTGGAAATTCAGGACTTTATGCGTCAAGCCGTATGCTGTGGTCTTTGGCCAATGAGGGGATGCTCAATAAAAAGCTAGTGAAAATTAATAAGCATGGTGTTCCAATGACAGCTCTTTTGATTTCTATGGCAGGAGCAGTTTTATCGCTCTTTTCAAGTATCTATGCAGCAGATACAGTTTACCTAGCTTTGGTATCAATCGCTGGATTTGCAGTTGTTGTTGTCTGGCTCTCTATTCCTATGGCACAAATCAACTTCCGTAAACAGTGGAATTTAGAACATTCTGATGATGAGTTGGACTACAAGACGCCGTTTAACCCAATCCTACCTTATATTACAATCGTTCTCTTGGCCATTTCTGTTCTCGGGATTGCTTGGGATAGTTCGCAGCGTGCAGGACTCTACTTTGGTATTCCTTTCATGATTTTCTGCTACCTCTATCACTACCTTCGCTTTAAAAAATGGTAAGGAGGCCTTGTATGGCAATATTTAAAGACTATTTAGAGAATAAATCTCCCCTCATTCTTCATGGGGCTCTGGGAACAGAGATGGAGAGCTTGGGTTATGATATTTCTGGCAAACTCTGGTCAGCCAAGTACCTGCTTGAAAAGCCAGAAGTTATTCAAAAAATCCACGAAACCTATGTAGCTGCTGGGGCTGATTTGATTACCACATCGTCTTATCAGGCAACCTTGCCAGGCTTGATAGACGTTGGACTTAATGAGAAAGAAGCGGAGCAGATTATTGCCTTGACAGTTCAGTTGGCAAAGAATGCACGCGATAAGGTCTGGGCAACTTTGGATGACAGTGAGAAAGCTAATCGTCCTTATCCATTGATCTCTGGTGATGTCGGTCCTTACGCAGCCTATTTGGCCAATGGTTCTGAGTACACTGGTGATTATGGTCAGATTACCATAGAGGCTCTCAAGGAGTTTCATCGTCCTCGAATTCAAATTCTCCTAGACCAGGGTGTCGATTTGTTGGCTTTGGAAACCATTCCGAATCGTCTGGAAGCACAAGCTTTGATTGAACTTCTGGCTGAAGAATTTCCAGAAGCTGAAGCTTATATCAGTTTTACAGTCCAAGAACCAGGAACTATCAGTGATGGGACTTCTCTAGATGAGATTGCCCAGCTTGTTGCCCAGTCAGACCAAATCTTGGCTCTAGGAATTAACTGTAGTTCGCCTCTGCTGTATAATCAGGCTCTTACTGTTCTTAAAAATGCTGGAAAAGCTCTCATTACTTACCCCAACTCAGGTGAGGTTTATGATGGTAGTACGCAGACTTGGAAACCTAAGGATAAGGATGCTCTGACCTTAGTTGAACACAGCAAGGATTGGCATGCTCAGTTTGGGGTTAAGATTTTAGGTGGTTGCTGCCGCACACGTCCAAATGACATTAAAGCCTTATATGCAGAGTTTAGAACCTAGTCAAATTTCTAATTATTTGTTATAATAGGAGACTGTAAGGCTATGAGCTCTACACACTATTAGTAGAAAATGAAGCCAGCGTTAAGCTGGTTTTTAAAATGAAGAGGAAAATATGACCTACGAACAAGAATTTCTAAAAGACTTCGAAGCCTGGGTTGTTACCCAAGTTAAAGTAAACGAAACGGCCTTGGCCGCTAGCAAGAAAATCTGGGAAGAAGATGGCGATGAGCGTGCACGTGATGCAAGTTACCGTTATGAAGCCAAATTGGATGCTTACAATTTCCTAATTGGTAAGTTTGCCAACTATCGTGCTGGCAAAGGTTTCCATGATATGCCAGATGGCTTGTTCGGGGAACGTCACTATTAATAGAGGATGAAAAAGAAAATGGCGACAGTACTTTATGGAAAGGTGTCGCCGATTAAAATAGGAGAATACTAAACATGGCTAAAGTAAAAAATAAAAAGAAAGCTTTTAAACACCGTTTGAAAAAACAAGGACTTTTCAATAATGTTAAAGCCCCTGTCCCACCAGTTGCGCCTGTTCCACCAGTGCCACCAGTAGCACCACAACCTGTTGCTGAAACTAAGACAGTTGCTAAGGAAGAAGTAGCAGCTAAAGACCTTAGTCTTGAAGCCTTTGCAGAACTTCCAGAAGTTGAAGGCCTTCGTTCAAACCTTGTAGAGACTCTTTACAATGAAGGTTTGACTTCAGCAGAGGCTTTTGCTACTGTGACTGAAGAAGAAGTTCTTGCCCTCAAGGGTGTCGGACCTGCGACAGTTAAAAAATTGAAAGAAAATGGTGTCAGCTTTAAAGCTTAAGCCTAAAAAAGATCCGAGGTGTAGACTTCGGATCTTTATTCTTTGACTTGGGAAGCATTGTTTGATTAGGAGAACAAGAAAACCACTAGCCTTTTGCTAGTGGTTGATAGATCTGTATTATTTATTTGGATTTTGTTTGGTTAAATTAAGTCCAAAAGGTACCAAGTTTTCTTGATGCCTACGGATTCGCCCCATATTTTCAGTGTGGCGGAAGATAATAATCAAAGCCATGATGGTAAGTACCCCAGTGAAAATAAGGTCATAGCCATCTAGCAAGAAATGGATGGCTGGAAAGACAGCCAAGGTAATCAGTCCAACAATTGCAGCAGTGACACTAGAAAATGAAATCATGCTGGTTAGATAGAGTGTTAGGGCAAAGACCAAGAGTAGGAAGACACAGTAGAGTGGGGCAAAACCAAGAAGAACCCCAGCACTTGTCGCAACGGCCTTCCCACCTTTAAATCCAGCAAAGATTGGAAAAACATGTCCGATAATAGCAAAGAAACCAATGATTAGAGGTGAAACCTCTGTAACACCAAGCCAGATAGGTAGAAGAACAGCCAAGGTCCCCTTGAACATATCAACCAAGAAGGTGATGGTACCAGCAGTCTTACCTAGAACACGAAAGGTATTGGTTGTTCCAGTATTTCCAGAGCCATGCTCACGAAGATTGGTATGGAAGAAAAGTTTCCCAATCCAGAGGCCGGTCTGAATGGAACCTAGCAAGTAGGCGATTAGGATTAACAATAAGATTTTCATGAGATAATTATAGCATACAGCCTAGTAATTGACAAAGTCAGTCAGTCTTAAGATATCCTTTTAACTTTTCTGATTTCCTTTGCAAATTCTTTTGAAAACTTATAAAATAATAAGGATGAAAATTTTGGAGGTCACTCTTGGCTAAAAAAGAAATTAATGTAAATAATTATAATGATGATGCCATTCAGGTACTAGAAGGGTTGGATGCGGTTCGCAAGCGCCCTGGAATGTACATTGGCTCAACAGATGGAACAGGACTTCACCACTTAGTTTGGGAGATTGTTGACAATGCAGTCGATGAAGCTCTTTCTGGTTTTGGTGATGTTATCGCTGTTACCCTAAATAAGGATGGTTCCGTTTCTGTTTCTGACTCTGGACGTGGGATGCCGACAGGTATGCATGCCATGGGGAAGCCAACAGTTGAAGTTATTTTCACTGTTCTCCACGCAGGTGGTAAATTTGGACAGGGTGGTTATAAGACTTCTGGAGGTCTTCACGGTGTGGGTTCCTCAGTTGTTAATGCGCTGTCTAGTTGGCTTGAGGTAGAAATTACCCGTGATGGTAGTGTCTATCGCCAACGTTTTGAAAATGGTGGTCACCCTGTAACAGGGCTTGAAAAGATTGGTAAAGCGCCTAAGTATAAGACAGGTACAAAAGTTACCTTCATGCCTGATGCGAGCATCTTTTCAACGACTGACTTTAAATTTAACACCATCTCAGAGCGTCTCAAAGAATCAGCCTTCCTTCTTAAGAATGTCACTATGACATTGACAGACTTACGTGGCGAAGAAGAAGTTCGTGAAGAATTCCACTATGAAAATGGGGTTCAAGACTTTGTGTCATACCTGAATGAGGACAAGGAAACGCTGACACCAGTCATCTATATTGATGGAGACCAGCAGGAATTTCACTTGGAATTAGCCCTTCAGTATAATGACGGTTACTCTGACAATATCCTTTCTTTTGTCAATAATGTCCGTACCAAGGATGGCGGTACTCACGAAACAGGCTTCAAGTCTGCCATTACCAAGGCTCTTAACGATTATGCGCGTAAGACGGGTCTTCTCAAAGAAAAGGATAAGAACCTTGAAGGGTCAGATTACCGTGAAGGTTTATCAGCAGTTATCTCGCTTTTGGTTCCTGAAGAACACCTTCAGTTTGAAGGACAAACCAAGGACAAACTTGGATCTCCTTTAGCTCGTCCGATTGTTGATAGTATTGTTTCAGAGCATCTGACTTACTTCCTTATGGAAAATGGGGACTTAGCTTCTAACTTGGTGCGTAAGGCTATCAAGGCTCGTGATGCCCGTGAAGCTGCCCGAAAAGCGCGTGATGCCAGTCGAAACGGCAAGAAAAATAAAAAAGACAAGGGTCTTTTGTCAGGAAAATTGACGCCAGCCCAGTCTAAAAATGCTAAGAAAAATGAGCTTTATCTGGTCGAAGGGGATTCTGCCGGTGGATCAGCCAAACAAGGTCGTGATCGTAAATTCCAGGCTATCCTGCCTCTTCGAGGTAAGGTCTTAAACACTGAGAAAGCGAAAATGGCTGACATTCTCAAAAATGAAGAAATCAATACCATGATTTACACCATTGGTGCAGGGGTTGGAGCTGATTTTAACCTTGACGATATCAACTACGATAAGATTATCATCATGACCGATGCCGATACCGATGGGGCTCACATTCAGACCTTATTGCTCACTTTCTTCTATCGTTATATGCGTCCACTGGTTGAAGCGGGACACGTTTATATTGCTCTGCCTCCTCTTTACAAGATGTCTAAAGGAAAAGGCAAGAAGGAAGTTGTTGAATATGCTTGGACGGATGGGGAACTTGAGGAACTTCGTCAAAAATTTGGTCGTGGAGCTATTCTTCAACGTTACAAGGGGCTTGGTGAGATGAATGCTGACCAGCTTTGGGAAACAACCATGGATCCAGAGACAAGAACCCTTATCCGAGTGACTATTGACGACCTAGCGCGTGCCGAACGTCGTGTCTCCGTTCTTATGGGAGATAAGGCAGCACCACGCCGTCAATGGATCGAAGATAACGTTAAATTTACCTTGGAAGAAAGTGGCGCATTTTAAGTTGCAGGCCAGAAGGGAATGTAATAAGATAGAGTTAGGGAGAGCGCTTACTATCAATAGATATTTGGGATTATAAAGAAACAAGTTGATTATTTTCTACATCGTTTATTAACTATTTGCAGTGTCATTGACTAGAAATCAATGGAGGTAGAAAAATGGATTTTAATGTTATGGATTACCTAGCTTACCATGCAGATGTAGCTGTTCCTGCTATTATTCTTATGGTTATTGTTTCTGCTATATACTTAATTTTTTATGGTATACGTCCTATAAAAACACGCTTTTTGATCCTTTTTCTCTTATCTATAGTCTCCCTCATAATCTTCGTGCTGGATAACCCCCTCTATTATTATTTGGGAAGTCCATTCTCAGGCTTATTATTTGTTTTTTACTACCTGATGGTCTTTTCAGTGTTTTATGTACCATTCTCACTAATAGCTTTTATAAAAAGTCTTCTACATTTAACACGCTTTCAAACCAATTATTCAATCTTATTAGCGATTAATAGTTTTTTCGCTACATTACTGGCTCTCCTCAACCTACTTTTTTTACAAGGGGCTTTGGAATTTCTCCCAAATTCATCCATGTACCTTATTTTTATCCTCCTAGCGGCAAGTGGTATTGCTCAAACTATAATAGGGAGAAAGGAAAACGAAAAAAATAAAGATTATATGGTTGAGTCAGGAAAAGACAATGTGAGGTAGACCTATGTTATCTAAGGTATTAAGTTTTTTACTTCACTATTCTCAAGTAGTCTTTCCTGTTTGTGGGGGAGCAATAGCTTATTTAAGTGTTTATAAAAAGCGACCAATAAAAACACGCTTTTTACTTCTGCCTATACTAGTAGTGGTAACCTTCCTTCTATCTTTGATAGATAATCCATTCTCAGATAGAACCTACTCGGGTTTATTATTGGCTTTCTATCATGTCTATGTTTTTTCTCCCCTAAGTGTTGCTTGTAGTATCACATCACTTTTAAAAAGTATCTATCATTATAGATTGTTTCGTATACCGCTAGCTACTGTTCTCGTAATCAACGCCTCTTTAATGACTTGTTTATCACTCTTAAACTTTATCTTATTCTTTGGAGAACTTTCTACTTCATTGACACTATCTTGTGTATTTTTCATTTTAATTGTGATAAGTACAGTCGTTCAATTTGTGGTTGGTGAAATAGAAATTAGGAAGGTGAAAACCATTCTTCTACAGTTGCAAAGTCAAGGAAAGACATTATGAAGCGTGGCAGTTAGGTAGGAAAGTTACTATTTGTCTTTCACATTATTTCAAATCATTACTTAAACTAAAAAATAAAGAGAAATCTTATGTCTAATATTCAAAACATGTCCCTTGAGGACATCATGGGGGAGCGTTTTGGACGCTACTCCAAATACATTATTCAGGAGCGTGCGCTTCCTGACATTCGTGACGGTTTGAAACCCGTTCAACGTCGTATTCTTTATTCCATGAATAAGGATGGCAATACCCATGACAAGGGCTATCGTAAATCTGCCAAGTCGGTGGGTAACATTATGGGTAATTTTCACCCACATGGCGATAGTTCCATTTATGATGCCATGGTGCGTATGTCTCAGGACTGGAAGAATCGTGAAATCTTAGTTGAGATGCACGGTAACAACGGTTCTATGGATGGTGATCCGCCAGCGGCTATGCGTTATACAGAGGCGCGTTTGTCAGAGATTGCTGGCTACCTTCTTCAAGATATTGATAAAAACACCGTTCCTTGGGCTTGGAACTTTGATGATACAGAGAAGGAACCAACCGTTTTACCTGCAGCCTTTCCAAACCTCTTGGTTAATGGTGCTACAGGGATTTCTGCTGGTTATGCCACAGACATTCCACCGCATAATCTGTCAGAGGTCATCGATGCCGTTGTCTATATGATTGACCATCCATCTGCTAAACTGGATAAATTGATGGAATTCTTGCCTGGTCCAGATTTCCCAACAGGGGCTATCATTCAGGGCAAGGATGAGATTCGTAAGGCCTACGAAACCGGTAAGGGTCGTGTTGTTGTGCGTTCACGTACTGAGATCGAACAACTCAAAGGTGGTAAGGAACAAATCATAGTTACTGAAATTCCTTACGATGTCAATAAGGCAGTTCTTGTTAAAAAAATCGATGATGTTCGTGTTAATAACAAGGTTCCAGGTATTGCAGAAGTTCGTGACGAGTCTGACCGTACAGGGTTGCGTATTGCTATTGAACTTAAGAAGGATGCTGACAGCCAAACTATTCTTAACTACCTTTTGAAATATACGGATCTTCAGGTCAACTACAATTTCAACATGGTGGCTATTGATAATTTCACCCCACGTCAAGTAGGCTTGCAAAAGATTTTATCTAGCTACATTGCCCACCGTCGTGATATTATCGTTGCTCGTTCAAAATTTGACAAGGAAAAAGCTGAAAAACGTCTTCATATTGTCGAAGGTTTGATCCGAGTTATCTCTATTTTAGATGAGGTTATCGCTCTTATCCGAGCTTCTGAAAATAAAGCTGATGCTAAGGAAAATCTTAAGGTCAGCTATGATTTTTCAGAAGAACAAGCAGAAGCTATCGTAACCTTGCAACTTTATCGTTTGACCAATACGGATATTGTCACCCTCCAAAATGAGGAAGCTGATTTACGTGAACAAATCGCGACCTTGGCTGCTATCATTGGTGATGAGCGTACCATGTTTAATGTCATGAAACGTGAACTCCGTGACATTAAGAAGAAATTTGGTAATGACCGTCGTTCAGAGTTGCAAGCAGAAACCAAGACTATTGAAATTGATACTGCAAGTTTGATTGTTGAAGAAGAAACCTATGTCAGCATCACTCGTGGTGGTTACGTCAAACGTACAAGCCCACGTTCTTTCAATGCTTCAACGATTGACGAAGTCGGAAAACGTGATGATGATGATTTGATTCTGGTTCAGCAAGCTAAGACGACACAACACCTCTTGATTTTCACTAATCAGGCCAATGTGATTTATCGTCCAATCCATGAGTTACCAGACATTCGTTGGAAGGATTTGGGAGAGCATTTATCACAAACTATCACCAATTTATCTAAGGATGAAGAAGTGCTTTACGCAGAAATCCTGGATGATTTTGAAACAGGTACTTACCTAGCAGCTACCAAGCTGGGTCAGATTAAACGTTTCGAACGCAAGGAATTTACGCCATGGCGTACCTACAAGTCTAAGTCGGTTAAATACGCTAAACTCAAGGATGATAGTGATTTTATTGTTACAGTCACTCCGATTCAATTGGATGATATCATGATTATCACTCAAAAGGGTTATGCCCTTCGCTTTAACGTGGACGAAGTGCCAGTAGTTGGTGCCAAGGCAGCAGGTGTTAAGGCAATCAATCTTAAGGATGATGATACCGTTCAGGCTGTTTTTGTAGCAAATACTCAAAGTTTCTACCTTCTGACACAAAGAGCTAGTCTCAAACGTGTGGCTACAGCAGATATTCCACAGGCTAAGCGAGCTGGTCGAGGTCTCCAAGTTCTTCGTGAGCTTAAGACGAAACCACATCGTGTCTTTACTGCGGGTCCAGTCTTTACGGAAAATGCTGGTGGTGAGATAGATCTTCTAGCAACACCAGTGGAAGAGACTCCTCAGACCTTGCTTGTAACAGCTACAACAGGTGAAACGGCAGAGGTTGACTTGTCCCTTCTAAATCTTTCAGACCGTACTAGCAACGGTAGTTTCATTGAAGGATTAGCAGACAAAGAAGTCTTTTCTGCCAAGATTATTGAAAAATAAAGATAAGAAAGCTTTGTTCTCTTACTAGAGGGCAGAGTTTTTTTCTTTGATGGGCAAAATAAGTGTTTTTAAAAGAATTGTCAGAATTTTGCAACATAACCTTGAAATTTTCAATGAAAAGGACTATACTAGAAAGCACATAGTAACAGAAAAGAGGACATACACATGACAGTTGATTTAGACTGGGAAAATCTAGGATTTAATTACCGTAAACTTCCATTCCGTTATATCTCATATTACAAAGACGGTAAATGGGATGAGGGGCAATTGACTGAGGATGCGACTTTGCATATTTCAGAAGCATCTCCAGCCCTTCACTATGGTCAAGAAGCTTTTGAAGGACTCAAGGCTTACCGTACTAAAGATGGCTCTATTCAATTGTTCCGTCCAGATGAAAACGCTAAACGTTTGCAACGTACTGCGGATCGTCTTTTGATGCCACAAGTTCCTGTTGACAAATTTGTAGATGCATGTAAACAAGTTGTACGTGCAAATGAAGAATATGTTCCACCATATGGTACAGGTGCAACACTTTATCTTCGCCCACTTTTGATTGGGGTTGGTGATATCATTGGTGTGCATCCAGCAGATGAGTATATCTTTACCATTTTTGCTATGCCAGTAGGTAACTATTTCAAAGGTGGTTTGGCTCCAACAAACTTCCTTATCCAAGATGATTATGACCGTGCTGCTCCACATGGTACAGGTGCTGCTAAGGTTGGTGGTAACTACGCAGCAAGTATGTTGCCAGGTAAGATTGCACATGACCATAACTTCTCTGATGTGATCTACCTTGATCCAGCAACTCACACTAAGATTGAAGAAGTGGGTTCTGCAAACTTCTTTGGTATCACAGCCGATAACGAATTCGTTACACCACTCAGCCCATCTATCTTGCCATCTATCACTAAGTTCTCATTGCTTTACTTGGCTGAAAATCGCTTTGGTATGAAAGCTATCCAAGGTGATGTTAAGATTTCTGAATTGGATAAATTTGTCGAAGCAGGTGCCTGTGGTACAGCTGCCGTTATCTCACCAATCGGTGGGGTACAACATGGTGATGACTTCCATGTCTTCTACTCAGAAACAGAAGTAGGTCCTGTGACACGCAAACTTTATGATGAGCTGACAGGTATCCAATTTGGTGATGTTGAAGCACCAGAAGGATGGATTGTCAAAGTTGACTAATTCTTAATAGATAAATGATTATTTTAAGGCTTGCTCTTGCAAGCTTTTTTCTTTTTCGGTAGAATTAAGAAGATACATTAAGAAAGGATGGCTCGAGCCAAGGATCGGGTATAAATCTATGAGTAAAAAAGATAAAAAAATTGAAATCCAAATTAATGATGCTAAAGTAGTCGTCAATAAAGCAACTATTGAAGGTTTTGAACTTCTTGTTGGTAAGAAAGTCATCGGACAAATTGTGGAAATTGATGGTAAGTTTGCCGTTGTTGACAAGGAAAATGTTGTAGGTTTCCACAAGAAAATGGATGATGCAGTAGCTGCCATTATTGAATCATACAATCTTAATCATTAAAATCCAAAGTAAAGGCTTGCTTTGGTCAAGAAACTGTGATATACTATTTCTTGTTCTTAAGGAGAGATAGCGAAGAGGCTAAACGCGGCGGACTGTAAATCCGCTCCTTCGGGTTCGGGGGTTCGAATCCCTCTCTCTCCATGTCTAAGAAACTGAATCGGGATAGTCGATATCAAGTACTTAGATGTTTTTTTATAGCATTTTGCTATTGGGGTATAGCCAAGCGGTAAGGCAAGGGACTTTGACTCCCTCATGCGTTGGTTCGAATCCAGCTACCCCAGTAAAAGGTATCGGGTGCATTGGCACCGTCTATGTTAACCATTGTCTTTGCGGGTACCTTTAAAAATATATTGTTATCAAGGGTCAGAATTGGCTGGCTCTTGTTGGAGGATCTTTTTAGAATGAACGAATTTGAAGAATTGCTAAACAGTGTTAGCGAAGTTAACACAGGTGACGTTGTAACAGCTGAAGTTATCTCAGTAGATAATGATCAAGCAAATGTTGTTATCGAAGGAACTGGTATCGAAGGTGTTTTGACACGTCGTGAATTGACAAACGACCGTGACGCAAACGTTGCAGACCTTGTTAAAGTTGGTGAAACACTTGAAGTGCTTGTTCTTCGTCAAGTTGTTGGTAAAGATACTGATACTGTAACTTACCTTGTATCTAAAAAACGCTTGGAAGCTCGCAAAGCTTGGGATAAACTTGTTGGTCGTGAAGAAGAAGTTGTTACTGTTAAAGGGACACGTGCTGTTAAAGGCGGACTTTCAGTTGAATTTGAAGGTCTTCGTGGATTTATTCCAGCTTCAATGATCGATACTCGTTTTGTTCGTAACACTGAACAATTTGTAGGTCAAGAATTTGACGCTAAAATTAAAGAAGTTGATCCAGCTGAAAACCGTTTCATCCTTTCACGTCGTGAAGTTGTTGAAGCAGAAGCTGCAGAAGCTCGTAAAGAAGTCTTCTCTAAACTTGAAGTTGGTTCAATCGTAACTGGTAAAGTTGCTCGTTTGACAAGCTTCGGTGCTTTCATCGACCTTGGTGGTGTTGACGGACTTGTTCACGTGACTGAATTGTCTCATGAACGTAACGTTTCACCTAAATCAGTTGTATCTGTAGGTGATGAAGTTGAAGTTAAAGTTCTTGCTATCGACGAAGAAGCAGGACGTGTATCACTTTCACTTAAAGCAACAACACCTGGACCATGGGATGGCGTTGAACAAAAACTTGCTGCTGGTGATGTTATCGAAGGTAAAGTTAAACGCTTGACTGACTTCGGTGCTTTCGTTGAAGTATTGCCAGGTATCGATGGACTTGTTCACATCTCACAAATTTCACACAAACGTGTTGAAAATCCAAAAGATGTTCTTTCAGTAGGTCAAGACGTTACTGTTAAAGTTCTTGAAGTAAACGCTGATGCAGAACGTGTATCACTTTCAATCAAAGCTCTTGAAGAACGTCCAGCTAACGCTGAAGGCGAAAACAACGAAAAACGTCAATCACGTCCACGTCGTCCAAAACGTCAAGAAAAACGTGACTACGAACTTCCAGAAACTCAATCTGGATTCTCAATGGCGGATCTTTTCGGAGATATCGAATTGTAAGATAAAAAAAGAGGCATGGAAACATGTCTTTTTTTCTATTTTAGAGTATGCTATAATAGTATACTGTTAGCACCCTTAGTGTAATGGATATCACGTAAGATTCCGGTTCTTGAGATAGGGGTTCGATTCCCTTAGGGTGCAAAAAGAAAAGCGTTGAAAGATTTGTTCTCTCAACGTTTTTTACTCGGTAAGTTTTAGTGAAAGTATTTTATAAAATCTTTTAGCATTGAAAGGGAAAAGACAAGCATACAGAAAAAAGTTATTAGCTTATCCTAAAACCAAAGTAAGCTACTTTATTAGCAATTCCATGGTTGATTTATTGGGGAGGCAGTTTGGCTAATCTTTTGCAATTGATTAAAAAATTTGCTATAATACTCAGTATCTCATATTGGGGTCGTTACGGATTCGACAGGCATTATGAGGCATATTCTGCGACTCGTGTGGCGACGTAAACGCTCAGTTAAATATAACTGCAAAAAATACTAATTCTTACGCTGTAGCAGCCTAAACACCTGCTCGCGTGACTTCTAGCAGATTGCTTATGTTTGTTTAGAGGTTTTATTGATTTATAAGCTACGTTTGACCATTGCCTAGCTGGTTGAAAAGAGATTTATAGGCTCGCAGATAGAAGGCTTGAGTTATGTGTCGTCTATCTGTTAAATGAAAGACATAACCTATGGTTGTAGACGAATATGTTGGCAGGTGTTTGGACGTGGGTTCGACTCCCACCGGCTCCATAAAAACCAGAGGCGTCAGCCTTTTATTTGTATATATAGGAATTTATTATGAAAAAACTTTTGTCTTTGACCGTTTTAGGTCTCTCACTTTTTACTCTAGCTGCTTGTGGAAAATCTTCGTCTAAGACAGAGACGAAGGGATCTTTGGATAATGAAGCCTCAAAGATTTTAACCGTTAAGCATGGGAATGTTCGCCAGAACTTTGATAAGATTACCATGGCAAATGCTTCTCAGGAATTTTCAGGAGGCTCAAATCTTGATAGCTTGAAGGGCTGGTTTGGTGAACCCTCATCAACGAGTCAGGAGCAGGCAGGAGATGCTAAGCTTGATGTTTATAATTGGCAGTATGACAATGTTGTTGTTACAGCGAAACTCTTTAACAATAGCACTGTTGTTAAGTCAATTTCAAACTTTTCTTACGTCCGTGATCCTAAAATCACACTGAAGATGTACGAAAATCTCAAAAATGGAACTAGCTATGACGATGCTGTCAAAACTCTTGGTACACCGGATGTTTATTCGATTGCTGTTTCTTCAGATGCAACAATGACACAAGCACTTTGGTCTTCGAACCTTGTCGCTAAGAAGGGTGAAACAGGTAGCCTTACCCTTAACTTTAAAAATGGTGCCTTGGAAAACAAGTCGCAAGCAAATTTGATTAACAAGTAATCACAGTAAAAGATGCCTTTCTAAATCAATGAAGGCATTTTTGGCTCTTTGTCAACTGTAGTGGGTGACGAAAAGCTAACATCTAGAGAGGACCTGATAGGTCTTCTCTTTTTTTATGTTTAGAGTGATGAAGACACGTTTCTTAAAGTTGATGAAGTTTCTAAAACCGAAGCCCAACCGTTTGATGTCTTTAATCAACTTGTTAGTCGCTTCGAGTTTCGCGTTTGAATAGTCAGTTTCTAGCGCATTCTTGATGTATTGCTTGTGTCTAAGAAAAGTCCTAAAGACCGTTTGAAAGTAGTGATTGACCTTGCTCATGTTCTCCTCTATTAACTCAAAAAACTCATCTACCCTCTTCTCCTGAAAGTGAAAAAGCAAAAGCTGATAAAGTTTGTAGGCATTAGCGAGCTCTTCTGAAAAGACCAATGTCTTCTCAATGATTTCATGTGGTACTAAAGTTTGTCGGAAGGTCTTTGAATAAAAAGAGTTGAGCGATAGCTTACGGCTGTCCTTTTGAAAGAGTCGCCAGTGATTTTTCAAGGCTCGATAGGGTAGTGACTTCTTATCAAACTGGTTCATAATAGCAATTCTTGTCTTTAAAAATGCTCGACCAAGGTGCTGGATAATGTGGAAACGATCAAGAACGATTTTGGCGTTTGGAAAAAGTTTTTTGGCTAGTGGCATATAGGTCCCCGACATATCCATCGTGATAAACTGTACCTGTTGTCGGACTTTCAATGGATACTTCAAAAAGTAGTTTCGTATAGTGGTTTGGCGACGATTATCAAGGATGGTTATGAGTTTGTTTGTCTCATAGTTCTGCGCAACAAAAGCCAATTTCCCTTTCTTGAATCCAAACTCATCCCAGGACATAATAGCTGGGAGTTTGTCATAGTGTTCCTTGAAAGTAAACTGGTCGAGCTTACGATAGACAGTGGACGTTGACACGCGAAGTCTTCTGGCAATATCTGTTAATGACACCTTCTCAGTTAGGAGTTGTGTAACCTTTTGTCGGACTAGATTGGAGATTTGGCAGTTTTTCTCAACGATAGATGTCTCAGCTACCGTGACTCGTCTACAACTTTTACACTGGAAACGACGTTTTTTCAGACGTAGTAGTGTTGGAGTTCCAGCTTGCTCAAGAAGAGGGATTTTAGAAGGCTTTTGAAAGTCGTACTTGATCATCTTTCCATGGCAATGAGGACATGATGGTGCAGGGGAATCGAGTTTTGCTTGAATCTCGATATGAGTATCAGTTTCAAAAACAAGTGAAATATTGATATTTTGGTCTTTAATTCCGATTAATTCTGTGGTATTCTTAATAAGTCTCATAAGTTCTTCCTAATGATGGTTTGGTTGCTTTTCATTATAGTTCTTATGGGACTTTTTGTCTGCATTCAAAAAGCTCTGTAATCTCTACAGTGGTTTTACCCACTACAGAAATTATAGAGCCGCATTTTTTTGTTATAATAAAAGGAGCGATTAAGATTATGGAGATGTAATGACTAAAAAAAGACTATTTTTTATAGGGATAGCAGGTTTAATACTGGTATTCTTATGGCCTCTTTTAAATAACTTCATCCCCTTAATCAAGGAATGGACCAACGCTAAGCATGATCAAGCCTTTTTAAGAGAAGTTTTTAAGCAGGCTAATTTCCAAAATGCACTGATCCTTCTTAGTCTCATGATTCTGTCATCGGCTATTCCTGGAGTTTCAAGTTCTATTTTTTGTATTTTTGTTGGGCTACTCTATGGCCCTTTGCTTGCGATTCCGATGAATATTATTGGTAATACTTTTGGGAATTTAACTAGTTTTGAAATTCTGAGAAGACTTGAAAAGCCAGAGAAGTCCAAACGCATGGAGAAACTTCTAAACTATATTGAGAACTTTAAGCATCGCTTTATTGGGATTTCACTGGCCTTCTCTATTCCATTTATACCATCAGCTCTGGTCAATTATGCTTGTGTTCAAATGAATTTACCCACAAGGACGAGGATTTTGGCGACACTTATTGGAGTGACGCCAGTATCGATTGTTTATGCAGTTAGTGGAGATTTGTTGCTTAATATCCGTCCAATCCGAATGCCATTAGTGGCAGTACTTGCCATCTTGCTTTTTATCTCACTCGTCATTTACTTTATCCATTTTAGGAAGGAAAAAAATGAGCTTCATTCAAGTAACTAAAGAAGAATTTAACACCTATGAGTTTGTCCTTAGTGTTAGTCCGTTTCAAAGAGAGATTAGAAATTAAGGAGGTAAGTTGATGAAACTTGCATTATTGGGTACAGGAATGATTGTGACAGAGGTTCTTCCTGTGTTAACGACTATTGAGGGCATTGAGCTTGAAGCTATCTTGTCGACACCACGCTCACTTGACAAGGCAGAAGCCCTAGCTAAGCAATATGGTTTGTCTCAGGCGACTAGTGATTATGAGTTAATTTTGTCCAATCCAGAAGTCGATACGATTTATGTGGGAACGCCCAACCATACCCACTATGATTATGCTAAGAAAGCACTTTTGGCCGGCAAGCATGTTATCTGTGAGAAACCCTTCACCTTACATTTGAAAGAGTTTGAAGAGCTAGCTAAGCTTGCTCAAGAAAAAGAGCTTCTCTTGATGGAGGCTATTACCAATCAATATTTGGCTAATTTTACAGCGATTAAGGAAGCCTTGTCTGATATTGGAGATGTTAAGATTGTGAATATCAATTATTCTCAATATTCGTCACGTTATGACGCCTTTAAGCGAGGAGAGATTGCTCCTGCCTTCAACCCTGAAATGGGTGGGGGAGCACTTAGAGATCTTAATATCTATAATATCCATCTCCTGGTTGGCCTTTTTGGAAAGCCTCATCGTGTGGAATATCTACCTAATGTGGAGCGAGGAGTGGATACGTCAGGAATTCTAGTTTTGGACTATGGTCACTTTAAGGCTGTTGCCATTGGAGCTAAAGATTGTAGTGCGGAGATTCGTTCAACTATACAAGGTGATAAGGGCGCTATTACAATTTTTGGTGCAACCAATACTCTTCCTGAGATTGGAGTCACTCTCAATGGTCAGAAAGAGAGAGTCGTCAATCTCAATAGTCCACAACATCGTATGCATGATGAATTTGTGGCTTTTGAAAAGATGGTGGCTACTAAGGATTTTGACAGTGTTGCCAAGCGGTTGGAACATAGTCGTCAGGTTATGGAAGTTCTGGATCAAGCTTCGAAAGCTTTGTAACATACAAAAAAACAAGCAGTGGTATTAGCCATTGCTTGTTTTGTCTTATACAGTTGTTGGGAATGAAATCTCAATCAATTTGTCAGTGTGTACTGTTCTGAGTTTGTCCATCAAAACAATATCCTTGTCGATTTTTCGTTTGAGGAAGAATTCACGGATAACTTCTAATTCATTGTCTTTAACAGCACGGTGTTTATTTGAAATCAAGAGTTCATAATGCTTAGGTGCTTGTGTAAAGACAACATCAGTATTCCCAGCAGAGTAGGTCTCTACGAGAAAGGCATCCGTGTTGTCCAGTTGGTTTTGAACGAGTTCTTGGTGTGTACGGGTCGTATTAATGAGTTTCATAGTTTCCTCCTAGGATTTGTCAGTTGTTGTGTTAGTTTCTTTCCATTGTTCGATTCCCCATTTATGACTGCCACGTTTAAGTTTAGCAATGGCTTCATCAATTGGAAACCAAGCCAGATTATTGAAATCTTCAAGAGGTTTGCCAATTTTTGAAAAATCTACAACTTCATAAATATAGGCTGGATTGTAATAGTAAGTGTCACGGTGGCTTGAATAGAAGTATTCATCGGCCTGGCCATAGTACTGGCCCAAAGTGGCTGTAAACCCAAGTTCTTCAATTAACTCGCGTTCTAATGCACTATAGTGATCCTCGCCTGCTTCGATCTCTCCACCTGGGAGAAACCAAGCCCCGTTAGGAGCCTGGACTAAAATAATCTTTGTATTTTCTTGGTTAGGAATCACAGCATAAACACCGTAACGTGTTTGATAATGAGCTCCCTCAACCTTGTCACCAAATGTTGGATTCATGAGTTGCTCCTTACGTTTATTTGCCTATATTATACTAAAATTTTGCTCATTTTCCTATTGATTTAGGCAGAATTAGGGATAAATTTGAAAATAGGAAATGAAAAGATAAAGAAACCAAGTCATTGCGACTTGGTTTCTTTGTTTAATCAGTTTCTTTTGATGTCTCAGCTTTCTGAGTAGCTTTTTCAGCTTTTTTAGCAGACTTAATGGTGATGTGGCCTTTTGAAGTCATGACTGCCTTGAGATCTTTTTCATTTGGATTTTCAAGGTAGAAGTCTGTAATAGCATCTTCAATATGGTCTTGGATGGTACGACGTAGTGGTCGAGCCCCCATCTTAGGATCGTAACCAAGGTCAACCAATTTTTCCTTAACTTTCTCAGTTACACTGAGGTGGATACCGTTATTAGCCAAGCGTTGGTTGACATTATCAAGCATGAGGTCAACGATAGTAAGGAGATTTTCTTTGCTAAGGGCAGAGAATTCGATAATACCGTCAAAGCGGTTCATGAATTCAGGGCTGAAGAAATCTCCAAGCTGGTTAAGCACAGAATTGGTACGATTTTCACGGGCAGCTCCAAAGCCAACGCTAGCTTCAACTTTACCTGTACCAGCATTTGAAGTCATGATGATGATGGAATCCTTGAAACTTACAGTTCGCCCTTGACCATCAGTCAAGCGACCGTCGTCAAGAACTTGGAGGAACATGTGAAGAACGTCTGGGTGAGCTTTTTCAACCTCATCCAGAAGAATGAGTGAATATGGATTACGGCGGACTTTTTCAGTTAACTGACCAGCTTCGTCGTAACCGACGTATCCTGGAGGGGCACCGACCAATTTAGCGACAGCATGTTTTTCCATGTATTCTGACATGTCGAAACGAATCATACTGTCAGCTGAACCAAAGAGTTCAATAGCCAATTGTTTAGAGAGTTCAGTTTTACCGACTCCTGTAGGACCTACGAAGAGGAAGCTACCAATTGGGCGATTTGGTGCACCCAATCCAACACGATTACGACGGATGGCTTTGGCAATCTTATCAACTGCTGCATCTTGTCCAATAACATGTGATTTAAGATCATCAGCAAGACTAAGAAGTTGTGATTGTTCTTTTTCTTTCAAATCACCGACAGGAATATTGGTTTTTTGTTCCACAATGGCTTCGATATGTTTTTCTGTGATGACAGGCATATCTTGGTCTTTGATGGTTTGTTTTTGCATTTCCTTGTATTTAGCAATTTGATCACGGAAATAGGCAGCTTTTTCAAAGTCTTCGTCACGAGTAGCTTGAGCCTTGAGGTTTTCAGCCTCAATCAAACGTTTGTCGATATCTTTAGGATCAACAAAATTGAGGGTCAAGTTCATCTTAGAACCAGCTTCATCGAGAAGGTCAATGGCCTTGTCTGGCAAGAAACGGTCTTGAATGTAGCGGTTGGACAATTCTGCAGCTGCAGTAATCGCTTCGTCCGTATATTTGACGTGGTGGTAGTCTTGATATTTAGGTTGAATACCACGCAAAATAGTGATGGTTTCCTCAACCGTTGGTTCGTCAACCTTAACTGGTTGCATACGACGCTCTAGGGCAGCATCTTTTTCGATGATGCGGTATTCGTTGAGTGTTGTTGCTCCGACCAGTTGAAGTTCCCCACGAGCAAGGGCAGGTTTTAGGATGTTTCCAGCATCCATATTGCCATCACCAGCATTACCAGCTCCTACAATTTCATGGATTTCATCAATAAATAGGATCACATCCTGACGTTGACGAATTTCTTCCATGAGTTTTTGCATGCGTTCTTCAAATTGGCCACGGATACCAGTCCCTTGAACCAGGCTGACCACATCAAGACGGATGACTTGTTTGCCTTGGAGTTTTTGTGGCACGCTACCGTCAACGATTTTTTGAGCTAGGCCTTCAACGACAGCAGTCTTACCGACACCGGGTTCACCGATGAGGACAGGGTTGTTTTTGGTACGGCGGTTAAGAATTTCGATGACACGAATGATTTCCTCGTCACGACCAATAACAGGATCAATGTCTCCGCGACGAGCGATGTCAGTGATGTTGATGCCGAACTCTTCAAGAAGACCTTGTGGCTGTTGAGGAGCTTGTTGGCGTGGTCCTCCTGGACGGCCTGGCCCTTGTGTATTGCCACCGTTTCCTTGGTTACCTCCTTCTTGTGTTGGAGGTGTATTGGGAAGATCGCCGTTAGAAGAACGGAAGTTATTTAGGTCGCTGAAGAAATCGTCGAAGAAGTTGGAACCTCCTGTTTGATTGAATTGATTGAGGGGGTTCTCTGGGTCAGATTTCATGATTTTATAACAATTTTGACAGAGGTCAACTTGTTGCTGATTACCATTTACATTGGTATACAAATGAATACTAGCTTCATTAAGGTTACAGTTTTGACAGAGCATATCAGTACCTCTTTTCTATCTGAATTGGGAAAGACCTTTATTGAAAAAAATCTTGGTCAAAAAAGGTCAAATCTATGACTTCATTATAGCATGCGGAAGGTAGATTGCAAGTAAAAAGCATCTAGGTTTGGCACTCTCTTGATAAGAGTGCTAATTTTGAATTTTAATTCAGAATCGCTTGTCTAAAATGTATAAATATTATATAATTATTTTATATTATTCAGAACGAAAGAGAGATACCTATGACACAAGCTAAATCATTTTTGAAAGAAATCGACTTTACCAAGCAGGAACTTGAGGAGTTGATCGATTTATCCATAAAATTTAAACAGTTAAAGAAGGAAAGAATTCCGCATAAATATTTAGATGGCTTAAATATTGCCTTGATTTTTGAAAAAACATCTACAAGAACTCGCTCAGCTTTTACAGTGGCTGGTCAGGATCTAGGTATGAATGTGACCTATCTTGGTGCTGGAGACATTCAGTTAGGTAAAAAGGAATCTGTAGTTGATACAGCCAAGGTGCTTGGTTCTATGTTTGATGGAATCGAATACCGTGGTTTTAAGCAAGAAGATGTCGAAGATTTGGCTAAGTACTCAGGTGTTCCGGTCTGGAATGGTTTGACGGATACCTGGCATCCAACGCAAATGATTGCGGATTTCATGACTTTGAAGGAGCATTTTGGTAGTTTGGAAGGTTTGACCATCGCCTATATTGGAGATGGTAGAAATAATATGGCCAACTCACTTTTGGTCACTTCGGCTATTTTAGGCGTTAATGTCAAGATTATTGCCCCAGAGGTGCTGCAACCCGAAGATGAGATTGTAGCCCTAGCTCAGAAACATAATAATGGTGCCGATTTAACCATTACAGATGATATTTCAGAGGTCAAGGGAGTGGATATGCTTTATACGGATGTCTGGGTATCTATGGGTGAAGAAGTAGACTTTAAATCTCGTATTGATTTACTCTTGCCTTATCAAATTAATGCAGACCTACTTGCCAAGACGGAAAATCCAGATGTCATCGTTATGCACTGTCTCCCAGCCTTTCATGATCTCAATACCCAAATTGGGAAAGAAATCTATGACAAATACGGTTTGGCAGAGTTAGAAATCACCGATCAAGTCTTCCAAAAATACAGTGATATCATCTTCCAAGAAGCTGAGAATCGTATGCATTCTATCAAGGCCATTATGTACAATTCCTTGAAAAATATTTAAAATTCCCCCATTTTTCCCATAAGTGTGATAAAATAAGTAAGAAATACACAATTAATAGGAGAAATAACATGGAATCACATTTGGTGAGAATCATTAACCGTCTTGAAATGATGGCGGCTGATGGTGGTAATTTGAAACGTAATTTTGAACGTGAAGGAGTGGTTGTTGCCGAAGTATCATTTAGCAACGATCCTGAAAATGGTCCAGTTTTCACATTGCGTGACGTTGAAGCACGTGAATCTTATTCATTTGATAGCATCGACTTGATTGCAATGGAAATCTACGATTTGCTTTACTAATAAATTATTTTGGAACTTTACAAGATTCCAAAAATCAGAATGCCTGAAACTATCGAGTTTCAGGCATTTTTATCAGGATGAAAACATGGGGTGATGCTTGTATGGCTTGTCAAAACAGGCAGTGTTTCAACTCATTGGCAAAGTTTTTGGCGTGGTGTCATCTCGAAAATACATGAGGTGTATTGCTTAAGAGTTTTGCTAGCTAGGTCTATAACTTAGTTTTTATACTGAAATATCGCATTTATAAGAAAATACTTTATTATTATACAGTCTTCTGATATAATATTGAAGAATATTAGTAAGGAGTATCTAGATGAATTTTTCATTTCTACCACAGTTTTGGTCTTACTTTAACTATGGTGTCTTAGTAACAATTATGATTTCGGTCTGCGTGGTCTTCTTCGGAACCATCCTTGGGGTTTTGGTATCCTTGGCCAAACGTTCTGGAATCAAACCTTTGGAGTGGTTGGTAAGCCTTTATGTTTGGGTTTTCCGTGGGACTCCTATGGTTGTGCAGATTATGATTGCTTTTAACCTTATCCACATGAATCTTCCAACTGTTCAGTTTGGCATTTTGAACCTTGATTTGTCACGTATCGTTCCAGGTATTATCGTCCTTTCTTTGAATAGTGGTGCTTATATTTCTGAGAGTGTACGTGCAGGTATCGAGTCTATTCCTAAAGGTCAGGTTGAAGCTGCCTACTCACTTGGTATCCGTCCATGGAATACCATGCGTTATGTGGTCTTGCCTCAAGCTATTAAAAATATCTTGCCTGCCTTGGGTAACGAGTTTGTTACTATTATTAAGGATAGTTCGCTCTTGCAAACCATCGGGGTTATGGAATTGTGGAATGGTGCACAAACTGTTGCAACAACAACCTACTTGACCTTGACGCCGCTCTTGTTCGCAGCCTTCTATTACTTGATTGTGACAACAGCTATGACGGCACTCTTGAAACAAATGGAAAAACGACTTGGGGAGGGACGTAAATAATGGCAGAAACAATTATTGAGATTAAAAATCTTCACAAGTATTTTGGTAAGAACGAAGTTCTCAAAGGGATTGATCTAGATATTAAAAAGGGTGAAGTAGTGGTTATCATCGGTCCTTCAGGATCAGGAAAGTCAACCTTCCTACGCTCAATGAACTTGCTTGAGAAACCTACAAAAGGTGTTATCTCCTTTGAAGGTGTGGATATTACAGATAAAAATAACGACATTTTCAAAATGCGTGAGAAGATGGGGATGGTTTTCCAACAGTTCAACCTCTTCCCTAATATGACAGTTAAAGAAAATATCACCTTGTCACCAATTAAGACTAAAGGTGTTTCTAAAGCTGATGCAGAAGCAAAGGCTATGGAACTTTTAGAAAAGGTTGGCTTGAAAGATAAGGCAGATGCCTACCCAACAAGTCTATCAGGTGGTCAGCAACAACGTATTGCAATTGCACGTGGTTTGGCTATGGATCCAGACGTTCTCTTGTTTGACGAACCAACATCAGCCCTTGACCCAGAGATGGTTGGTGAAGTTCTATCCGTTATGCAGGACCTTGCTAAATCAGGGATGACAATGGCAATCGTTACCCACGAAATGGGCTTTGCTTATGAAGTGGCAGATCGTGTTATCTTTATGGATGGCGGTGTCATTGTCGAAGAAGGCACACCACAAGAGATCTTCGACAATACTAAGGAAGATCGTACCAAGGATTTCTTGAGTAAGGTTTTGTAAGATATTCATTAAGTATATATACATTGTTTGTGAAGGCTGGAACTTTTCCAGCCTTTTCTTTTTGTGTTCTACTTTTCTAGAATCATTCTTGTTTAGGATAATATTGCGGAAAAGATGGATAAATATGCTATAATGATGCTGTATCAAAAATAATAAAGTAGGTCAAGAAATATGCTCATATATAATGCGGCCTTAAAAACGCCTTACCGGATTCTTGGCATTAACCTCCCTAAGGATAGTCTTTTGCACTTATCTAATCTAGGGTTGGCTGCCGGTGAAACGATTGAGGTGGTAACTAAGACCAAGAATAGTGCTATTATTATCGTTAAAGGGAGTCGCTTAGCCTTTGATGCGTCGATTCTGGATAAGATTGATTTGGCACCTGCCGAGGAAGATCAGGAAAAGATACCTCTTTCTGAATTACCAGTTGGACGTTCGGCTATCGTTACTGATATTTTTTCAGCAAATGAAACCAAACGACGTCTTATGGATATGGGAATTACAAAGCGTACTCGGGTCTTATTACGTAAGGTAGCCCCTTTGGGAGATCCTCTAGAAATTAGTTTGAGAGGGTATGAATTAACCCTACGCAAGTCAGAAGCGCAAATGATTAGTGTGGTCATGCTGGATGAGGGAGAGGAAAAATGACAGAAATTGCATTAATAGGTAATCCTAATAGTGGTAAAACCAGTTTATTCAACCTGATAACAGGGAACAATCAGCGTGTTGGTAACTGGCCGGGTGTTACCGTAGAACGAAAAAGTGGTCTGGTCAAAAAGAATAAGGATTTAGAAATCCAGGATTTACCAGGGATTTACTCAATGTCACCCTATAGTCCTGAAGAAAAGGTAGCGCGTGACTATTTGTTGAGCCAAAGGGCTGACAGCATTTTAAATGTAGTTGATGCGACAAATTTGGAGCGTAACCTTTATCTGACAACGCAGTTGATTGAGACAGGTATTCCAGTCACTTTAGCGCTTAACATGAGTGATGTTCTAGAGGCTCAGGGAAAGCAGATTAATGTTGATAAATTATCTTACCATCTAGGCGTCCCAGTAGTAGCTACTAGTGCTCTCAAGCAAACTGGTGTTGATCAGGTAGTGAAGAAGGCAGCTCATACGACAACCTCTACAGTTGCCGACATTGCTTTTCCAATTTATGACGATAAATTAGAAGCTGCTATCTCACAAATTTTGGAAGTCTTGGGAAATTCGGTGCCGCAAAGGTCTGCTCGTTTTTACGCCATTAAACTCTTTGAACACGATGCTTTAGTTGAGGCTGAGCTAGACTTGTCCCCATTCCAACGAAAAGAAATCAAAGACATCATTCGAATCACTGAGGAAGTTTTCACCGAAGATGCGGAGTCAATTGTCATTAATGAGCGTTATGCCTTTATCGAACGAGTTTGTCAGATGGCTCAAAGTCATACAGAAGATTTTGCTCTGACCTTGTCAGATAAGATTGATAGGATTGTCACCAACCGTATTTTGGCCTTGCCAATTTTCGCAGTGGTTATGTATTTGGTTTATTTCTTATCTATTCAGACTGTTGGAACCATGTGGACAAACTGGGCTAACGATGTGCTTTTTGGTAAGTATGTTCCAGATTTGGTAACGTCTGGTCTTGACTATCTTCAAGTTCAGGACTGGCTTAAGTCTTTGATTGTCGATGGGATTGTCGCTGGGATTGGGACAGTGCTAGGCTTCCTTCCTCAAATTTTTGTGCTCTTTATCTGTTTGGGTGTGCTTGAGGACATTGGATATATGAGTCGTATTGCCTTTGTTATGGACCGTATTTTCCGTCGTTTTGGACTTTCTGGAAAATCCTTTATTCCTATGTTGATTTCTACAGGTTGTGGGGTACCAGCGGTTATGTCTAGTCGAACCATTGAAAATGAAAGGGACCGTCGCATTACCATTATGACGACAACCTTCATGCCTTGTTCTGCTAAGTTGGAAATTATTGCCCTGATTGCTGGAGCTTTCTTCCCTAGTAATTCTTTAGTGGCACCAAGTACCTATTTTATTGGGATGGCTGCCATTATTCTATCAGGTATTGCACTCAAAAAGACGAGTTTTTTGGGTGGTTTAACCAGCCCGTTTATTATGGAATTGCCTGCCTACCACTGGCCTAAAGCCATGTCAGTCTTACGTTATGCCTTTGGTAAGGCTATGAGTTTTGTCAAACGTGCGGGAACCATCATTTTCAGTTTGACCGTTCTTATCTGGTTTATGTCTAACTACAACTTTACCCTACATACTGTGGATACGGAAGCTAGCATTTTGGCGACTTTAGGGAAGGGCTTGTCTTGGATTTTTGATCCACTCGGATTTGGAAATTGGAAGGCAACAGTTGCGGCTCTCACAGGTTTAGCTGCCAAGGAGACTGTTGTTGCCACCTTTGGTATTCTCTATCATAATAGCAGTGAGGCCGGTCTAGCTGCGGCTCTTCGAGGAGATTATTCTTCCTTAGCGGCCTATTCCTTCTTGATTTTTAACCTACTTTGTGCGCCATGTTTTGCGGCTATTGGAGCTATTAAGCGTGAAATGGCCAATCTTAAATGGACAGTTGGGGCTATCGGTTTCCAAACAGGTCTAGCTTATTGTGTGAGTTTAATTCTTTACCAGTTTGGTCAAGTCATCCTGTACGGTAAGTCAATGACAATTTGGACTTTTGTTGCTTTCTTACTTTTAGTAACGATGATTTACTTTGTTGTTCGTAAACCACGTCAGATTAAGGATCAAATCATTAGCTTGGATAATCTTCGAGAAGCTCATATTTAGGTTTAGGAGGAATTGTTATGTCTACCTTTATCATTGCTTTCATTATTTTTGCTTTAGCTGGTCTTGGCATCCGTCACTATATCAAAGGAAAAGGATCTTGTGGCGATTGCGAGTGTTCTTGTCCGGTTAAGGAAGAAATGCATAAGGCTAATCGCTAATAAAATAATATATAGAAAAATGGTCTCTTATTCATTTAAGAGACCATTTTCTTACGATTGTAAGAAATGTATAAAGGTATCTAGGTTGGAAGTGTGATACTATAATATAGATAAAAAATCTAAATTTTTAACAAAAAAGGGAGATGTATAAGGAATGGTTTTGAACAAAGAGATTGTCCTAATTCATGGGACCTGGTGTGATGGCAATGTTTGGGGAGAATTTGCGACAGGTCTACGTCAAATGGGATATAAGGTTCATACACCTAGCTTTCGTTACCATGACCTACCTTATCAAGAGTGTCTAGCTAAGGTTGGGACTGTTACCCTGCAGGACTATCGAGATGATTTAGTGGCCTTGATTGAAAGTCTTGACCAACCACCACTTATCTTGGGACACTCTTTAGGGTGTTTAGTGGCTCAGATGGTTGCCGAAAAAACAGAAGTAGCTGGTATGATTCTCATGGGACCAGCACCAACAGCAGATATTTTTGCCTTTTATCCAACCATGTTAGCTTGTTTTGGCAAACACTTTTTACGTTGGGGATTTTGGAAAAAAGCCATGCCTCCGTATAAAAAGGAGTTTTTCAAGTATTGCATGAATGAACAAGAGGAATCTTTGAAAGAGGAAGTTTTTGCTGATCTGGTTCCTGAATCAGGAAAAGTTTATACTCAGATGGCTCTTCATTGGTTTGATAAGACAAAAGCAGCTTACGTTGACTTTAGTCAGATTTCATGTCCTGTTCTCGTCATTTCTGGGACTAAGGATAAGATGACTCATCCTAATATTGCCAGAAGAACGGCTAAGAACTACCGTGATTCCGTTCTTGTCTCCTTAACGGGTGCAGATCACATGTATGAAAGTGGCAAATTCCAGCAGAAGACCTTGAAGGTTATTAAGGGCTGGAGTCAGCAAAATGGTTTTGTGGACTAGTCACTAAGCATAATCAGAAAAAAGTTGGAAGGTGATTCCAGCTTTTTTAGTTTCGTATTTAAGATGTCTTTTTGAAAATTTAGAAAATTTAGTCACAAAGAGCTCTCACTATGGTATAATTGAAAAAAAGTATGTATTGGAGAACACCCATGGCGATAATAATGGATGGTAAGGCCCTAGCTGCTAAAATGCAGGATCAATTGCAAGAAAAGGTAGCACGTCTTAAAGAAAATGAATGGATTGTGCCTGGACTAGTGGTAATCATGGTTGGTGATAACCCTGCCAGTCAGGTTTATGTGCGTAATAAGGAACGTGCTGCTAAAAAAGCTGGCTTCCATAGCCAGACGATCAATCTTTCTGAGAGTATTAGTGAGGAAGAATTGATTGAGGTTATTGAACAATATAACCAGGATCCGCTATTCCATGGTATTTTGGTTCAGTTGCCATTGCCAAATCATATTAATGAAATGCGTATTCTTTTGGCTATTGATCCTAAAAAAGATGTCGATGGTTTCCATCCTATGAATACTGGTAATCTTTGGAATGGTCGTCGTCAAATGGTACCTTGTACACCTGCTGGGATTATGGAAATCCTTCGTGAGTACAATGTTGAATTAGAAGGTAAGACAGCGGTTATTATCGGACGTAGTAACATTGTTGGTAAACCTATGGCTCAGCTTCTTTTGGAAAAAAATGCTACAGTTACCTTGACCCACTCACGAACACCGAATTTGGCTAAGGTTTGCAGCAAGGCAGATGTCTTGATTGTAGCTATTGGACGTGCAAAATTTGTAACAGAAGACTATGTCAAAGAGGGTGCTGTTGTCATTGATGTGGGAATCAACCGTGATGAAGAAGGCAAACTTTGTGGTGACGTTGATTTTGATCAAGTGAAAGATAAGGTTGGCATGATCACGCCTGTTCCAGGTGGTGTAGGCCCTATGACCATTACCATGCTTATGGAACAGACCTATCAAGCTGCTCTTCGTAGTGCGAAAGGATAGTTTATGAAAGTTGATGACGATTTAGCTAGGCAAGTGATAAAACCTCGCTTGAGAGAGTCCCATAAGGGTTCTTACGGTCGAGTGCTTTTAGTTGGTGGGCTTTACCCTTATGGTGGTGCCATCATTATGGCTGCCATAGCTTGTGTCAATAGTGGGGCAGGCCTGGTCACAGTGGCTACGGATCGTGACAACATCACAGCCCTTCATGCCCATCTCCCTGAAGCCATGGCTTTTGACCTTAGAGAGACTGAAAGATTTCTTGATAATCTTAGGGCAGCTGATGTGGTATTAATCGGTTCTGGCCTAGGTGAGGATGGTGTAGCTAGACAAGCTATGGATTTGGTTCTAGCAAATATTAAGGCAGATCAGAACTTGGTTGTTGATGGCTCAGCTCTTAATCTTTTGGCTAAGAAGACTAAGAAGGACTTACCAGATTGTCACCTTACTCTCACCCCGCATCAAAAAGAATGGGAACGTTTGTCTGGTTTAAGGATTCCAGAGCAGACAGTCTCTAACACCCAGAAAGCCTTGGGAGAGTTCCAAGCTGGGACAATCCTAGTTGCCAAGAGTCACAAGACCGCTGTCTATCAAGGTGAAACAGTAGCTCATTTAGAAGTTGGTGGCCCCTATCAAGCCACAGGAGGCATGGGAGATACTTTGGCTGGTATGATTACTGGTTTTCTGGTCCAATTCGCTTCGGTTGACTCCTATAAAGCAGTTACAGTTGCTGTCTGGCTTCACTCAGCTATCGCAGATGATTTGGCTAAAAATGCCTATGTGGTTTTACCGACTCATATCAGTAAAGCCATTCCTAGCTGGATGAAAAAGTTGTCATTATAATCTAAAAAACATGTCTTATAGTGAGGCAAGTTTTTTTAGATTTCGACATTTTTTTAAGTTTGCTAAAGCTTATTTGTGATAAAATAAAAGAGAATTTTTATGAGAATATAGAGGAAAAAAAGTGACATTATTTTCGAAAAAACTCAGTCAAAAATGGGAAAAACGGCGCCAAAAACGAAAAGAAAAACGAGCGAATAAACCTAGAAAGCCAGTAAGCATCTCCCGTCGTGTTTACTTGCTTTTTAGTGTAGTCTTTGTCCTTTTTTTGTTGCTTTTTGCACGTTTGACCTATATGCAGGTTTATAACAAATCGTTTTATACGAAGAAATTAGAGGATAATTCTAAGTATACAGTTAGGATTGCAAGCGAACGTGGGCAAATCTTTGATGCTAAAGGGGTTGCCCTCACGACCAACCAGAGTAAGGATGTTATCACCTTCACACGTAGCAATTTGGTGTCATCAGATACGATGAAGAAGGTCGCTGAAAAGTTGGCGACCATGGTGACTCTGACGGAAACGAAGGTAACAGCACGTCAAAAACGAGATTTCTATCTAGCGGACTCTGCCACTTATAAGCGTGTTGTTAATGATCTTCCAAACGACAAGAAAACAGATAAATTTGGTAATAAATTAGCTGAAGCTACTATTTACAACAATGCTGTTGATGCAGTTCCTGATGAAGCAGTGGATTACTCTGAGGATGAGCTTAAGATTGTCTACATTTACTCACAGATGAATGCTGTTTCTAATTTCTCAACAGTTACATTGAAAACAGGAGACTTGACGCCTGAACAAATTGCGATTGTAGCAGCTAAACAGAAGGAACTCAATGGTATTACGGTTGTTAAGGATTGGGAACGTCATACGGTTGATTCAGCCTTGTCACCTCTTATCGGGAAAGTCTCAAGTTCAGAAGCAGGTTTGCCACAAGAAGATGCCAAGGAGTACCTCAAAAAAGGGTATGCCCTTAATGACCGTGTAGGAACGTCCTATCTAGAAAAAGAATATGAAGAGAAACTACAAGGAAAACATACTGTTCGTGAGATTACAGTAGACAAGGAAGGCGAAGTTGCTAGTGATAAAATCACTCAAAAGGGCAGCAAGGGGAACAATCTGCAGTTGACCATCGACCTTGATTTCCAAAAAGGAGTTGAAGATATCCTAGGTCAACAGCTTTCTTCAGAAATTTCAGAGAATAAAGCAACCTATTCTGAAGGAATGTATGCAGTGGTTATGAATGCTGACACTGGTGCTGTACTTGCTATGGCAGGGCAAAAACATGAACAAGGAGCACAAGATTTTAAGGCCAATGCCTTAGGAACAATCACTGATGTCTTCATCCCAGGATCTGTTGTTAAGGGAGCAACCTTAACTGCTGGTTGGCGTTCAGGTGCCATTTATGGAAATCAGGTCTTGACTGACCAACCCATCAACATTGCCGGTTCAGCCCCTATCACATCTTGGTTTACAGACCAAGGTAGCCGTGCTATTACCGCGACACAGGCTCTAGAATACTCATCAAATACCTATATGGTGCAGATTGCAATTAAACTACTTGGCCAACAGTATGTTCCAGGTATGGCCTTGTCGACTGACAATATGGATAAGGCCATGACGACGCTTCGTGACACCTATGCTGATTTTGGTATGGGGGTGTCTACAGGACTTGATTTACCTGGAGAATCAGAAGGTTACATTTCTAAGAATTACAATGTAGCCAACGTCTTGACAGAGGCCTTTGGTCAGTACGACTCTTATACAACCATTCAGCTGGCTCAGTATGTTGCTTCAATTGCCAATGGTGGTAAACGTGTAGCACCCCATATTGTTGGAGGTATCTACGATGCAGGAGCTAATGGTAGTCTAGGAACTCTAGCTTCAACGGTAGATACACGTGTATTAAATACCTTACCTCTCGATTCTGAGCAATTAGGCCTTATCCAACAAGGTTTCAATGATGTGGTCAATTCTGGCTCTAGCCTTGCGACTGGTAAAGCTATGGCAAGTTCTATCATTCCGATTAGTGGTAAAACAGGGACAGCCGAAACATATGCGACGGATGGTTCCGGTAATTCTGTAACAACGGTTAACCTTAATGCGGTTGCCTATGCGACTGCCAAAGATGGCACTAAGCTGGCTGTAGGTATTATGTATCCACACGCTCTAGATTCTAAGAGCAAGGCCCAACAAAATGCGGTAAAATCTATCATGGAGCTTTATCAAAATACTCACTAAATATCTAAAATCTCTTGTGCCTTGCACGAGGGATTTTTCTGTGATATAGTGTTTGAGTATTTGTTCTTGGGTAAAGACTTATCCATGAAAGTGACAAAAGATAAGTGATGAATAAAAAAATATAAAGAACAGGAGGCCTTCATGCTTTATCCTACTCCAATTGCGAAGCTGATTGATAGCTTTTCAAAACTCCCTGGAATTGGGGCTAAAACAGCGACACGCCTAGCTTTTTATACCATTAGCATGTCTGATGAAGATGTCAATGATTTCGCAAAAAACCTCTTGGCAGCAAAACGTGAATTGACTTATTGTTCGGTCTGTGGTCGTTTGACAGATGATGATCCATGTAACATTTGTACCGATGAAACTAGAGACCGTACTAAGATTTTGGTTGTTGAAGACTCCAAAGATGTTTCAGCTATGGAAAAGATTCAGGAATACCGTGGTCTCTACCATGTGCTTCAAGGGCTTATTTCCCCTATGAATGGTGTTGGGCCAGACGATATTAACCTGAAAAGTTTGATTACCCGTCTTATGGACAGCGAGGTTGACGAGGTTATCATCGCCACTAATGCAACAGCAGATGGTGAGGCAACCTCTATGTATATTTCTCGTGTCCTTAAACCTGCAGGAATCAAGGTGACTCGTTTAGCGCGTGGTTTGGCCGTCGGTTCTGACATTGAGTATGCTGATGAAGTGACCTTGCTAAGAGCTATCGAAAATCGAACAGAATTATAAGTAAGAGGTGTTGGTCAGGCCAGCACTTTTTGTTTGTAGTAAATAGGTTTCTCATTAAAAATTTGGTAAAATAAAGTAAGCGCTTTTATAACGAGGAATCATGATGAAGATTGAAAAGGTTTTAAACAACAATGTTGTCCAAGCTTTGGATAATAATGTGGAATATATTGTCATGGGTAAGGGACTCGGCTTTCAAAAGAGGGTTGGAGACCTTGTTGATAAGGAAAAGATTGAAAAGACTTTTGTTTTGGAAAATACAGAGGCAGTAGAGGAATGGTCTCGTGTTTATGTCGATTTGCCTGACGGTGAAATGCAGGTCTTTTTGAATATCCTTACTTTTGCTGAGGCTGTTCTGCAAACCAAGTTTGATCCCTCATTTTTCATTGCCCTTGCAGACCACCTACATTACGCTATTGAAAGAAGTAGAGAGGGTATTTCTTTGCAGAATCCTCTGGCTTGGGAGGTTCGAAAATTTTATCCTCGGGAGTATGAAATTGGGAAACAAGCCCTTCGTTTGATTGCCAAGGATTTAGAAGTCCAGTTGGAAGATGATGAGGCTGCCTCTGTCGCTTTACATTTTGTTAATGCACAAAAAGATGCAGGTCTCCATGAAAAAGACCGGCAGATGACTCAAATTGTGGTTGGGATTAGTGACATTGTCCGTCTTCATTTTGGTTATGATTTGGAGGAGGATAGTTTCTCGTATAACCGTTTTATGACCCATCTCCAATACCTAGCACAACGTATTGTGAGTGGAGTTAGTGGTGGCAAGAATGATGCTTTTCTATATGAACAAGTTAAGATAAATTATCCAGAGTCCTTTATCTGTACCCAAAAGATTGCTGCATATATCAAGACAAGTTATGTCTTTGAGCTGAGTTTAGACGAACAAGTCTTTTTAACCATTCATATTCAACGTCTTAGGGATAATTTAGATAAGTAACGCTTCCCAGAGACGTCCTACAAAAAGCAGACAATTAGCCTTAAGTCTGCTTTTTCTGTGTCCTTATGGTATAATGAGGTGATTAATATTAGACCAAAAATACTCTGGACTAGTATTCTATGTATTTGAGTATTTGTATAAAAAAGCTAATGAGTTAGTGAAAGGAAGCGAGCGGTTCTATGCTTGAAGTGATCATAGCCGTTCCTAAAGTATCTTATGTATATTGAAATGATTGATGAGACTGGACAAGTCTCTGAGAAATTAAAAGAACAAACCTTGGAGTTGCTAGATTTTGCAGCACAAAGACTTGGCAAGGAAGACAAGGAAATGGCGGTTACATTTGTAACCAACGAACGTAGCCACGAGCTAAACCTGGAATATCGTGATACGGACCGTCCAACGGATGTTATTAGTTTGGAGTATAAGCCTGAATTAGACATTAGCTTTGATGAGGAAGAGTTGGCTGAAAATCCTGAATTAGCTGAAATGATGGGAGAGTTTGATAGTTATATCGGTGAACTCTTTATTTCTGTTGATAAGGCTCACGAGCAAGCTGAGGATTATGGCCATAGTTTCGAGCGTGAGATGGGCTTCTTGGCTGTTCACGGTTTTCTTCACATCAATGGCTACGACCATTACACCCCAGAAGAAGAAGCGGAAATGTTTGGATTACAGGAAGAAATTTTGACTGCTTATGGACTTACGCGACAATAACCCACAAAAAAAGTGGAAAAACAGAGAATTTACAGCTAGTTTTGAGTTTGCTCTAACAGGGATTATCACAGCTTTTAAAGAAGAACGTAACATGCGCAAGCACTTGGTTTCAGCTATCTTGGTGGTATTGGCTGGCTTGATTTTTCGGGTGTCTGCGACAGAATGGCTCTTTCTTTTGATGGCAGTTTTTCTCGTAATTGCCCTAGAGATTGTTAATTCTGCCATTGAAAATGTTGTCGATTTGGCCAGTAATTATCACTTTTCGATGCTAGCTAAAAATGCCAAGGATATGGCTGCAGGAGCTGTTTTAGTGGTTTCTTGTTATGCACTCATTACGGGTATGATTGTTTTTATACCTAAAATTTGGCACTTAATTTTTAATTAAAAGAAAATAGGAAAGAAGTTATATGACATTTAAATCAGGATTTGTGGCTATTATTGGCCGTCCTAATGTAGGAAAATCAACGTTTTTGAACCATGTTATGGGGCAAAAAATTGCTATCATGAGTGATAAGGCTCAAACAACCCGTAATAAAATTATGGGGATTTACACAACTGATAAGGAACAGATTGTCTTTATCGATACACCAGGGATTCACAAGCCTAAGACGGCTCTTGGAGATTTCATGGTGGAATCTGCTTATTCAACCCTTCGTGAAGTGGATACCGTCCTCTTTATGGTACCAGCGGATGAACCCCGTGGTAAGGGTGATAATATGATTATCGAACGTCTTAAACAAGCTAAGGTTCCAGTTATCTTGGTAATCAATAAGATTGACAAGGTTCATCCAGATCAGCTCTTAGAGCAGATTGAGGATTTCCGTACACAAATGGATTTCAAGGAGATTATTCCGATATCTGCCCTCCAAGGAAACAACGTTTCTCATCTTGTGGATGTCTTGAGTGATAACCTTGAGGAAGGGTTCCAATATTTCCCAGCGGACCAAATCACCGACCACCCAGAGCGTTTCTTGGTATCGGAGATGATTCGTGAAAAAGTCCTTCAGTTGACACGTGAAGAAATTCCACACTCTGTTGCGGTTGTCATTGATGAGATGAAGCGTGATGAAGACACGGATAAGATTCATATTCGTGCGACAATCATGGTTGAGCGTGACAGCCAAAAAGGTATTGTCATTGGTAAGCAAGGTTCCATGCTCAAGAAAATTGGTACCCTTGCTCGTAAAGATATTGAAGTCATGCTTGGGGACAAGGTCTTCCTTGAAACCTGGGTTAAGGTTAAGAAAAATTGGCGTGATAAGAAATTAGATCTTGCCGATTTCGGATACAAAGAAAAAGAATATTAAAAAGCTGGGCACTTGCTCGGCTTTCTTGTTAGAAGGAGGAGCAGATGCCTGAGTTACCTGAGGTAGAAACTGTTAGACGAGGGTTAGAAAGATTGGTAGTAGGCCGGACCATTTTGTCTGTTGAAGTTAAGGTCCCGAAAATGATTAAGACCTCCTATGATAGTTTTTTAAATGACTTACCTGGCCAAACTATTCAAGCCATGCGACGTAGAGGTAAGTACTTGATTTTTGACTTTGGACAATTGATTATGGTTTCCCACTTGCGCATGGAAGGAAAATACCTCTTGTTTACAGATCAGGTTCCTGCTAATAAGCATTTCCATCTTTTCTTTACCTTAGATGATGGCTCGACTCTTGTTTATCAGGATGTCCGTAAGTTTGGGACCTTTGATTTATTGGCTAAAAATCAAGAGGAGGCTTATTTTACAAAGAAAAAGCTTGGTCCTGAGCCTACTAAGAAGGCTTTTAAATACGCCCCGTTTGAGAGAGCCTTGATGACCTCTGCAAAGCCTATTAAAAGTCTCCTTTTGGAGCAGAAATTGGTGGCTGGTCTAGGCAATATCTATGTTGATGAGGTGCTTTGGGCAGCTAAGGTTCATCCTGAGACGCCAGCAAAGAAACTCAGCAAGGCAGCTATGAAGCGGGTCCATGATCAAACGATTGCTATTTTACAGCTAGGAATTGAAAAAGGTGGCTCAACCATAAGGACTTATCGTAATGCTCTTGGTGAGGATGGGACCATGCAGAACTATTTACAGGTTTACGGAAAGACGGGACAGCCTTGTCCACGCTGCGCAAGCACAATTGAGAAAATCAAGTTAGGAGGGAGAGGAACACATTTGTGTCCTCATTGTCAGAAACGATGATTATTGGGTTAACAGGTGGTATTGCTTCAGGAAAATCTACTGTTGTTGAAATGATTAAAGAGGCAGGTTACAAGGTCATTGACGCTGATCAGCTTGTACACGACATGCAGGCCCAAGGGGGCCGTCTGTACCGTGCCTTGCTTGATTGGTTGGGAGAGGGAATTCTCCTTCCTAATGGAGAATTGAATCGTCCTAAACTAGGGCAACTGATATTTTCCAATGAGGAGATGAGACAGCGGTCTGCTGAGATTCAAGGGACAATTATTCGAGAGGAACTAGCAGCTCAGAGGGATCGTTTGGCCAAGGAAGAAGATGTTTTTTTCATGGATATTCCCTTGCTTATTGAGAATGGGTATCAGGACTGGTTTGATCAGATTTGGTTGGTGGCAGTGTCACCGGAGATCCAGTGCCAACGCTTGATGAAACGTAATCACTTAAGTGTTGAGGAAGCTAAGCTGCGTATTGATAGCCAGATGTCTTTAGCTGAGAAAATGCCTTATGCCAGCTTGGTTCTTGATAATAACGGTAGTCTCGATGATTTGAAGAAAAAGGTTAAGAGTGCAATAAATGATTTAACGAGCTCCTCATAGCTAGCCATTGTGATATAATGGATAGTGAATTTTAGAAAGAAGATGATTATTTGCGCCAAAAAGAACTTAAAAGTACTGATTGGCAACGTAACCTTAAAATTGCATGGATAGGAACCTTTTTTACTGGAGCTAGTTTCTCCATTGTTATGCCTTTTATGGCCCTCTACATTGAGGAACTGGGTGTTAAAGGAGATATGGTCGAATGGTATGCTGGCTTGTCTGTTGCCATCTCTGCCTTAGCTTCTGCCTTGGTTTCTCCTGTTTGGGGACGCCTGGCTGACCGTTATGGTCGAAAGCCCATGATGATCAGGGCCAGCATGGTGATGACTTTTACAATGGGAGGTCTTGCCTTAGTCCCAAATGTTTTCTGGCTACTTTTCTTGAGAACGCTGAATGGTTTATTTGCGGGCTATGTCCCAAATGCCACAGCATTAATTGCTAGTCAGGCTCCTCAGAACCGTTCTGGCTATGCCCTGGGGACCTTGTCTACGGGTCTAACGGCAGGTGTTCTGATTGGTCCTTTGTTAGGTGGTACCTTGTCTGAGGCGTTTGGTATGAGGGGCACCTTTTTATTGGTTGGACTCATTCTATTTATCTGCTGCCTCTTAACTATTTTTGGTTTGCGAGAGGATTTCCAGCCTGTCGAAAAGGGAGAGATGATGACCCTTTCTCAAGTTTTTGCAAAAATTCCTAGCAAATCTATGTTGATTGGACTTTTTGTGACCAGTATGATTATCCAGATTTCTGCCCAATCGATTGCGCCTATGTTGGCCCTTTACATTCGTTATTTAGGTCAGAGGGAAAATATCCTTTTTTACTCAGGGTTAATTGTTTCTGCTATGGGCTTCTCTAGTCTCTTAAGTACCCCTTTTCTGGGAAAACTGGGAGACCGTATTGGAAATCATCGCCTGCTTTTAATGGGGCTGTTTTATAGCTTTCTCTTGTATTTCCTCTGTGGTTTTGCCGGTTCAGCCTTGCAACTGGGTATCTTACGTTTTGCCTATGGCTTTGGTGTGGGTGCCCTTATGCCTAGTGTCAATTCTTTATTGACCAAGATGACACCCAAAGAAGGAATCTCAAGAATATTTAGCTTTAATCAAAGCTTTTCATATATTGGACAGGTTTTAGGTCCTTTTGTTGGGTCAGCAGTTGCGACAGGGCTTGGTTATCGCTGGGTCTTCTTTGTGACTGCGATGATTGTCTTTGGAAATTTTGTCTGGTCCTTAATCATCTTTAGAAAATTGCTAGGAGTCAAGAATATAGGTGAGAGTTAAAATCAATTTAAAGTGTAGTGAATGTGGGAGCATCAACTATCTCACAAGTAAAAATAAACAGAATCATCCTGATAAAATTCAGGTACCCAAATTCTGCCCTAAGGATAGAAAAGTAACCTTACATGTTGAATCTTAAAGGGTTCTATGGTAGAATAAAAAGGACTTTTTCGGAGGAATAACTATGTACGACTTATTATTAACGCTGCTCTTGGTGATGTCAGCTATTATTGTGATTGCGGTATTCATGCAGCCACAAAAAAATCCAAGTAGCAATGTCTTTGATGGTGGTGGGTCAGAAGCACTATTTGAACGTAGTAAACCACGTGGTTTTGAAGCCTTTATGCAACGCTTTACAGGAATCATGGTTTTTCTATGGATTGTAGATGCAATCGTCCTTTCCATTCTCTCAAGTAAGTAATGAGCTGACTGAGGTTGGCTCATTTTTTGCGTTATAGTCAATAAATAAAAGAAAAGGAAATCATGAAAGAATCTATTATAAATTATTTGAAGGAGCATGGGAAATCTAGTGTAAACGACATTGCCCAGGCTCTTAATCATGCTGGGGGAGAAAAGTTCCCTCAGCTCATCAAGGCCATATCAGCCATGGAAAGTAAGGGACAGTTGCGTTTTAACCGAGATGGATCTGTATCCTTGCGTCCTAAGAAAGAAAACCCTAATCAGGTGACTGTTGAAGGTGTCTTCCGTGCCAATAAGAACGGTTTTGGTTTCTTGCATGTCGATGACAGTGAAGATGATATGTTCATTGGTCGTAATGATGTTGGCCATGCCATTGACGGTGATACTGTTGCCGTTGTCATCAAGAAACCAGCAGATCGTTTGCGTGGGACAGCAGCAGAAGCACGAGTTGTTGAAATTGTAGAACGTTCACTTAAGACTGTTGTAGGGAAATTTATCCTTAGCGACGAGAAAGAACCCTATGCGGGTTACATTAAGTCTAAAAACCAAAAAATTCAGCAGCCAATTTATATCAAGAAAGAACCAGTTGCCCTAGATGGTACTGAAATTATCAAGGTTGATATTGAAAAATACCCTAACCGTCACTATGATTATTTCGTAGGAAGTGTTCGTGACATTATTGGTCATCAGGGGGATGCTGGTATTGATGTCTTGGAAGTCTTGGAATCAATGGATATTGTTTCAGAGTTCCCAGAGGATGTCATGGCGGAAGCAGAAGCTGTCCCAGATGCACCGAGTCAAGAAGACCTCGTTGGTCGTGTTGACCTTCGTCAAGAAGTAACCTTTACTATTGACGGAGCCGATGCTAAGGACTTGGACGATGCGGTCCATATCAAACATTTGCCAAATGGTAACTTTGAACTTGGTGTTCATATTGCCGATGTGTCCTACTATGTCACTGAAGGGTCTGCTCTTAACCGTGAGGCTGTAGCACGTGGGACCTCTGTTTATGTGACAGACCGCGTGGTGCCAATGTTGCCTGAGCGTCTTTCAAATGGTATTTGTTCACTAAATCCCAATGTTGACCGCTTAACGCAGTCAGCCATCATGGAGATTACTCCAAAAGGTAAGGTGGTTAATCATAAGATTTGTCAATCTGTGATTAATACAACCTTCCGTATGACCTACAGTGATGTCAATGAGATGTTGGCTGGAAATCCAGAAAAGATTGAGCAGTTTAAGCCAATCATGGATTCTGTATCAGCTATGGCAGAATTGCATAAGATTTTAGAAGACATGCGTGAGCGTCGTGGTGCCCTTAACTTTGATACATCTGAAGCTCGTATCTTGGTCAATGAGAAGGGGATGCCAGTGGATATCGTGGTGCGTGAACGTGGAACAGCCGAGCGAATGATTGAATCCTTCATGTTGGCTGCCAATGAATGTGTGGCAGAGCACTTTGCTAAGGCTAAGTTGCCATTTATCTACCGTATCCACGAAGAACCAAAGGCCGAGAAATTGCAACGCTTCATGGATTATGCCTCTATCTTTGGTGTTCAAATCAAAGGGACTGCCAATAAGATGGATCAGCTAGACTTGCAAGAGTTTATGGCCAAAGTTCAGGGGAAACCTGGAGCAGAGGTCATGAACATGATGCTGCTTCGTTCAATGCAACAAGCCCGCTACTCAGAACACAATCATGGACACTACGGACTTGCGGCTCAGTACTATACCCACTTTACTAGTCCAATCCGTCGTTACCCAGACCTCTTGGTTCACCGAATGATTCGTGAGTACACTAACAATATGTCTCAAGGAACACGTGAACATTTTGAAGAGGTTATTCCTGAGTTAGCGACATCATCTTCAACTCTTGAACGTCGTGCCATTGATGCCGAACGTGTCGTTGAAGCTATGAAAAAAGCGGAATACATGGAAGAGTTTGTTGGCCAAGAATTCGATGGTATTGTCGGAAGTGTGGTTAAATTTGGTATGTTTGTGGAATTGCCAAACACTATCGAAGGTTTGGTTCACATCACGACCCTTCCAGAATTTTACAATTACAATGAACGTACCATGACACTTCAGGGTGAGAAAACTGGTAAGACTTTCCGAGTTGGTCAGCCTATCCGTGTCAAGTTAACACGTGCGGATAAGGAAACCGGAGACATTGACTTCCAATACCTTCCAAGCGAGTATGATGTTACTGAGAAAGTAGACCACAAGGCTCGTCAGGAACGTGAAGAGAAGGCGAAAGCCTTCCGCAATAGAGGTCCACGTCGTGACCGTCAAAATGGAGACTTCGAACGTCGTGGTAAACGTGGGGATAACCGTAACCATCAAGATGCTAATGGTCGTAAAGGCTCTTATGACGAAAAACGTAAGTCATCTAAGAAACCCGACAAGCGTAAGAATCAAAACCGTCCTCATAATGATAACAAGGGACGTGAGAGTGGCCGTCGTAAGAAGAAAGGGAACAAACCTTTCTACAAGGACGTTGCTAAAAAACGAAAATAGGATGAGAATGGAGGGACTGCTATGCCAAAGGGTGAAGGCAATGTTGTTGCTCAGAATAAAAAGGCTAGACATGACTATAGTATCGTTGATACTATTGAAGCAGGTATCGTGCTAACAGGGACGGAGATTAAATCCGTTCGTGCGGCACGCATCCAACTAAAAGATGGCTATGCCCAAATCAAGAACGGTGAGGCTTGGTTAATCAATGTTCATATTGCTCCGTTTGAGCAAGGTAATATTTGGAATCAGGATCCAGACCGTACGAGAAAATTATTGCTCAAGAAGAAGCAAATCACCAAACTTCAAAATGACCTTAAGGGAACAGGAATGACCTTGGTTCCTTTGAAGGTATACCTAAAAAACGGTTTTGCCAAGGTATTGCTTGGTATTGTCAAAGGGAAACATGATTATGATAAACGTGAATCTATCAAACGTCGTGAACAAGAACGTGATATCAAACGTATTATCAAGAGTGTTAACCGTTAAAACGCCTATCATCTAAGACTGCTATAGTCCTAGATGATTTTTTGTTTTTGGCTTTAAGACATGATATAATGGGAGTACCATACGGTCTTTAGTTAGGATAGCAGGTATACCTAACTCTGGTCGTGATACTGTAAAGGAGATTAGCGATGCCAGTAGATGCTAAAACAAAATACAAGGCCAAGAAGACAAAGATTGTTTTCTTCGACATTGACGACACCCTTCGTGTCAAAAAGACAGGCTACATTCCTGAGTCTATTAAGGCTGTTTTCAAAGGGCTTAAAGAAAAAGGAATTTTGACGGGGATTGCCACAGGACGTGGCTACTATGGTGTCGTTGAGGACATTCGAGACCTAGAGCCCGATTATTTTGTAACCATCAATGGAACTTATGTGATTAATCGAAAAGGGGAAGAAATTTATAACCAGCCCCTAGCTCGTGAAGTTACAGAAGCCTTTGTTGCTTGGTGCAAGGAGATTGGGATTGCTTGGGGCTTTGCCGGTAAGGATAAGCCAGTTGTCTCAGAGCGTTCAGATTTGATTGATGATGCTATGAAACCAGTCTATGGTCTTTGTGATGTGGAGCCAGACTTCCATTTGTCGAACGATGTTTACCATATGTGGACTTTTGCGGAAAATGATGGTGAGCTTGAGTTACCAGAAGAACTTGCGACACATGTTCGTATGGTACCTTGGCACGAACACTCATCTGACGTCGTAGCAAATGGTATCTCAAAAGCATCTGGTGTCGAGCATGTCTTGGAGCATGAAAACCTTAAACCGGTCAATGCTATGATGTTTGGTGATGGTCCAAATGATATGGAGATTTTTGACTATGTTGGACTTAAGATTGCCATGGGTAATGCCGCACCAGAATTGAAAGAAAAAGCAGATTACGTTACAGGAACAGTAGAAGAAGATGGCATTTTCAATGCCTTGGAGGAACTCGGATTGGTAGAAAAAGAACTTCATTTCCCACAACTTGACTTGGATGCAGTAGAAGGTCCAGTCGCAACAATTAAAACAAACCATGGTGATTTGGTCATCAAGCTTTTCCCTGATCATGCACCATTAACAGTTACTAACTTTGTCAATTTGGCCAAGAGTGGCTACTATGACGGTGTGATTTTCCACCGTATTATCAAGGACTTTATGATTCAAGGTGGTGACCCAACTGGTACTGGTATGGGTGGTGAGTCAAGCTTCGGTGGTAGCTTCCAGGATGAATTTTCTGAAGAGCTCTATAACCTCCGTGGTGCGCTTTCTATGGCCAATGCAGGACCAGATACTAATGGTAGCCAGTTCTTCATCGTTCAAACGCCTGAAATTCCTTATGCTAAAAAGGAACTCGAACGTGGTGGTTGGCCAGCACCAATCGCAGAAGCTTATGCTGAAAATGGTGGAACACCTCACCTAGACCGTCGTCACACAGTCTTTGGTCAATTGGTGGATGAAGACTCTTACAAGGTGCTTGATGAGATTGCCAATGTTGAGGTTGGAGCTCAAGATAAGCCACTTGAGGATGTTGTGATTGAAACAGTTGAGGTAGCAGACTAAGATGAAAATTGGAGACAAGCTTAGGGGTGTTATCACAGGCATCAAGCCTTACGGTGCCTTTGTTTCATTGGAAAATGGTACCACAGGCTTGATTCACATCTCAGAGATTAAGACAGGTTATATCGACAACATCTACAATACCCTCAAGGTAGACCAGGAGGTCTTGGTTCAAGTTGTTGATTTTGATGAATTTACACAAAAGGCCAGTCTTTCTTTGAGAACCCTTGAGGAAGAAAAAAATAAAATCCCTCATCGTCATCGTTTCTCAGATAGTCGTTTGAACTATGGCTTTAAACCCTTGGCAGAAGCAATGCCAGGATGGATTGAAGAAGGACTTGACTATCTTAGACAAGAGCATGAGGAAAAATAGCAAAAGCTGACTCTCAATGAGTCGGCTTTTTTGGTGTTTTCGATTTGGCTACAAACAAAAAGATCTTCAATTTAATTGAAGACCCATGTTTATTAATTAGACATCAAAATAGAGCAATTCTTTTGGTGTGTGTGTGAAGACTTCAAAGCCATCTTTTGTCACATAACCACAGTCCTCAATACGAACACCAACTTTTTCAGGAATGTAAATACCTGGTTCAACAGAGAAACACATTCCTTCTTCGATTACCAAGTCATTTCCTTCCATGATTGAAGGGAACTCGTGGACATCCATACCAAGCCCATGTCCCAGACGGTGGTTGAAGTATTCGCCGTAACCAGCTTTTTCAATAACATTACGTGCTGCAGCATCGACTTCGCTGGCAGTTACACCTGGTTTGATAAAATCAAGGGCAGTGAGTTGAGCTTCCAAACAGATATTGTAAATATCTTTCTTGAATTGGTCAGGTTGACCGACAGCTACGGTACGTGTCATATCTGAAACATAGCCTTGACTAACAACACCCAAGTCGAAGAGGAGGAGGCTGTCATTTTCAATACGGTTAGTTCCTGGAATACCATGAGGGTTTGCGGCATTATTACCTGTAAGAACCATCGTTTCAAAGGACATTTGATTGATACCGATTTTCTTCATGCCAAATTCGATTTGAGCAATGATGTCTGTTTCAGTAACATCAAGAGAGATATTGTCGAAACCGATATTAACAGCTTTATCAGCATAATCACCGGCAACAATCATTTTTTGAATTTCATCAGCTGACTTGATAACGCGCATTTTTTGAATGAATGGTGTCAAGTTTTCAAAGCGACCTTCAAAGACCGTTTGCAATCCTTGGAACTTAGTCACATTGAGATTGTCAAACTCTGCATAAATAATAGGGCTGTCTGTACTTGCTAGGCCAGCCTTGATTTTTTGCCATGGATTTTCAGAATCCACATAACCAAAGACTGGGAAGTCGAGTACAGCAGAGGCACGTGCAACCTCAAGAGCAGGAACAAAGAGGGCAGGTTCACGATTTTCGTAGACGAAGAGGAACATTTGGCGTTCATGTGGGTCACAATCAAAACCAGTAAGATAATTGACAGTTACAGGATCTGAAACAATAGCTAGCCCTGCTTTATTTTCATTCAAAAAATGACGAATGCGATCAAGTTTAGACATAGAAAAAACTCCTTTGTATTTCTTACACTCATTCTGTCACTTTTATAGTAAAAATGCAAGCTGTTTTTTTTGGCTTTTCATTAAATCATTTACTTTCATTGAGACTTTTTTAGGCTAGGTTTGTAAGCGATGGATAGTCTTGGAAACACGAAATGACAGGTCTTTTTCTGAAATGGCTTTCTTCCTCATAACCATGAAGAAGGAATCCCTTTCATTTTTTTGTAAAAAATCAGTCAAAATAATTGAAAGTGTTTTCAGAATCTGATACAATTAGCATGAATAAGTGAGCGTAAAATGAGAAAGGAAGTGTTTTTATGAATACTGATGAAACAATTACTATATACGACGTTGCGCGTGAAGCAGGTGTTTCGATGGCGACTGTGTCTCGTGTGGTAAATGGAAATAAAAATGTAAAAGAAAACACCCGAAAAAAAGTGCTTGAGGTCATTGATCGTTTGGATTACCGTCCAAATGCGGTTGCGCGTGGCTTGGCGAGTAAGAAAACCACTACTGTAGGAGTTGTTATTCCAAATATTGCTAATAGTTATTTTGCTACTTTAGCAAGGGGGATTGATGATATTGCAACCATGTACAAGTACAATATTGTTCTTGCATCTAGTGATGAAAATGACGATCACGAAGTTACCGTGATTAACTCTCTATTTGCCAAACAAGTAGATGGTATCATCTTCATGGGTTACCACTTGACGGAAAAAATTCGTGCAGAATTTTCTCGTACTCGTACGCCGATTGTCCTAGCAGGAACAGTGGACCTCGAACACCAATTACCGAGTGTTAACATAGACTATAAAGCTGCCGTTGAGGATTCTGTAACGCAGCTTGCTAAAAGTAATGAAAAGGTTGCTTTTGTATCAGGACCACTAATTGATGATATTAATGGTAAGCTCCGTCTAGCTGGTTATAAGGCTGGACTTGAAAAGAATAATTTGCGCTACAATGAAGGACTTGTCTTTGAAGCTAAATATAGCTATAAAGACGGCTTTGATTTAGCACAACGTGTCTTGAACTCTGGTGCCACTGCTGCCTATGTTGGGGAAGATGAATTGGCTGCGGGTCTCTTGAATGGCCTCTTTGCTGCAGGTAAATCTGTTCCAGAAGACTTCGAAATCATCACAAGCAATGATTCACCAATTACAAGTTATACACGTCCAAACCTTTCTAGTATTAATTATCCTCTCTATGATTTAGGGGCGGTTAGCATGCGTATGTTGACTAAAATCATGAATAAGGAAGAGCTTGAAGAAAAAGATGTTATTCTTAATCATGGTCTTACCTTACGTCAGTCAACAAAATAAAAAAGGAGTTGAGACATAAGTTTGTCTCAACTTCTCTTTTTTAGAAAAAGGGAGAACCAATGACTTTTGAGGATGCTTATTTTAAAAAGAAAGTCCTAAAACCTGATAGCCTAGAGACTTTTGGTTTTACAGCTACCGAGCAAGGCTACGAGTTCAGAAAAACACTGATAGCTGAAGAACTTGAAGCTCGATTGTTTATTGATTTAGAAGGTAAGTTGACGGGACAGGTTGTCGATAGTGATCTTGATGAGCCTTATGATATCTTCAGGAGTCCTCAGGCTACTGGAACTTACGTTGGTCAAGTCAGAGAAGCTTATGGAGAACTTCTGTCACAGGTAGCTGATTCTTGTTATGAAGATCAATTATTCTCATCTCCACAAGCTAATCGCCTGGCTAAGTTTTTAGTTCAAGAATTTTCAGACCAAGCAGACCATCCTTTCGAGAAGGAACCAAGCTATCTATCTTTTAGAGTTGATGGTAAATGGTATGCCTTGTTTTTTCCTCTTAAGGGAGAAAAACTAGGGCTTGATGGAGAAAAGGCGGAATTAACATATGATGTGGTTAACCTCAAGGTTAATCCGAAGCAAATGGATAAACTCTTGAAAATGGATGGCGTTTTTCCTAGTTACCATATGTCCAAGAAGACCTGGGTTAGTCTTGTTTTAGATGAGACATTGTCGGACCATACCATTTTTGAGCTTCTTAGTGAAAGTCGCTCCCTGGTGGCCCCAAAACATCTTAGAAAGGCTTCGGAGCCTCATTATTGGATTATCCCGGTAAATTTGAAATACTACGATATTGGGGAGGAGTTTTCCGCAAATGAGGAGATTCTTTGGACACAGAAAGCTAGTATGCAAAAGGGAGATTTTGTGGCTATCTATATTACGGCACCTACCAAGGCCATCCGTTACCTCTGTCAGGTTTTAGAGGCAAATATCCCTAATCAAGGTTATCGTGAAGAGGAGAGTATTAGAGAGTTGATGCGGATTAAACCCTTATACACTTTTATTGACACTGACTTTGATAGTGATAGACTAAAGTGTTTAGGTATTAAAACTGTTCGAGGTCCTCGACATATGACAGAAGAGTTAGTTCAGGCTTTATCCCCTTACCTAAAAGAAAAATAGAAGGAGGACATCATGCGAATTTTGATTGCACCTGATTCATTTAAGGAGAGCTTATCTGCAAAAGAGGTCGCCTTAGCTCTTAAATCAGGCTTTGAAAATGCTTTACCCAACGCTGATTTTGACCTCATGCCAATAGGCGATGGTGGCGAAGGCACCTTAGATGCTCTTGCTGAAAATCTAAATCTTGAGAAGAAAAGTATCAAGATTCCTCATGCCTATACAAGTGATGGAAGTGTTTTTTTTGCTAGCAATGGCCAGACTGCCATTTTTGAAATGGCTGCGATTTGTGGCTTGGAGCATATTTCTAAGGAGAAACGAAATCCTCTAGCTCTAACGACACAAGGAGTAGGTGAACTAATTGTTCATTTGGTTCAATCTGGCGTCCGAGATTTTATTATAGGCGTAGGTGGATCTGCTACCAATGATGGTGGTATTGGTATGGCATATGGATTGGGTTATCGTTTTTATGATTCTGAGGGACAGGAGCTTGAGCCAATAGGTGCTAATCTTGGTCTCATTAAAAAGGTTTCCTCTGAAAATAAGCTTGATTTGTCTGGTGTCACCATTCGTCTGATTACTGATGTAGACAACCCCTTGTGTGGTCAACATGGAGCGACCTATATTTTTGGTGAACAAAAAGGCTTGTCTCCTTCACAATTTAAAAAAGTTGACCAAGATATGTCACAATTCTACACTGACTTTGCTCCTGAAGTTTTAAAACTGGCTGGTTCCGGAGCGGGGGGAGGCATGGCTGCAGGCCTGGTGGCCTTTGCAGATGCAGAAATTAAATCAGGGATTGACTTTGTACTTGATTGTGTTGATTTTGACCAACGTGTGAAGTATGCTGATTTGGTTATAGTAGGGGAAGGACGTATGGATAGCCAGTCCTTATCTGGTAAGGCACCGGTCGGGGTGGCTAGGCGGACACCATCAGCTATTCCTGTCATTGCTATCTGCGGTAGTTTGAAGGATGATTTGCCTGATTTTCCGGTAGCAGGCATTTCAGCTGCCTTTCCCATTATTGGAAAAGTAGCAGACTTAGACCAAGTTTTAGCTGCTGCTAAAGAGAATCTCTATCGAACAGGACTCAATGTTGGAAATCTCATCAAGCTCAGTAAAACATTGTGATATAAGAAAAAGCTGACCTTGCGTCAGCTTTTATTTTCCAAATAGTTTAGCGAAAAATCCCTTTTTTTCAGTAACAGGTTCAGTTTCTGTAGGAGCAAGGATATCAGGATAGAGCTCAGAAAATAATACTTTATCAAGGTTTTCTGCTTGATTACTATGTACAATAAGACCGTATGGTGAATGGGCCTTGGCCTCGTCTACGATAGTAGCTGAAATGTTGAGTGCTTGAGCCGTTTTGATATAGGTAAATTGTATCTGGTCAGCTAATTTTGGCGATAGCTTGAGACTAAGATTCGGGTAAACGGCTTGCAAGTCTTTTAAAATCTGCGGAAAATGGTCAATTACAGTTTTCTTTTCAGCATTTTCCAATAGAACAGCTAGGACTACACGTTCCGCATAGGTTCCAAAATACTGACGAAGTTCATCGGGATTAAGGCGTTTTTCGCCACTAGCGCATTGGAGTACTTTGTTTTCAAGTGAAGTCATAGGAATCTCCTGTAAGTTTTCTACTTGTATTATACAATATTTTGAATTCCTTTTCATTCGGGTCGTTTTCTGAGATTTTCAAAAACAATTGAAAATATTAAAAAATAGAAAATCGCTAGAAAATTCTGGTTTTAATTTGCTTAAGCCTTGATATTATGGTAATATATAGGTGTAAAAAATTTTAACTCATAAGGAGAGTATTGTAATGTCAATTATTACTGATGTTTACGCACGCGAAGTCCTTGACTCACGCGGTAACCCAACACTTGAAGTAGAAGTTTACACTGAATCTGGTGCATTCGGTCGCGGTATGGTTCCTTCAGGAGCTTCAACTGGTGAACACGAAGCAGTAGAACTTCGTGATGGTGACAAAGCTCGTTACGGTGGTCTTGGTACTCAAAAAGCAGTTGATAACGTAAACAACGTTATTGCTGAACACATCATCGGATTCGACGTACGTGATCAACAAGGTATTGACCGCGCAATGATCGCTCTTGACGGTACTCCAAACAAAGGTAAACTTGGTGCCAACGCTATTCTTGGTGTGTCTATCGCTGTAGCACGCGCAGCTGCTGACTACCTTGAAGTTCCACTTTACAGCTACCTTGGCGGATTCAACACTAAAGTTCTTCCAACTCCAATGATGAACATCATCAACGGTGGTTCTCACTCAGACGCTCCAATCGCTTTCCAAGAATTCATGATCGTACCTGCTGGTGCACCAACATTCAAAGAAGCTCTTCGTTGGGGTGCTGAAATCTTCCACGCACTTAAGAAAATCCTTAAAGAACGTGGACTTGAAACAGCCGTAGGTGACGAAGGTGGTTTCGCACCTCGTTTCGACGGAACTGAAGATGGTGTTGAAACTATCATCAAAGCTATCGAAGCTGCTGGATATGTACCAGGTAAAGACGTATTTATCGGATTTGACTGTGCATCATCTGAATTCTACGATGCAGAACGTAAAGTTTACGACTACACTAAATTTGAAGGTGAAGGCGCTGCTGTTCGTACTGCTGCAGAACAAATCGACTACCTTGAAGAATTGGTTAACAAATACCCAATCATCACTATCGAAGATGGTATGGACGAAAACGACTGGGACGGTTGGAAAGCTCTTACTGAACGTCTTGGTGGTAAAGTTCAATTGGTTGGTGACGACTTCTTCGTAACTAACACAGCTTACCTTGAAAAAGGTATTGCAGAACACGCTGCTAACTCAATCCTTATCAAAGTTAACCAAATCGGTACTTTGACTGAAACTTTCGACGCTATCGAAATGGCGAAAGAAGCTGGATACACAGCAGTAGTATCACACCGTTCAGGTGAAACTGAAGATTCAACAATCGCTGATATCGCAGTTGCAACTAACGCTGGTCAAATCAAGACAGGTTCATTGTCACGTACTGACCGTATCGCTAAATACAACCAATTGCTTCGTATCGAAGACCAACTTGGTGAAGTTGCAGAATACCGTGGTTTAAAATCATTCTACAACTTGAAAAAATAATTCTATAGTCATATAGAATGAAAAGAGGTTCCTTAGGGAATCTCTTTTTTTTGCTTGTTCTAAAAAATTTTAGACTAAGATGGGCACCGTCTCTAAATAGGACTTCTAAATATAAAAAATCCCTGCAATCCTATTGATTGCGGGGATTTCGTCTTAGAATAGGCCTTTAATCTTGTCTAAAGCTCCACTGACCATTTCGTTACCTGAAACAAGAGATTTAGCTTGGTCGAAGTACTCGCCCAAATCATCTTTGTTTTCATCGACAAACTTTTTAGCAGCTTCGAAATCTTTCTTTTCGATCATTTCTTTTACTTGGTTAAATAATTCCATTGGATTCATATCGGTTCTCCTTTATAAGTTTTCTTACAAATCCTATTTAATCACGCTTATAGCAAACTAGCAAGAAATATGTTTGAAGCGACTGATATGAGAGTTACAATTTTCCAGTTAAGCACTATTGAGACTTGTTTAATCTAAAAAGGCAGTCCATATTGGACTGCCTTTAGGGGTTATTGTTGTTCCGTTGAAGAGCTGCTTGGCTCTGATTCACCCGAACTTGAGCTAGAGCTTGATTCGGATTCTACAGGATGTAGCTCCTTGTAAGATGGCGTCTTGAATAGATCAGCTGTTGATTTATTGCCTTTCTGCTTGTAGAGGCTAGTTGATTTATCTTTCAGCTTTTTGTTGATCTGTTTCAGTTGATCCATCTGTTTCGTGTAGGAAATCTTGCTAGAATCAACAGGTTTCAAACCATTTGGTGTATAGAAACGAAGGAGGTCACCTGTTTGAACAGCGTCACTCATTGAAAGCTGAGTGGCTACTGCCTTACGAATGGCTTCGTTATCCTTTTTAGTCGTTTCATCAGGGTTGGTAATTTCTTCCCCTGTTTGAGTATTATAGAGTCGACCAGAATAGCTAGTGTATTGAGGAGTAACATATTGACCTGAGGTTCTAAATGCGACAATTTGCTTGTTATCAGGAGATAGGAGGTCTTGTCCCATCTGGATATAAGAGCTAGTGTCAACACCAAGAATGTGAAGGAGAGTTGGAAGGGCATCGACCTCACCGCCAAAGGTGTTAGAGATGCCACCACCAGTATATCCTGGAATATGAATCATGTAAGGAACACGTTGAAGCATGGCCTTATCATAGTTTGACCAAGTTTCAGGGTTCTTACCGAGAAGTTCAGCAAGATTGCTACTTCGTGTATCAGAGATACCATAGTGGTCACCGTACATGACAATAATTGAGTTGTCGTAAAGACCAGTTTCCTTAAGGTAATCAAAGAAGTCTTTGATTGCTGAGTCAAGATAGTTAGCTGTTGCAAAATATCCGTTGACTGTTTCGTCTTTTGTTTCAGCGAGTGGGAAACCTTGTTCCTTTTCATCGCCTGAGAGTGAAGTGTATGGGTAGTGGTTAGATACTGTAAGGTATTTAACGTAGAAAGGTTGTTGCATTTGTTCCAGATATTTGATGGAATCTGGGAACATGTACTTGTCATTTAGACCATACTGGAAGGAGTTTTCATCAGTTTTTTCAGTGAAGGCTGATGAGTCAAAGAAGTAATTATACCCCCATTGTTTATAGGTATTATTACGATTCCAGAAGGATCCAGTGTTTCCGTGGAAAACAGCTGACGTATAGTCACCTGTTTGAGCTAGGATAGATGGTGCCGCATAGGCTGTATTGGTACCACCATAGTTTACCATGTATGATCCTGTACTTAGTCCAAAGAGAGATGTTTCCATCAAGGTTTCAGCATCAGAAGTTTTCCCTGATTTAACTTGGTGGAAAAAGTTTGAAAAGGCTAGCGAATCGTTTGAGTGGTAGATGGAATTGATGAATGGAGTAACCTCATAGTCTTTACCGTCTACTTGGAGCTTGTAGTCTATGAGGAACTGTTGAAAGCTTTCCAAGTGAATAACAATGACGTTTCTTCCTTTAGCAATTCCGTAATACTTAGGATCAGGTGCCGCGTAGTGCTCCTTAACGTAAGCTTCAACCTTTTTCATATCCTCAGCTGTTGCAGATGAACGAGCCTGTGAGGCCTGATAAGTTAAGTTACCAGAATAGGCTGTGAAGAAGGGAATCCCCATAGCACGAACAATATAGTTATTTGAGAAACCACGTGTCAACAACTCGCCACGGTTAACTTCCGCTAAGAAGAGGTTAACTGAGAGAAGGAGTGTCGACAGTGCAGTGACGGCAAAACTAGCTCGTTTGTTAAATGGCTTGCTGTCCATCTTAAGCTTCTTCCTGAAACCAGCATAGATGAAGAAAGGTACATCAATCAGGTAGAAGAGATAGCTTGGCTCAAGAAGGTTCTTGGCGGAGTCTCCTAGTCCTGCTGCCGAACTAGAACTTGCTAGGATGGTATTTACAGTGATAAAGTCTGTAAACTCTCCAAAGTAAATCACATTAGCGATAAGTAAGAGGTTAAGGATGACATAGATAGCAATGGTAATGCTATAAAAGAAACGTCGTTTCTTAAAGTATAGTCCTAAACCTAGAAGCATTAATCCTAGTGGAATAGGGTTAATCAGCGAAAGCATAACCTGATATCTGCTTTCCAACTCAAGATTAATGTTGACGTAATAAGCGAATATGGTTTTTAGCCAGTAAAAGAAGAGTAACAAGAGGATAAATCCAAGTCTTGATGAAACTCCTTTCCAAAAGGCTTCATTAATTTTTTTCAAAGTAATACTTCCTTTGATTCTATATTATCTTAATCATTATACCAAATAAGATAATGACTCTCAAAAATTTACTGCCATTGAGTGTGATATTCCTTGACATATAATTGATAAAATCTAGTTACGAAACAGAAATAATAGCATTTTTTTGGTATAATAGTAACATGAGTATATTGACGGTAAGTCCCTTTGCGGAGAAAAAAATCAAACAAGGAAAACAGCTTCTTTTAGCGGAAGATTTTCCAAATATCACTGAAAATAATCAGTTGGTTTACCTTTATAGCCAGTCCAAAGATTTTTTAGGAACGGGCTATTTGTCAAGTCAAAATAAGGGGATAGGATGGTTTCTGTCCCCTAATAAAGAAAAATTGACAGTGACTTATTTTCAAGGACTTTTTGAAAGGGCTAAGGCCAAACGTCAATCCTATTATGATAATGAGTTGACGACAGCTTTTCGTCTTTTCAACCAGGATGGTGACGATTTTGGTGGTCTCACTATTGATCTATATGGCGATTACGCCCTCTTTTCATGGTACAATGCCTTTGTTTATTCCTTGAAGGATGTTATTGTAGAGGCTTTCCAAGCGGTCTTTCCTGAGGTTTTGGGAGGCTATGAGAAAATTCGCTTCAAGGGTCTTGATTTCGAATCAGACCATCTTTTTGGGCAAGAGGCGGCCGATACCTTCACCATTTTAGAAAATGGGGTAACTTATGAAGTTTTCCTCAATGATGGGCTAATGACGGGGATTTTCCTTGATCAGCATGAAGTGCGTGATGGTTTAGTTAATGGCCTAGCTTTGGGTAAATCAGTTCTGAATATGTTCTCCTATACGGCAGCTTTTTCAGTTGCTGCGGCTATGGGGGGAGCGGTTGAAACGACATCGGTTGATTTGGCTAAGCGTTCACGTGAATTATCGACGGCTCATTTTGAAGCTAATGGTTTCAGTATGGGCAATCATCGCTTGGTCGTGATGGATGTCTTTGATTATTTCAAATATGCAAAGAAAAAAGGCTTATCTTATGACCTTATCGTCATTGATCCGCCAAGCTTTGCTCGAAATAAGAAACGCACCTTCTCAGCAAATAAGGATTACCACAAGTTAATTGCACAGAGTCTTGATATTTTATCAGAGCATGGGACAATCATTGCAAGTACCAATGCTGCTAATATGACCGTGCAACAGTTTAAAAAACAACTGCGTAAGGGCTTGGGAGATGTTTCAGCGGACTTCGTTAACCTGCAACAATTACCAGCGGATTTTACCGTCAATCCTAATGATCCAACATCAAATTATTTGAAAGTATACACAATAAAGGTAAATAAATGAAAATTGTAGTTCCGATTATGCCAACTAGTTTAGAGGAGGCACAAGAGCTTGAACTGTCTCGTTTTGAGGGGGCAGACATTATAGAATGGCGTGCAGATTTTTTAGATAAGGATAGTATCTTAACGGTTGCTCCAGCTATTTTCGAGAAATTCGCAGGCTTTGAGATTGTCTTTACCATCCGTACGACGCGTGAGGGTGGCAAGCTTGAGTTAACGGATGCGGAATACGTCGCACTAATTAAGGATGTAGCTGCTATCTATTCGCCAGATTATATTGATTTTGAGTATTTCACACGTAAGGCTGTCTTTGACCAAATGCTCGAATTTTCAAACTTGGTTTTGTCTTATCATAACTTTGAGGAGACACCTGAAAACCTTATGGCACTTTTATCTGAGATGGCAAACTTGACACCAAGAGTGGTAAAGGTGGCGGTTATGCCTAAGCATGAGCAGGATGTTATTGACCTTATGAACTTCACACGTGGTTTCAAGGCCTATAATCCTGAACAAGAGTTTGCAACTATGTCAATGGGTAAACTTGGTCGTATGTCACGTCTTGCTGGCGACTTGATGGGTTCATCATGGACCTTTGCTAGTCTTGATAATGCCAGTGCTCCAGGACAAATTAGTCTAGCAGATATGCGTAGAATTAGGGAGATTTTAGATGCAGATTGATGGACACACACGCCTAGCAGCTGTTGTCGCCAATCCCATCAAGCACTCTATTTCGCCATTTATTCATAATTCGGCCTTCGAAAAGACACAAGTTAATGGTGTTTATGTGGCCTGGGAGATTCCAGAATCAGACCTAGCCGAGACAGTTGAAAATATTAGACGTTACAACATGTTCGGTATCAACTTGTCGATGCCATATAAGGAAGCAGTCATTCCTTTTTTGGATGAGATTAGTCCTGCAGCTCAACTGATTGGTGCTGTCAATACAGTTGTTAATCGTGATGGTCATTTGATTGGTCATAATACGGACGGTTTTGGTTTCTTTGCTAGTCTAAAGAACTTTAGCCCTAGAGACGCTCATCTGATGATTTTGGGTGCTGGTGGTGCCGCTAAAGCTATTGTGACGCAGGCAGTTCTTGATGATGCAAAAAAAGTCAGTGTCTACGTTCGCCCTCAGTCATTGGATAAGGCAAAAGAAAGTTTTAAGTCCTTACTTGAACAGGCAACTTGCCAATTGGAGTTTCATGCTTTAAATGATTTTGAGTATTTTCAAGAGGAACTAGGCCAGGCTGATTTATTGGTGAATGCGACGAGTGTTGGGATGGATGGCGAATCCTTGCCCATTCCTACAGACACAAAATTTCCTAAGGGACTCTTGGTTGCTGATATCATTTATCAGCCTTTTGAAACACCTTTCTTGGCCTTGGCTAGAAAACAGGGAATCGAGGCTGTAAATGGACTTGGCATGTTGCTTCATCAAGCAGCAGGTGCCTTTAAATTGTGGACCGGCAAGGACATGCCAACAGACGCCATTTGGCAGGAATTAGAAAATATTTACAATAGCTAGGAGGGGACGACTATGAAACTAGAGGTAAATTTAACACATAACCCTTATGACATTATTATTGAAAAAGGAGCCCTTAAGACCGTCGGTCAATGGGTGAAGTCACTTTGGGAACCACAAAAGATTGCACTTATCACGGACAATCATGTGGGGGCTCTATATGCAGAAAAAGTTAAGCTTAGCTTGGAGCACGAAGGTTTTGAGGTAGTCGTTTTTGATTTCCTAGAAGGTGAAGCAAGTAAAAATCTTAAAACTGTTAATAAGGCTTATGAGTTTTTGATTAAGAATGGCATGACTCGTAGTGATGGCATTCTTGCTCTTGGTGGTGGCGTTGTTGGTGATTTGGCAGGCTTTGTCGCTTCGACCTATATGCGTGGCATTCACTTCGTTCAGGTTCCAACTAGTCTAACTGCCCAAGTGGATTCATCTATTGGTGGTAAGACAGGTGTGAACACACCATTTGCTAAAAATATCGTGGGAACTTTCGCTCAGCCTGATGGTGTCTTGATTGACCCTAATGTCCTTGAGACACTTGGTAAACGTGAATTGATTGAGGGTATGGGTGAGGTTGTCAAATACGGTTTGATTGATGATCCTGAGCTTTGGCACTTGCTTGAAAGCATTGATGGTTCAGTTCACAGTATCCTAGAAAATTCAGAAACTATCATTTATCGTTCATGTAACGTTAAGCGTAAAATTGTGGTTGAAGACGAGTTTGAAGGTGGCGTCCGTATGTATCTAAACTTTGGTCATACGATTGGGCATGCCGTTGAACAAACAGCTGGTTACGGTAAAGTCATGCACGGTGAAGCGGTGGCTATCGGAATGGTTCAGATTTCACGAGTTGCTGAGGAAAAAGGCCTCATGCCTAAGGGGATCACACGTCAAATTGCTGAGATGTGTGTCAAATTTGGCTTGCCAGTAGACTATGAGCCATGGCGTGTTGAGGAGCTTTATACAGCTCTCACACATGACAAAAAAGCCCGTGGTAATAGCATTAAGACGGTTATCGTTCCAGAGATTGGTAAGGCAGCTATCAATCAAATTCCTTTAGTTGAAATGAAAGAGTACTTGGAGAAATAAATGAGATATTTAACAGCAGGTGAGTCTCACGGCCCACGTTTAACAGCAATTATCGAAGGTGTTCCAGCAGGTCTTCCCTTGACGGCTGAAGATATCAATGGCGATTTGAAACGTCGTCAAGGTGGCTATGGTCGTGGTGGCCGTATGAAAATTGAGTCTGATAAGGTTGAAATCACTTCTGGTGTTCGTCATGGGAAAACAACAGGGGCTCCAATCACCCTTCATGTTATCAATAAGGACCATCAAAAATGGTTGGATATCATGGCTGTGGAAGATATTGAGGACCGTTTGAAAACCAAACGTAAAATCACTCACCCACGTCCAGGACATGCTGACTTGGTTGGTGGAATGAAGTACCGTTTCGATGACTTGCGTAATTCATTGGAACGTTCTAGTGCGCGTGAGACAACTATGCGTGTGGCAGTAGGTGCTGTCGCTAAACGTATCTTGGCTGAGCTTGATATTGAAATTGCTAACCATGTTGTTGTCTTTGGTGGTAAGGAAATTGATGTGCCTGAGAATTTGACAGTCGCTCAAATCAAGGAATTGGCTCAACAATCAGAGATTTCAGTTGTTAACCAAGAACGTGAACAAGAAATTAAAGATTACATTGACCAAATCAAAAAAGAGGGAGACACAATCGGTGGTGTCGTTGAAACTGTTGTTGGCGGCGTCCCTGTTGGTCTTGGTTCTTATGTCCAATGGGATACCAAACTTGATGCTAAGATTGCTCAAGCTGTTGTATCCATCAATGCCTTCAAGGGTGTAGAATTTGGACTTGGTTTCAAGGATGGCTACCTCAAGGGCTCTCAAGTAATGGACGAGATTCTCTGGAATGAAGAGGACGGCTATACACGTCGCACTAACAACCTTGGTGGTTTTGAAGGTGGTATGACCAACGGGCAACCGATTGTGGTCCGTGGGGTTATGAAACCTATTCCAACCCTATACAAGCCATTGATGTCAGTAGATATCGAAACACATGAACCATACAAGGCAACAGTCGAGCGTTCAGATCCAACGGCCTTGCCTGCAGCGGGTGTCGTTATGGAATCCGTAGTCGCTACAGTCGTAGCCAATGAAATCTTGGACAAATTCTCTTCTGACAACATGGAAGAATTGAAAGAAGCGGTAGCACGTCACCGTGACTATGTGAAAAACTTTTAAGCAGCATCAGACAATAGATGGGAGTAGTAATGAGTAAGAAAACTATTTATATCGCAGGATTGGGCTTGATTGGTGGCTCCTTGGCCTTAGGGATTCAAAGGGACCACCCTGATTATGAGATTCTTGGATATAATCGCTCTGACTATTCTCGAAATATTGCACTTGAGCGTGGCATCGTTGACCGTGCAACAAGTGATTTCAAAGAATTTGCTCCCCTCGCGGATGTTATTGTCCTTGCAGTGCCAATTAAGCAAACGGTGGCCTACTTGAAGGAGTTGGCTGACCTGGATCTCAAAGATGATGTCATCATCACAGACGCAGGGTCTACTAAGTTGGATATCGTTGAGGCAGCTGAACGTTACCTAACTGGTAAAAATGTTCAGTTTGTGGGTTCTCACCCTATGGCTGGTTCCCATAAATCAGGGGCTATTGCAGCTGACGTGACACTTTTCGAAAATGCCTATTCTATTTTCACACCGACGAGTCTAACAAGAGAGACAACTATCCCTGAACTTAAGGACATCTTGTCAGGGCTTAAATCACGTTATGTGGAGATTGATGCGGCTGAACATGATCGTGTAACCAGTCAAATCAGTCATTTTCCACACCTTTTAGCTTCTGGACTTATGGAGCAGGCAGCTGATTATGCGCAGGCTCACGAGATGACCAATCACTTTGCGGCTGGGGGCTTCCGAGATATGACCCGTATTGCAGAAAGTGAACCTGGCATGTGGGCTTCCATTCTCATGACCAATGGGCCAGCTGTTTTGGATCGTATTGAAGATTTCAAAAAACGTTTGGACCATGTGGCTGACTTGATTAAGGCTGAAGATGAGAATGCCATTTGGGAGTTCTTTGACAACGGTCGTAAGAAACGTAAAGAGATGGAGATCCACAAAAAAGGTGGCGTGGAAAGTGCCTTCGATATTTTCGTGGATGTGCCTGACCGAGAAGACGTTATCCTTAACATTATGGAATTGCTGCGAGGAACGTCTTTGGTTAACCTTCGTATTAATGAGGAAAATCGTGAGGATATTCACGGTATCCTCCAAATTACTTTTAAAAATGAAAAAGATCGCACACATGCTAAGACTGTTATTGAAGCCAATACGGATTATCATGTGGTGATCGCCTAGGAGAATAAAATGACAAATATTTATGATTTAGCAAATGAGTTGGAACGTGGCATTCGTGCCCTTCCTGAGTACAAAACTTTGGTAGAGAAAAAAGAAGCGATTGCAGCTGATGCTGAAGCTAGCGCTCTTTTCAAAGAGTTTACTGATTTCCAAGAGGATTTCTATGCTAAAATGCAAGCTGGTACAATGCCAACAGCAGAAGAACAAGCTGCTGTTCAAGAATTGGGTCAAAAGGTAGAAGCTAATGCCCTTTTGAAAGAATACTTGACTGCACAACAAGGTTTGTCTGTTTATTTGAACGATATTGAACGTATCATCTTCAAACCTTTGCAAGAATTGAATAGTTAATCAAAGAGGGTGTGTCAATTGACAGGCCCTTTTCTGCATTCAAAAGAGATTGTCTAAGGAAGAAGCTAGAAATATTAAGGAGGAAAATGATGAGTCGTAAGATTGGAATTATTGGTATGGGAAATGTTGGAGCTGCAGTAGCTCATGGAGCAATTGCTCAAGGCTTGGCTGATAGCTATGTCTTTATAGATATCAATGAGAAGAAGGCCGAGGCAGATGCCCAGGATTTTAAGGATGCCATGGCAAATCTGCCTAGCTATGCAAGCATTGTTGTCAATGATTATGCGGCACTTGAAGATGCTGATGTGATTATTTCATCTCTTGGAAACATTCAGTTACAGCATAATGCTGGTGAGGATCGCTTTGCTGAATTTCCATTTACTCGAGAAGCCGTTTATCAGGTTTCTCAGGCACTTAAAAAATTGAATTTTAAAGGCATACTCTTGGTTATCTCGAATCCTGTAGATGCTGTATCAGCCCTCTATCAGGAATTCACAGGCTGGCCAAGAGAACGTGTGATTGGGACAGGGACTCTACTCGATACGGCGAGAATGAAGGCAGCGGTAGGAGATGATTTGTCAGTAAATCCTAAATCAGTATCTGGCTACAATCTTGGCGAACATGGGAATTCCCAATTTACAGCTTGGAGTCAAGTCAAGGTTAAAGGGCAAGACATTACAGAATTGACCAGTGAAGAAGAGCGACAAAATTTGTTTATGGCATCCATGAAGGGTGGCCACAAAGTCTTTTATGGTAAGGGCTATACGTCTTACGGCATTGCCAGTGCGGCTCTTCGTTTGGTGTCTATTATCCTTTCGGATGCTCAAGAAGAAGTGGCAGTATCAAGCTATCAAGAAGCCTATCAAACCTATCTTGGCTATCCAGTCATCCTAGGGCGTCATGGGGTGGCTGCTCCCGTTCGCTTGTCTTTGTCGGCTGAGGAAAAAAATCTTTTGCAGGAGTCTGCTAACTTGATTCGGAACCGTGTTCAAGAGGCGGTTGCCTTCTTGAAAGAAAAGTATGGCAATACAAGCGAGTGAATATTTTGACAATTCAGTCTATGGTTAGGCTTTCAAATATGGTATAATGGGAATAACTATAAAATTTTTAGGAGTAACCTATGAAACTAGAAACCAAGGCTCAAGGTCTTCATGGCAGCTTGCGCATCCCTGGTGACAAGTCAATCAGTCACCGTTCTATCATGTTCGGAAGTCTTGCCAAAGGTGTGACAACTGTTCGTGATATTTTACGAGGTGAGGATGTCCTCTCAACTATGCAGGTCTTCCGTGATTTGGGTGTGACTATCGAGGATGATGGTGATGTGGTACGCATTCACGGTGTTGGTTTTGATGGTCTCAAGGCTCCTCAAAACAAGTTGGACATGGGTAACTCTGGGACATCTATTCGCTTGATTTCAGGTGTGCTTGCAGGTCAAGATTTCGATGTAGAGATGTTTGGAGATGATTCCCTTTCAAAACGTCCTATGGACCGTGTGACCATTCCCTTGCGTCAGATGGGTGTAGAGGTTTCTGGTCAAACAGACCGTGATTTGCCACCATTGAAAATGCACGGTAGCAAGTCCCTTAAACCTATTCATTACCAATTGCCTGTGGCCTCTGCTCAGGTAAAATCTGCTCTTATTTTTGCAGCGCTTCAAGCTGATGGCGAATCTGTCATCATTGAAAAGGAAAAAACACGTAATCATACGGAAGATATGATTCAGCAGTTTGGTGGTCAGCTTCAAGTAGATGGCAAGGAAATTCGTATTTCTGGTGGCCAAAGCTTTACTGCTCAAGAAGTCGTGGTTCCAGGGGATATTTCTTCAGCGGCCTTTTGGTTGGTAGCGGGACTCGTGGTGCCTAACTCTAAGATTGTCTTGGAAAATGTCGGCATCAATGAGACGCGTACTGGTATTATTGATGTGATCAAAGATATGGGCGGTAAGATTACCCTTTCAGATATTGACCAAGTTGCTAAATCTGCGACTATTACGGTTGAAACTTCAGAACTTAAAGGAACTGAAATTGGTGGCGATATCATTCCACGTTTGATTGATGAACTTCCGATTATCACACTCTTGGCGACACAAGCCCAAGGTAAGACTGTGATTCGTGATGCTGAGGAACTCAAGGTAAAAGAAACAGACCGTATTCAGGTGGTGGCAGATGCCTTGAATGCTATGGGTGCTGATATTGTACCAACTGAGGATGGTATGATTATCACTGGTAAGACCGCTCTTCATGGGGCAGAGGTCAATACCTTTGGTGACCACCGCATTGGTATGATGACAGCTATTGCTGCCCTCTTGGTTCAAGATGGTGAGGTTGACTTGCAACGTGCAGAAGCTATCAATACAAGTTACCCAAGCTTCTTTAGTGACTTGGAAGGATTGCTCAATGGCTAAAGTTTTATTGGGCTTTATGGGAGTTGGTAAGAGTTCCGTCGCCCCATACCTGGATGGTCGTTTCGTGGATATGGATCAGGTCATCGAGGAGAAAATCGGCATGTCCATTGCTGATTTTTTTGCAAAAGAAGGTGAGGCAGCCTTTCGTCAGATTGAGTCTGAGACTTTGGAAGAACTTCTTCAAGAGGGAGATGATGTCATCATCTCTACTGGAGGTGGTGTCGTTGTAACAGAGCGTAATCGTCAGCTCTTGGCCAAGAATCGTAAGCATAACGTTTGGCTCCATGCTTCTTTCGATGTGGTCTATGATCGCATTCAAAAGGATACCAAAAATCAACGCCCAGTCTTTCTCAATCATTCAAAAGAGGATTTTAAGGTTATTTACGACGGTCGAATGGCACTCTATCAAGATTTAGCAGATTTGGTTGTCACAGTTGATAACCGAACGCCAGAAGAAGTAGCAAGGTTTATCAAATGTATGTAGGTTATTTGGGCCCAAGTGGGTCGTTTACACATAATGCAGCCTTAAAGGCTTTTCCTGAGGCAGAATTGGTTTCATTAGGCACCATTACTGAGGTTATCAAGTCTTATGAAGAGGGACGTGTGGATTACGCGGTCATTCCGGTGGAAAATTCCATTGAGGGCTCTGTTCATGAGAGTTTAGACTATCTCTTCCATCAGGCCGATATTCGTGCTGTGGCAGAGATTGTTCAGCCCATCAAGCAGCAGTTGATGGCGACTAAACATCATGAGAAAATTGAGAAAATCTTCTCACACCCACAGGCCATTGCCCAAGGGAAAAAGTATATTAAACAGCATTTTCCACATGCCAAGATTGAGACAACAGCAAGTACAGCCTTTGCGGCTCGTTTTGTCGCTGATAATCCAGATCAGACTTATGCAGCAATCGCTCCTCATGCAGCTGCTAAGGAATACGGTCTTCAAATATTGGCTAAGGATATCCAGGAGATTGAAAAGAATTATACCCGATTTTGGGTGCTGGGGAACACTGTGCCTGAGATTCTGCTCAATCAGATTGATTGTAAATTAACGCTGGCCTTGACCCTGCCTGACAATATGCCAGGGGCACTTTACAAGGCCCTATCGACCTTTGCCTGGCGAGGCATTGACTTGACCAAGATTGAAAGCCGTCCTTTGAAGACGGTACTTGGCGAGTATTTCTTCATTATTGATTGTGATTATACAAAGGAAAAGTTGGCTCAGTTCGCTCTTGAAGAGCTAACTGCAGTTGGAATTGGATATAAAATCTTGGGTGCTTACCAAGTCTATGAAATTTAAAGGGAAATCTTATGACCAAATCTAACAATGGGCCGTTTACACATCATGAACGGTTACGTTACAGCTATCTTTTAAAAAATCTTGCTCACCTGAATGGACAGCAGGCTTCAGAATTCAATTATCTCCAAGGAAAGTTAGATGCCTATGAAGCTGAGCGGAGATATCAAGCGCAAAGAGAGGACTATCAAGCAGCATGGCGTCAGCCTTATGACAATCGTTATGACTACTATCAAGAGCGTGATTATGAGGCTGCCAATCAGCTGACAGAGGAAGGGCTTCCCATCTATCGAGAGGAAGTTGCTCAAAGTCAACCTAAACGTAAAAAGGTTCAAAGACAAGCGTCCCCTTCAGCAACGTCGGCTCCAAGGTCCAAGTCGCAAGTAGCCAAGAAGAAGCGACCAAAGAAAAAGAGAAGGCTCAAGAAGGTTGTTAAGCTAGTACTTAGTTGCTTGAGTCTTGGAGTTGTGTTCCTAGTGATAGCCATGGCTTATCAATTTTACAAGGGAACAGACCTTTCTGCCGCGGGTAATAATGGTAAATCCTACCAGCCTGCCATAGTTGAGACCTTTAATGGTAAGGATACCAAGGATGGGGTCAATATCCTTATTCTAGGTTCTGACCAGCGCGTTAGCCAAGAATCTACCGATGCCAGAACAGACTCCATTATGGTAGTCAATGTGGGCAATAAAGAAGGTAAGGTTAAGATGGTTAGCTTTATGCGAGACACCTTAGTCAATATCAAGGGGGCTTCAGAAACCGACTATTCTCAGGACTTGAAACTCAATACGGCTTTCAATATTGGTGAGCAAAATAATCATCAAGGGGCAGAGCTCATGCGTGAGACGCTCAAACGCAACTTTGATATTGATATCAAGTACTATGCCATGGTTGACTTTGAAACCTTTGCGACAGGGGTTGATACCCTCTTCCCAAATGGTGTAGAAATCAATGCGAAGTTTGCGACCATCGATGGTAAAAAAGTATCTTCGGTTCAAGTTCCAGATGATTTGAAGATGAACAAGAACGGTCACGTGCCAAATCAAACCATTAAAGTTGGTAAGCAAGATATGGATGGCCGCACCCTTCTGAATTATGCCCGTTTCCGTAAGGATGACGAGGGAGATTATGGCCGTACCAAGCGCCAGCAACAAGTGATGCAGGCTGTCATGAAGCAACTTAAGAATCCACTTAGCCTCTTCAAAGGGCCTGAGGCTTTGGGGAAGGTCTACTCTCTAACCTCAACCAATATGAGTATGACAGACATGTTGGACTTGGGACTTTCAAATGCTGGAAGTTTCAAAAAAGGGATCAATTCGCAAACCATTCCTTCAGATGGTGATTGGATTGACAGCTATGATTTGTATGGCGGTCAAGGGATTGAAATTGACTTTGATAACTATCAGTCAAAATTAAAAGAACTAGGATTTAGATAAGAAAACAAAGCAGGTTCACACTGAACCTGCTTGTTTTTTGATATTAAGAGCTTGTATAAGCGCCTTGTATAAGAGTTTTAGAAAATGATAGAGCAAATAGGCCATGATGACAAGAACGAAGACGCACTCTACCTTATAAACTAATTGGGTAGCTGGATTGACTAGTCCAAGACTGGTAGTGGCTGCCTTAAAAGCATTGACACTATTGACCAAGGGAAAGCTAAAAGCTGCAAAAAGTGGCATAAAGCCTTTTCTAACCAGTTTTACGAAGAGATCAAGAGCATAGAAAAAGAATGCTTGCGAGAATAAGAGTAGGGCAAGTAAAATAATAGTTGCAGGTCTTTGATTACTCTTGATTGAGCTGGTAATGAGAAGGGCCAGAGGTGCTGCTAAAATAGCAAGTATAGGTCGATAGAGGTGAGGGATGGCTATCTGTCTCATTCTCCACAAAACAAGTGGAAAGAGGGCCAGAGTCGCTAATGCCGTTACTCCCAGAATAAGTCCCTTGATGCTAGTTGGAACACTAGCTGGTACTGTCACAAGACTGATAGCAGGTCCAACGTAGATCACGAACCAGCTTGGAAAGACTTGGTTCAAAGATAGTGGGCGCATAAAACGCAGACTGAAAAAAATAATATAGGCAATATAAAGTCCAAGGAGCCCAACCCAAGTCACACTTAAGCCTATTTGAGCTAGTGGAAGGTGGCTGGCAAAGAGAAAGGCAGCCATAAAGTAGCTAGCAAAGGCTGAAGCAATGACTGGATTGTGCAAATCTTCCCTTACTTGTTCAAAGCCAAGAATCAAGCGTCCCAGTATAAGTATAAAACCTATACTGGCTAAACACCAAATACCCTGAGCAATCAGGGTATAGTGGCTTATTTGATTGGATAAACTAAAGAGGGCAAGAACCAGACTAGATAGGGCCAAGGGAATTTTCTGGAAAAATACCTTCATTGGTCCACCGGCCTTTCTAGCTAGCTGCAAGAATGTGACGAAGCTGCACCGCACTCGGAGATACAATAGGAAGGAAGACGCCTTCATTCCAACGACGGATAAAGCTTGACTCTGATTCTTTCAAATAGCCACGACCACCACTAGCCTGAAGTTCGAGGAGCAGGCTGTTAGCTACGACGTCGACGATATCGATACGCAATTGGAAAAGTTCACGTGGTTTGTCAATGAAATAATCGGCATCATTAAGACCCGCAAAGAGTTGATCTTGAATAGCAAGAAGGTTATTGCGTGTAGTTTCAAATTCTTCACGAAGAACGCTACGGTTACTGTTTAGACTAGCTTCAACCTCATCAAGAGAACGTTGTGCCAAACCAAAGGCAAGACCAAATTGGAAGCCAAGGAAGTTCGGACGTGTTTTGGCAATATAGTCCGTACCTTCTTTTGAAAGGACCCAATTAGGATCTAACTTAACGTGATCGAAAGTAAGAGAGGCAGTGTTAGCACCTTGAAGGGAAACGAATTCCAAATCTTCAGAACGGCTAAGGCCCTCAGCTTCAGATGGAATAGTAATAATCCAAGGTTGGCTACCGTCTTTAAAGTCAGCAGCAAAGAGAGCGGCGAATTTATCAGAACGTAGGTTAGTTACCCAAGGCAAACGGCCATCGAGATAGTAGTCATCGCCTTCTTGACTGATGGTAACATTCAATTCTTCAATATCTGACAAGAATTTGACCGCATTTGACAAGCCAGTTCCACCAGCACGCTCACCGGTATACAATTCTTTCAACCATGTTTCACGAGGGTAAGCATTGTCACTCGCAAGGATATACTCGATGAAAGTACGGTGCCCCCAAGAAATAAAGGAAGCTGTCAAAGAGTGTTGTGCCAATTCATCAAGCACATCAACGACTTGAGTAGGACCACCACCTAGGCCATCAAACTCAGCAGGTACGCCGATTTTAAAGACGTCGTTTTCAGCAATTTTTTCAAGAAGTTGGTCCGCAATGGGTCCAGACTCTTGGTCAATATGGTCAGCGTTGGTATCCAACCAAGTAAGGAATTCTTTTGAAAAATGTGACATAGGCTTAGGTCCTCCTCTAGTTTATCCTTTGATTTTGAATTAAGCGAATTCTTGAAGTTCAGGGTTAATCGGTGTTTGTGCGAGATTGTTAGCGTAGTTACACAAGCTAGCAAGGCTGACACCCAAGATAACGTCAAGGGCATTTTGAGCAGTGTAGCCAGCTTCCAAGAAGTCATTGTAGGCTTCGTCACCAACAGCACCTTTGGTATTGATCACGGCAATAGTGAATTTAGCAAGGGTATCAAGTTTTGGATCGTCTTCGATTGGTGTACGGTTACGAAGGGCTTCCAAGAGTTGTGGTGTCATTTGGATTTGCTTGATTGAAAAGGCTGTGTGACCTGCCACACAGAAAGCACATCCGTTAGTAACAGCAGCTGTAATTTGAACAACCTCACGTTCAGTTGGTGTCAATGAATTGCGACGGTTGATTTCACCGACAGTACGGTAAGTTTCAAGCGCAGTTGGCGCATTAGCAAGGAGACCAATCAAGTTTGGAATGTATCCCCCATTGGCATCTTTGACTGTTTGAAGGACGTCTTTGACTTCTTCTGGTGCAGTTTCGATTGTATGAATGGTAATATCTGGCATGATTATTCTCCTTTATATAGAAACGACATCTAGCAAGTTGCTGAGTCGTTTAATTTTTTGTCATGGACCTATGATAGCACTGTATGACTTTTCTGAAAAATCTATATTATTTATGGCCAGCCATAAATTTGATTTATATGTGCTATAATGGAGGGTAGTAAAAGGCTTTAGAAGATATGTTTAAGCCCTATAAGAGTAAAGAAAGTTGAATTATGTTAAATAAAAACGATATTGTAGAAGTTGAAATTGTCGATTTGACACATGAAGGAGCAGGCGTTGCCAAGGTGAATGGCTTTGTCTTTTTTGTGGATAATGCCCTCCCAGGTGAAGTCATCAAGATGCGCGTGCTTAAGCTCAAGAAAAATATCGGCTTTGGTAAGGTTGAGGAGCATGTGACCCTTTCACCAAACCGCAATCAGGACATTGATGCAACCTATCTCCGTTCAGGGATTGCTGATTTTGGCCATATGACCTACGAGGAGCAGCTCAAGTTTAAGCGTAAACAAGTTGTGGACAACCTTTATAAGACAGCAGGTATCTCAGACGTAGAGGTCGCTGAAACATTGGGGATGGAGACGCCTTACGCCTACCGTAACAAGGCTCAGGTACCTGTTCGCCGTGTTAAAGGTCAGCTTGAAACAGGTTTCTACCGCAAGAATTCGCACGACTTGATTCCAATTGAAGATTTCCTTATCCAAGACAAGGAAATTGATAAACTCATTGTCTTTGTCCGTGACCTTCTCCGTCGCTATGACCTCAAACCATACGACGAGAAGGAGCAGACAGGTTTGATTCGTCACTTGGTGGTTCGTCGAGGCCATTATTCAGGTCAGATGATGTTGGTCTTTGTAACGACCAGACCAAAAATTTTCCGTATTGACCAAGTCATTGCTAAGATTACGGAAGCCTTCCCAAGTGTTGTTTCTATCATCCAAAACATCAACGATAAGAACACTAACGCCATCTTTGGCAAAGAGTTCCGCACCCTTTATGGTCAAGACACCATTACAGACAGTATGTTGGGCAATGACTATGAGATTTCTGCCCAGTCTTTCTATCAGGTTAACACCGAGATGGCTGAAAAACTCTATCAAACAGCCATTGACTTCTCAGACCTAAACAGCGACAGCATTGTTATTGATGCCTATTCAGGTATCGGGACAATCGGTTTGTCATTCGCCAAACAGGTCAAGGAAGTCTATGGCGTTGAAGTCATCGAAACAGCCGTCGAAGATGCTAAGAAAAATGCAGAACGCAACGGCATTACTAACGCCCACTATGTAGCCGACTCAGCTGAAAATGCCATGGCCAAGTGGAGCAAGGATGGCATCAAACCAGATGTTATCATTGTGGACCCACCACGCAAGGGCTTGACAGAAAGCTTCATCAAAGCCAGTGTTGCCATGCAACCAGAGAAGATTACCTACGTCTCATGTAACCCAGCAACCATGGCGCGTGATATCAAACTCTATCAAGAGTTGGGCTATGAATTGAAAAAAGTACAGCCGGTGGATTTGTTTCCTCAAACGCATCATGTTGAGACGGTAGCACTTTTGTCCAAACTCGATGTCGATAAGCATATAGACGTTGAAATTGAGCTGGATGAGCTTGATTTGACCAGTGCTGAAAGTAAGGCAACATATGCTCAAATCAAAGAATATGTTTGGAATAAATTTGAATTAAAAGTTCCGACATTATATATTGCACAGATAAAAAGGAAATGTGGAATAGAATTACGAGAACATTACAGCAAGTCTAAAAAGGAGAAACAAATTATTCCACAGTGTACACCTGAAAAAGAAGAAGCTATCATGGATGCCTTGAGACACTTCAAAATGATTGAATAGAAAAGAATGACAGCATATGACTTTCTGCATTTATGACATTCCTACTTGGTATAGGAACAGCTATTATTCCTTTCTTGCAAGGTATCAATGAGAAAATAGGCTCAATATAAAGATTGATAGGATCATTTTTATATTTAAAGGAGCGTTGAAATGATTGATAAAAGCAATAAAAAATTTTGGGATAAATTTGCTAAGCTATATGCTCCTTTCATGAAAAAAGACAAAGGAGTATATGATAAAGTTTGCGAATACATTCGTCCTCATTTGAATAAAGACATGGAGGTGCTTGAACTTGCTTGTGGCTCAGGACAATTATCGTTTAATCTTTCAAAGCATACGAAAAGTTGGATTGGCACAGATTTTTCCGAACAAATGATTAAGGAAGCTAAAAAGCGTGGGGAATACGAAAATCTTACATTTGAAACAGCCGATGCAGTAGCATTATCCTATTCGCATGAAAAATTTGATTGTGTGTTAATTGCTAATGCACTTCATATTATGCCTAAACCGGATGAGGCGATGAAAGAAATATATAGGGTGTTAAAACCTAATGGGACTTTGTTCGCCCCCACTTTTCTATGGAAAGAGGGAAAACAAAGAAAAATGATAAAAAGTTTGATGTCTATTTTAGGATTTAAGATGTATCAAGAATGGGATAAAAAGGAATTTGAAGATTTTATTAAAGAATATGGATTTTCAGTAGTTGAAATGAAATTGGCACATGGAGGTCTTGCACCGATTGGTGTGATGATTGCTCAAAAAGTGGCTTAACAGATTCTATTCTTATGATTTAAAAAATTTCATCAAAGTGGTGCAAGGCTTGCTCCATTTGATATTAGGGAATTTAGGGACTTGATGAGTGAAGATGAACTGGAGCTTGATACACTGGGGGATAGAAAAACGGCTCTCTTTGTTATTATCTCTGATACAGATGATACCTTTAACTTTGTAGTATCCATTATGTACTCACAACTTTTTAATCTCTTATGTGATAAGGCAGATGATGTATATGGCGGTAGGCTTCCTGTTCATGTAAGATGCCTTCTTGATGAGTTTGCAAATATCGGCTTAATTCCAAAGTTTGAAAAGCTGATTGCCACAATCAGAAGTAGAGAGATTTCAGCAAGTATCATACTTCAAGCACAATCTCAGTTAAAGGCAATCTATAAGGATAATGCCGATACAATCGTAGGTAACTGTGATAGTACCTTGTTTCTTGGTGGCAAGGAGCAAACTACACTAAAAGAATTGTCTGAAACACTGGGAAAAGAAACGATAGATTTATATAACACATCGGAAACAAGGTCAAATCAAAAGAGCTTTGGTTTAAACTATCAAAAGACAGGCAAAGAACTGATGAGTCAAGATGAGATTACTGTAATGGACGGTAGTAAATGTATCTTTCAGCTTAGAGGTGTCAGACCTTTTCTTTCAGATAAATACGATATTACAAAGCATAAGAACTATAGATTACTTGAGGACTATGATAAGAAGAATTTGTTTGACATAGAAAGCTATATGAAGCGAAAAGGAAAAGGGTTGCCTTTGCCGTGGCCGTCCCAAGAAGGGACCTAAATTAGGGAAGCCTTACCATGTAACAGACAATAAGCTGGATCGTGATTTCCAGGCAGACAAGGCTATGGAGAAACTTGTCACAGACATCACCTACCTCTATTTTGAAAACTGTAGACTTTATCTATCTTCAATCATGGATCTCTATAATCGTGAAATAGTAGCTTATACCATCTCAGAGTGCCAAGATACGGACTTTGTGCTCGACACACTTAATCAACTTGAGCTACCTCAAGGAGCACTTTTACACAGCGACCAGGGCTCTGTCTACACCTCAAAAGCCTACTATCAGGCTTGTACAGAAAAAGGCATCACCCGCTCCATGTCCCGAAAAGGAACACCAGCAGATAATGCCTGTATCGAATGGTTCCATTCTGTTCTCAAGTCTGAAACCTTCTATCTCCATAAGTGGAGAAGCCTAACTAAGGATAGTATAACAGATATTGTTAAAAATTACATCCTATTTTATAATGAAACTAGAATTCAACAGAAATTAAATGACCAGTCTCCTGTAGATTACAGAAAACTGGTCGCATAAGAGGTTTTTCTCTTGTCCCATTATTGGGGTGCAGTGCCGAGAACAGCAGATAGCCGAAACGTTCGGAAGTAAAAGCGATTGAGAAATCATAGCGTCTTTTTAATTGATAAGGAAATCTACCATATAATTAGAGAAACGATATTGGCAAAGGGTAACGATGGATTTAAGGTGCAGTTAATAATTCAGAATTAGAAATAACGGAGATAGAAAGAGGAGAAAATTATGAATGAAAGAAAAGTATTTAAAAAATTAGATGGAAAAGATTTGATAAATATTGGCGTTTTCACTGCAATATATTTTGTTGTTGTTTTTGCCGTTGCAATGCTCGGGATGATACCGATTTTTTTGGTCCTTCTTACTGTTTTTGTACCACTTGTCGGAGGCATTATTTTTGAATTATTTTTAACAAAAGTAAAGAAATTCGGAATGATAACAATTATGGGATTCTTATTAGGCTTAATTATGCTGTTAACAGGCATGGGATACATTCCAATTATTACAGGAACATTTTTTGGCTTTTTGGCTGATATTACTTATACAAAAGGAAGATTTACAAGTGCTAAGTTAGCTGTTTTGGCAAATGGCTTTTTTAGTATTTGGTGTTGGGGTAACTATTATGAACTGTTCTTTAACCCAGATGCATATTGGTCAACACGTCAAGTTTATGGAGAAGGATATATTAATGCAGTACGAGCGCTTTTTCCTACATATATGGCGCCGATATTGGTTGCAGTTTGTTTTGTGAGTGGTATATTTGGCGGACTTCTTGGCAGAGTGCTACTGAAAAAACATTTTAAAAGAGCGGGAATTGCGTAATGAATAGGAAATTTTTTAAGCTCGATCCCAGAACAAAACTATTTCTTATTATCATAGCAGCTTTGGTTGTTTTGAGCCGATTAGGTGGAGAAAAACTGCGTGTCTTTCAAATGATTTTGACAGTTGTACCATATATTTTGCTTTGGGCAGAAAAAGAGTATTCATATTGCCTGAAAAGCTTAATAGGGCTGTTGATTAGTTACTGTATTTTATATATTCCTTATGTTTGGGACAACATGTTGGTTGGGACATTGGCTATAGTTGTTGGCAGTATTTTTTCAAGAATGATACCTACAGTAGCAATTGGTTACTATGTGGTAAAGTCGACTAAGATTAGCGAGTTTGTAGCCGGAATGGAAAAACTGCATGTTTCTGAAAAAATAATCATTCCATTGACAGTTATTTTTAGGTTTTTGCCGATGTTAAAAGAGGAATTTCAATCAATAGATGATGCAATGAGAATGCGTGGGATTTGTTTTGGAGGAAAAAAAGCATCTAAAGTTTTGGAGTATAAAATGATTCCGATGCTCATTTGTTCAGTGCGAATTGGCGAGGAACTATCAGCAGCAGCTATCACAAGAGGATTAGCTTCAGGAAATAAACGTACCAATATTTGTAAGATTGGATTTGGAATTTTAGATTATGTTTTTTTTGTCTTTTTTGTAGTGGGAATAGCTAGATTAATCATGAGTTTAGTAGGAGTATAAGGATGATTGAGATAAAAAATTGCACAGTTACTTATGCTGCTGAACCAAATCACAGGGTATTGAAAGATATTAGTTTGACTATAGAGGATGGAGAATTTGTTCTCTTAACAGGAGAATCAGGTTGTGGAAAAACAACGATTTTAAGGCTTATGAATGGGCTTATTCCATATTTTTATGATGCAAACTTGGAGGGAGAAATATATATAGATGGTCTCAACGCAGAGCAATCTAATATTTACGATCTGGCAAAGATGAGTGGCACAGTTTTTCAAAATCCAAGATCTCAGTTTTATACCTGTGAGGTAAAAAGCGAGCTTGTATTTGGATGCGAGAATGAGGGAATTCCAGAGGAGGAAATAAATAATAGACTCGATGAGACGGTTAAAAGATTTTCTATCGAAAAGCTTTTAGACAGAGGAATGTTTGAACTGTCCGGTGGAGAAAAACAGCAGGTTGCCTGTGCATCAATAGACATGGAAAAAACCAAGATTATATTGCTCGACGAGCCATCGGCGAATCTTGATTACGAAGCTGTAAAAAGATTAAAGGAACTAATCTCTATATGGAAAACAGAGGGGAAGACTATTATTGCTTCAGAGCATAGGATAGCTTACCTTTGGGAAATGTGTGACAGAACTATTATTATTAATGATGGACGAATAATAAGAAATCTTGATAAAGAAGAAATGAAAAAGATCACGGAGGAAGAGGTAAGAGATTTCGGAATCCGAAGCTTTGTTGAAAGGAACCCTTTTAAGCTTGATATAGATGAAGCTACAGATAGTGATAATATATTAGATTTTAAAAATTATAAATTCAGATATAAAAAGAGCGACAGAATCTTTGAGGCAGATGATGTAAAAATTGCCAAAGGTGAAATTACTGCTCTGATAGGACATAACGGAGCGGGAAAGACCACTTTTTTAAAATGCTTATGCGGTATTAGAAAGTGCAAGGGCGATTTAGTAATAGATGGAAAACCTCTTGATTGGAAGCAACGAAGAATGAAGATGTTTATGATTATGCAGGATGTAAGTCACCAACTATTTACCGATAGTGTATTAGAGGAAGTTCTATTAGGAATGGAAGAAGAAAATAGAGATAATGCACTTACTATCTTGAAAAAACTAGATTTAAGAATGGTAGAGGAAAGACATCCACTAAGTCTTTCTGGAGGGCAAATGCAACGAGTTGCTATAGCCAGCGCTATAGCTGAAGATAATGATATAATTCTCTTGGATGAACCAACAAGTGGCTTGGATTATAAGCATATGATGGATATATCAGAAATCTTAAAAGAACTTCAATCAATGGGAAAGACGATTATTGTGGCAACTCACGATGGAGAGTTTATCGAAAGTTGTTGCAGTAGAAAATTGATAATTTGAATAATTAAAAAGGAATTTCCATTTTTTCGGACAAGCATGATATCAAAAAAATAGCACCATCAACAGAGATGATTTCCGATTTTACAATGCCGGAATCAGTGACATAAAGCATAAGTGTAGAAAAATCAATATTTGGAATGATATATTCCGCCCTCCATAGAATATGATTGAATTTCAATCATATTCTATGGAGGGATTTTTTATACACACGATAATTTAAAGCGCCAAGAAAAACAGTTGACATTTAAACTATGAAATGTTACAAATGTAATTGATAATCGAATTATCGGTAATCTAATTATCGTAATATCTTGAGGAGAAAGTAAATGTCAAACCGTGATACAAGCATTGATTCAAGGCTTATTGAAAGTGCTCGTAAAGAGTTCATTGAAAAGGGATTTATAAAAGCCGAACTGAAAATGATATGTGAGAATGCAAATATAACAACTGGGGCTGTTTATAAAAGATATAAAGGAAAAGAAGAACTGTTTAGAGCAGTTGTTGAAAAGGCTGTAGCAACTTTAGATAGTTTTGTTTCGGAACGAACAGATGTGGATTTCTCCTCTATGAGCGATGAAGAAGTAAGAAATACATGGACTATGAATGAGGAATACATCTTAGCTGTGTTCCAAATCCTATGGGATATTCGAGAAGAATTTGTATTACTTTTGGAAAAATCTGCCGGGACAATGCTTGAAAACTTCAGGCATGATTTTGCTTTTCGCATGACGCATGCCTATAAGCAATATTACGAAGAGGCAAAAAGGAGAAATATCGCTAAAGCGGAGATTACGGATGAGGAAATGCACGTTCTCTGTATGATATTCTGGACATCTGTTTATGAGCCTTTCATTCATGAAATGTCTTGGAAAGAAATTGAAGAGCATTGCAAAGTTGTATGCAGATTCATGGATTGGAAAAATGCAGTGGGAATAATGGATTAATAAATTTCAGACTGTCGAAAGACGGTTTAAAATAAACAATAGCATTAGTTTGAACTAACTCGAAAGGAGAGCGAAATGTTTAAAAAAGTAGCTCCCTATATGGGAGAATACAAGAAATACACTTTCAGAGCGGTAATGATGATGTGTATTGGAATTGTGGCAAAAATAATGCCCTATTTTTTTCTGTATCAGATTGTTTCACCATTGACAAAGGGGCAATCGATTAGTTTGGAATATGTGATGCTGAGAGTGTTCGGGATACTTTTATCTGAAATCATTTACTCTTTTGCCTATGTGAAAGGACTGATATTTTCCCATATCAGTGCATACAATACCCTAAAAAATTTAAGAATATCTCTGCAGGGAAAACTGGAAAAACAGCCTCTCGGAAATATAGAGAGCCTTGGTACAGGACGTATAAAAAAGGTATTTACAGAAGATATTGATATGATTGAGCTTTTACTTGCTCATGCGATTCCGGAAGGGATTGCCAATATTTTGATTCCGTTTGCCATCCTCGTTCTGATGTTTGCGGTGGATTACCGCTTAGCTTTGCTTTCCTTTATTCCCATTCTCGTAGGGATCTTTGCCATGGGCATGATGATGAAGCAGGGCAACTCGAAGATGGATGCCTACTATGAATCCGCTGCAGTGATGAATAACACGATTATTGAATATGTAAATGGAATGGAAGTGGTGAAGGTATTCAATAAGGACGGCGATTCTTATAAAAGATTTAGAGAAGTCGTAAAGAACTACAGAGATTTTACACTTTTATGGTACAAAGCTTGTTGGCCCTGGATGGCCATGTATTCCAGTGTTTTGCCGAGTCTTTCGCTTTTCATTATTCCGGTAGGGGCATTTTGGGTTATCAGTGGAAGTCTTGCCTTAGATAAACTGATTTTAGTGCTTTGTATGTCTTTCGCAGTCGGTCCGTCTTTTATGAAGGCGATGAATTATGCAGGAAAGTTTCCTCAGCTGAATTATAAAATCACAGAGCTGGAACATCTTATGGATAAACCGGCTCTTAAAGAGGGAAGTGCAAAGTTTAGTGGAGTGAATAGGGATGTTCAGTTTGAAAATGTCAGATTCGCTTATGGAGAGAAAGAGATTCTTCATGGGGTAAGTCTCGAACTGAAGCAGGGAACGACAACCGCTCTGGTGGGAGAATCGGGAAGCGGAAAATCTACACTGGCTAAGCTTTTAGTACATTATTATGACTTGAATGAGGGAAAAATCCGGATCGGTGGACAGGATATCACAGACATGTCTCTGGAAGCACTGAATAATGAGGTCTCTTATGTTTCGCAGGAACAATTTTTATTTAATACAAGTCTGTATGAAAATATTCTTATCGGAAAGCCCGATGCGAAAAGAGAAGAGGTGCTCAAAGCGGCAAAGAGAGCGCAGTGTGATGAATTTCTGAAGAGACTTCCGGATGGAATAGAGACCATAGCGGGAGACGGCGGAAAGCAACTGTCCGGAGGGGAGCGCCAGAGAATTTCCTTGGCACGTGCGATTTTGAAGGATGCGCCGATTATTGTTTTGGACGAGGCTACTGCTTTTATGGACCCTGAAAATGAAGAAAAATTAAATGCTGCTCTTGATGAAATCACAAAGAATAAGACGGTGCTTGTGATTGCGCACAGACTTTCCACGGTAAAAAATGCGGATAAGATTTGTGTGCTAAAGGAGGGCAAGTGTATGGCAGCCGATAAGCATGAGAAGCTCTTGGAAGAATGTCCGGAGTATAAGAAATTCTGGGATGCCTCTGTAAGTGCAAGTACATGGAAGATTAAGGGGGAGAAGGCATGTTAAAGATACTGCATAGAATTGTTTGTATGACAGGAAAATATAGCTCCAGGATTAGAGCTTCGTATCTAACTTCTTTCATCAAGGGGATTATGATGAAGGCACCGTTAATCTTCAGTTTTTTTGCAATCAGTCTGTTTATGAAAGGGCAGATGAATGAAAAGATATGCCTTTATCTCGGAATTGGTCTTGTTATTTGTATAGCGGTAGAAGCTGTTTTTGAACACATCACGAATGTTCTTCAATCCGCAACAGGATATGAGGTGTTTGCGGATATGCGAATGAGACTCGGAGATCATCTCCGGAAACTTCCTATGGGATACTTTACAGAAGGAAATATGGGAAAAATAAGCACGGTTCTATGTACAGACATGGTATTTATTGAAGAGTGCTGTATGGGTGTTTTGTCGGAACTTGTGACTTTTATGATTTCCCAGGGGCTCATGACACTCATGATGTTTGTCATGGATATACGATTAGGGGTTGCTGCATGCGTAGTCATTATTGCCTTTTTCATCGTTGGAAATTGCATGATGAAAACGACTCTTGTGCATTCCAAGACGAAGCAAGAGGGAAGTGAATCGCTTACGGAAGAGGTTTTGGCTTTTGCCGAAGGAATAGGAATTATCAAGTCATTTAATATGCTAGGGGAAAAATCAAAAAGTCTTTCCGCTGAGTTTGATAAAAGCTGTAGGGAAAGTATTGATTTTGAGAAAAGTTATGGGCCGTGGGCGAGGGCTTTATACCTTACTTACGGGATTGGCACATCCTTCATGCTTGCTGTAGCAGGCCTGTTATATGCGAAAGGTGAAATGGCGTCGGACAATATGGTGGGAATGGTATTGTTCTTATTTGATCTATTTATTTCCATAGAGAGCTATTATGGACAAATTACCAGACTTACCGTAACAGCGGCATCTTTAGACAGAATAGAAGAGGTGTTTGAAGCGGAAGAACTTCATGATTTTGCTGATATTGCATTATCTAAAGATGCAGGGGGAAATGATTCTCTTGTTGAGTATAGCGATGTAAGCTTTGGCTATACAGGAAAGAATGTGCTGAATCATATCTCTTTTACTATGAAAAAGGGGGAAATGACTGCTCTTGTAGGACCCTCAGGTGGTGGAAAATCTACAATAGCCTCTCTTCTTGCGAGATTTTGGGATATCAAGGATGGAACGATTAAAGTTGATGGCAAAGATATAAAAAATGTTTCCTTGGGAAGCCTTATGGATAAAATCAGTATGGTGTTCCAGAGGGTTTATCTTTTTAAGGACACGATATACAACAATATCATAATTGGTAGACCTGATGCTACAAGGGAAGAAGTAATTGAGGCTGCAAAGAAGGCAAGATGTTATGACCTTATTATGTCGTTTCCAGAAGGATTTGATACGGTAATCGGGGAAGGCGGAGCATCGCTTTCCGGCGGAGAAAAGCAAAGACTTTCCATTGCTAGATGTATCCTGAAGGATTCGCCCATCGTTATTTTAGATGAAGCAACAGCAAGTGTTGACGCAGATAATGAATGTGCGATACAAGAAGCGATTTCGGAACTATGCAAGAATAAGACGCTTCTTGTCATTGCCCATAGATTAAAGACGATAAAAGATGCAGACCAGATCCTTGTTATATCTGACGGGAAAATCATAGAGCGTGGAAATCACGAGAAACTCATGGAAAAAGACGGTGTTTACGCACATATGGTCTCCGTTCAGGCATCTTAAAAATGCAACATGAGAAAAAAAGAACTGTCCCGTTTTGTACGTGATAAAGCTTATCATTATAGACAAGTCTTTTCAAATCCAGTTTTGGGGTAGGAGCTAATGGAGAGATGTTGATGCATCTAAGTTTGAAATAATAGCTTAGTCAAATTTCACGAATAAGGATTTAGGTATTGAACAAGAGCAGTAATCCAACCTACTTTTAAAGTATCACAACAGCTTAAAGGGTAGCTTGTCTAAAGAGTATCTTGCAGATGTTAGATTGTATATACGGGTGGTGTGCTCCACATAATACATTTGGAGAGAATAGAGAGAAATCCCAGTTTATCTGTCTGATACTTTTTAACGATAGACTTTATCTATCGTTAAAAGGGTTATAGACATGTTCCCACATACAGACATAACTACTTGACGTACTTAGCGAGCACTCGTTTCACGTTGAGTGTGTATGTTTGTTAGTAAAATGTAGTCAAACATCTCGCATTTACATTTCTAGGCGAGACGCTTCAAAGCTCCACCGGAGCTTTGAACTTCCACAAGATGCACCGTGTGGAGTGTGTTTCTCTGCTTAAAATCTTAGAAACCTTTGAACGAAAGGGCTTTTTGTCGTATGTGATGCGTTATTTTTAGTTGAATACTTTTTCTTTTATATGTTAGAATGTATATACAAAATGTATTTACGAAAGGAGTTGTTAGTATGGCAAAGACACAAGCAGTAAATTTTCGAGCAGATTCGGTATTTTACCAAAAAACGAAAGACATCTTAGCAGATGAAAAAATTACGGTATCAGATGTCCTCAATGCAGCACTTAGAAAAATTGCTAATAGGACAGTTGATGCAAGAGAATTTGTTTCTAGTGATTTGCAAGATACACAGTATCAAGTGGCTTTTGAGGATTTAAAGAGGGAAATTTTAATCGGGCATCAGGAAATTGCGCAAGATAAAGTTACTTCTGTAGCAGATGTGAGAAAGGAATTTGGCCTTGACTAAGTTGAAACGCTATCAGGTTTTTCTTGCGGATCGAGCTAAGCAGGACTTACGAGAAATTCATGACTATATTGTTATGAATTTTTATAGCCAACAATCTGCAGATGGTAAGGTCGATTTGATATTGACTGCTCTTGAAACCTTAGAAATATTTCCTGAAGCATGTCCACTTGTATCTAGTAGAGGTTATGGTGAAATGACGGACGATGGGAAACCCTATCGTTATATGCCAATAGAGAATTATCTCGCATTTTATTATATTGAGAATCATACAGTATTTGTTGCTCGTATTTTAAGTGCAAAACAAGATTGGGTGAAGATTTTTTATAAGTAGAATGAAAAAGACGAGCGTAGGCGTTCAAAAAAAGAATAGTACTATCTATATGAGACATTTTGGAGGGTATCAAATATGAAATTTCATGAATTTGGTGATAAAAATTTGCCTCCCGTTTTATTAATACACGGTGGGGGTAGTTCTTGGTGGAGTTACCTTAGGCAAGCTCGTATCTTGTCTCATAAATACCATGTCATTCTACCAACACTCAATGGTCACGGAGAGGAGCATCAAAAGGATTATATATCAACGGAAGATTCGGCACAGGAAATTCTGAACTATGTCCGACAGAACTGCGGTGGGAAATTACTTGCTGTGGGTGGTGTTTCACTTGGCGGTCAAATTGCCATGGAGCTTTTGTCATTAGACAGCGATATAGCTGAGAAGGCTATCATAGACGGAAGTATCTGTATTCCTCAATCAAGGTTGGCGAGATTTAGCATCCTATTGGTAGCATTATTCGGTAAACTGATGTTCGGTAAACCCGCCTGTAAACTTCAATTATGCATAATGAATAACATCTATCCCCAGTTAGCTTATCCAGACGAGATAAAAAATTATTTTATGGAAGATATGCCAAGGACACCTATCAAAACATTAGTGACCATCTATAAAACTTATATGAGGCACTACAAATTGAATAGTAGGATTTCCAAAAGTAAGGCGCAGGTTCTCTATATTTATGGTGAAAAAGAATTGAACTGTGTTAAGGAATCAGCTAGATTATTTCAGCAGTTGCATCCTAACACGATCCTGTATGAAGCAAAGGGCTATAACCATGGCTATTTATCAGCTTACCTGCCTCAAGAGTGGGTTGATTTAGTTGAGCCATTTTTAAAGGGGAAATAAGGAACTTCGCAAATACAAAACACAAGGTGATAGACAGAATAATCTATCACCTTTTTCTGTCAAAAAATATTAATTACTTCAGCCCTCTTATCTATTCCACCTTATATTCGGTGAAAGAAGAATCCATTCTTCACTTGAATCTCCTCTCTTTCATATGGTAGAATGTATATACAAATTGTATGTACAAAGGAGAGGTAGAAATGGCAAACACGAAAGCAGTGAATTTTCGCGCAGATGCGATGTTTTATCAGAAAACAAAAGAAGTACTTGCAGATGAAAAAATTTCTGTGTCAGATGTCCTGAATGCAGCACTTCGAAAAATTGCCAACGGGACTGTGGATCCAAGAGAATTTGTTTCAAGTGATTTGCAGAACACGCAGTATCAAGTGGCCTTTGAGGACTTAAAGAAGGAGATTTTAGTGGGGCACCAGGAAATTGCTCAAGGAAAAGTCACTTCTGTAGCCGATGTGAGAAAGGAATTTGGTCTTGACTAAGTTGAAACGCTATCAGGTCTTCCTTACAGATAGAGCTAAGCAGGACTTGCGAGAGATTCACGACTATATTCTTGTGAATTTTTATAGTCAGCAAGCTGCAGATGGCAAAGTCGATTTGCTATTAAGCGCTCTTGAGACCCTAGAACTGTTTCCAGAAGCATGTCCTCTGGTATCAAGCCGGGGGTATGGTGATATGACAAATGATGGAAAACCCTATCGTTATATGCCAATAGAGAACTATCTCGCATTTTATTATATGGAGAAGCATACAGTGTATGTTGCTCGTATCCTAAGTGCAGAGCAGGATTGGGTCAAGATTTTTTATAAGTAGGATGAGGAACTTTGTGTTGCACTTCATTTTACAACGTGGCTCTTATAAAAAAATAAGACTGAAACCAAGGTGAAAACTATATGGTTCAGTCTTTTATCCTATTTATGTAGTATAATGAAGGGAGTAGAGGTTCTACTTTTTATTAGATTTTTTCCAAGCTGATATTAGTCATTCTATTAAGTTAAAATCCAGATTAGAGATAAGAAAGTTGAGTGAATTCGAGAGATTATTTCTTATTTTATTTTAGAGAATTATCTTATCAGGGAACCATTTCCCTACACTTGGATGACAGGGCTTTTTTAGGTGTGGGATCTCTTTATCTGTCCATACTTTGGGTGATCCTTTATTTTAGTGCTTTTGTCATCGAATAGGCCCAAAGGAATATCTGGCTATGGATTGTTATCGGTATAGTTGTTATGGCATCTATAGTAGCAACTCCAATAAGGAGATACTACTTTGATTTATAAGTCATTTTTAATTTTAAGTTAGTTTCTGATGGCAATTATGTAGAAAGAGGAAAAGCATGAAGCAATCACTTGAATTTTTAAAAGATAGAATCACTGATAAGATGCCTTTAGAGGATATGGTAGAAATCTTTGAAGATTTGTGTAGTGTTCCTATTGAGGATGAGATGATTTTATTTGAGACAGGGGCATATTCAGCTATATCTAATAAACCCTTGTTTCAACTATCGTTAGTAAGGCAAGCTCCAAATGAAGATGAAGAGTTTTATCAAGTTCACCTTGATATTTTCTATGAAGCTAGTCAAGACAATCAAATCTTTAGTGAATCAACCTGGGATGAAGATTTAGAGGAAAATATTTTTGATTATATTAGAGCCTCAGATGTATTTGCTTATGCTAAAAAGCAAGAATACCTAGCAGTCAATATTTATCTGGATGAAACTTAAGAAGAGTAGTAAAGGAAGGAAATCTGGTGGAAAAAAATGAACATTCTTGATCTTAATTCTAATCAGAAGGAGACGATATTATTAATCCATCCAATGTTATCTTCTGCACAAGGGATGAAATCGCTGATTGCAGATCAGATGGGACAAGAGTTTAGATATATCATTCCGGATTTATCTGCACATGGGCAATCAGCTTCGACCATTTACGAATCGGCTCTTAAGGAAAGCCAAATGATTTATGAATATTTAAAGGATCATCATATTAAAGACTTGCGTTTAGCGTTCGGTGCTTCCTTGGGTGGAGTCGTTTTACTAAAATTATTGAAATATAAGGATATCGGGTTTGGTAAGGTTGTTTTTGAGGGGGTAAGTTTATGGACAAAATCACCTTTGCTTGATGTATTTACTAGGTACCTATTGCTAAAAAAACATAGAAAAGCTATACGCAACATAGATCTAGCTGTTCGAAAGATGGTTTCACTTTATGGAGAAAAAGGAGTGATGATGGCAGATTCTTTCATTGCTATGGATGAAGAAAGCATCAAACATATTTCCCATGATTGTGCATTTGTGGATTTGCCCAACCTTACGCCAGAGGAACAAAAAAGTTGTGTATTCTTTTATGGTTCAAAAGAATTCGACTTGATAGCTGCTAAAAAAGCTCTCCCCAAAAAGTATCCTCAAGCCAAATTTCATATTTGGCAAGGATATGGTCACTGTCGCAAGATCACTGAAAATCCTAGAGCCTACTCTATGATTCTGCGAAATGAAATATTTAGTTCGAACTGTTGATTGGGTAAGCTTGTTACTGAAACAGTAATAGAGTGAAATAGCGATAGATTAAATAATGACTAAACTAAGGAATTTGCAAGTGATTTCATTTTAAAAGTTAATTGTTGGCTTTTTCTCAGAATGGGCTTAAAATTTTGTACGGTTAATGGAGGATTTTTCTCATTATAATCTCTCCACAGTTTTATTTCGTATATGAATTGCAATCGGAGTGATAAGTAGGTATAGCAAGGTCAAAATGATAAAAAATCCGATATCAGCATCCAAAAATACATAAATGATATTAAAGCCAAAATGCATGAAAATAGAATAAATCAGATTATTATATTTTTCCAGAATAATATTCATACAAATAGTAATAGATGTAATCACAACTATATTAGCAATAATATAAGGAACCGCGCGCCAGTCCGTAAATTTTGAATCTACAACCCACAGAAGTGTATGCCAGAAACACCAGACTAGGCCTTGGTCAATAGAGGATTTTAAAAAATGATATTTTTTATTAAATTCTTCTCTCATATAACCACGCCACCCTAATTCTTCTCCAGTCGGACCTGATGTAAATGATAAGAAAATACTTAGTGGCAATGATACGGTTCCTAGATTGATGTAGGAGAACATTGTTTTTTTGGTCATAAGTGAGTAGAGGAAGAGTGATAAAATACTGAGCCCAAATGTAAGACCAAATGAAGATAGCAGTGGGAGTAACGACACTTTAGCAGAGAAACACCGCTTAAGGAAAGTTGTTCTTTTCTCATCAGTCCTGAAATACTTCCATCCAAATAAAAGAAGGTATGATGGAGACCATGCGACGATATTTCGTACAATCCACATGATAACAGGTGGAACCTTAAATACTAAACTTGCAGGAGCTGCTACAAAAATAATGAGTGCCCAAACAAGGACATAAGAACTGATGATGTATCTTTTTAAATAATTTACATTCATTTAGTTATCCTCTTTCTTCGGCTGTATAGATAACCAGTTCACTCTTAATTCCATTCAATTCAATTATATTATCTGAATCAGGTGAATCGAATGGTTCAGTTTTTTGCCCATTTTTTTCATAATAAATGTTTGTTCCAATCCCTTTAGCAACAGCAGTAAATAGGCTGTTTTCAGGAATACGAATTCTGGATGTTGCTGAAATCTGATTAATGTCAATTTCACCGTTTAATGAATGACATAATACTTCCATATCAAGATTACAGTTTATTTTTACTTTACCTGAAATATCTTCTAGGGTAATACGAGATGTTTTAAGGTCAAGTTCGATATTGTCACATTCTAGGGAGTGAATTTCTACAGACTCTGCACGAACCGCACATTCAATGTGACTAATATAGCGAGTTGGGATTTGCACAAAGATACTGACCGTTTCTTTAGCCGTTGCCTCTGTTACACCATTGTAACGTTTTACATCTAGGTCAATTCTTTTTCTACTATCATCAATTTTTACTTTAAAATCATTTTGAAGTGTAGAAAGAAGATTGGATACCAGACGAACTCGAATCTTTTCTCCCTTGTATCCGGACAATACAAACTTTTCTGAGCCTCCAAATTTCATATCATAGCTCTTGATCTTATCAATATCATACTCTGTGATACTCTCAAAAAGATATTCGCTTGTCTTAAGACTAGTTCTTTCATTACAGATTAGCTCATCGATAGAGATGTTAAATAGGTTTGAGATGGATATCATATTTTCGATATCTGGAATTCCAGCACCTGTTTCCCACTTTGTTACAGCCTGTCTTGATACACCGATTTTTTCAGCTAAAAGTTCTTGTGACATCCCTACTTGTTTACGTATGGATTTTAATTTTTTGGCAAATGTCATGTTGTATGCCCTCCTCTATATTTTATGATGTAATTTGTCATAAAGTAGCAATATGACTGATTTTAGTATAGAATAAACGAAGATTACAGCACAAGCAAGTATCGGTTGCATTCTCATTATTTTTGCTACTTTGCGTGGCATTCACTGTTCTGACGCGGATTTTTAGCGTTTTTTATCATAGTTTTATTAAAATATAGATGTATACTGAAATCATACGTTGTGGTATTTTTACAGTTTGAACGTGATAAGTCTTAATTGAAGGATCTAGTAGAAGTCTACAGTAAGGAGTTCAAATATGAAATTTCATGAATTTGGTGATAAAAATTTGCCTCCCATTTTATTAATACACGGTGGGGGTAGTTCTTGGTGGAGTTACCTTAGGCAAGCTCGTATCTTGTCTCATAAATACCATGTCATTCTACCAACACTCAATGGTCACGGAGAGGAGTATCAAAAGGATTATATATCAACGGAAGATTCGGCACAGGAAATTCTGAACTATGTTCGACAAAACTGTGATGGAAAACTGTTTGCTTTAGGTGGAGTTTCTCTTGGTGGTCAAATTGCTATGGAACTTTTGTCCTTAGACAGCGATATAGCTGAGAAAGCAATTATAGATGGAAGTATCTGTATTCCTCAACCAAGTTTGGCGAGACTTTGCATCCTACTGGTAGCATTATTCGGTAAACTGATGTTCAGTAAATCCTCTTGTAAACTTCAGTTAAGCTTAATGAATAAATTCTATCCCCAATTAGCTTATCCAGACGAGATAAAAAATTATTATATAGAGGATATACCAAGGACACCTATCAAAACATTAGTGACCATCTATAAAACCTATATGGGGCACTACAAATTGAATAGTAGGATTTCTAAAAGTAAGGCTCAGGTTCATTATATCTATGGTGAAAAAGAATTGAACTGTGTTAAGGAATCAGCTAGATTGTTTCAGCAGTTGTATCCCAACACTATCCTGTATGAAGCAAAGGGTTATAATCACGGCTATTTATCAGCCTACCTACCTCAAGAGTGGATTGAGTTGGTTGTTCCATTTTTGGAGAATAATAATTGATTACACACAAAAACCACCCCACAAGTTATAACTTGTGGGGCATTTTCTTATATGAGTTCTTCACTTACAAAATAACGTCTGTTTTTTCGACTTTATAGAGGGCTATTCCCATAATTAGGGTCAAGACGAGAAGAATTAAAACAGCAGGGGTCCAAGAGTTAAAGAGTTGTTTGCTTGAACCGAACAAGACTGGACCAAGGGCTGCAAAGATATAGCCTCCGGTTTGGGATAACCCTGATAGTTGGGCTGTTTTTTCAGGAGAGCTAGCCTTCATTGAAAAGACAACCATCATGTAAGGGAATAGGACACTAGCAGAACTTCCGATTAAGAGGTTAAGGACCAACCAATAAACAAAGCTGTTGGTATTAACCAAAAGCATGGCAACTCCGACTAATCCCGCTAGGATAGTGGTTACTAGCATCAAATGACGGTTGCGATCAGAAAGTTTCGTGATTAGGCTAGGAACAATCATAGAGAATGGAATACTCGTCAGTGTAAAAACGGAAGCTAGAATTCCGGCATTGGCTTCGCCGACACTAGCTTGAGTAGCCATGGTTGGAAGCCAAGTGATAGTGGTATAGAAGAAGAGTGACTGTAATCCACCGAAAATCATGATGGCCCAGACTTTGCCGCTCTTATACCAACTGCCTGAGTTTTCGCTGGTAGAAGTATCTTGTTCTAAATAATGATTATGGCGGACATTAGGAAGCCAAACCACAAGAGCCAAGGCACAGACTGCTGTCAATACCCAGACCAAACCTTGCCATGAGGTTGCCTTAGTGATTGGAACGGCTACCGATGAAGCCACGGCTGTGGACAAGCCCATGGCTGTAATGTAGAGTGTGGTTAAGAATCCTAACTGATTTGGCTCATTAGCCTGAATTAGGCTTGGGAGAAGGACGTTGATAAAGGCAATCCCAGCTCCGACTAAAAGCGTTCCCGCATAAAGAAGAGGGAGATTGACGGTACGCAGAGCAGAACCAAGAGTCATCACAATTAAAACACCTAGGAAGAGTCTTTCGATACCAAAGCGTTTGGCCCACCTAGCCGCAAAAGGCGAGAATATGGCAAAGGTCAAGAGAGGCAGACTTGTCAAGAGACCGAGTGAACTGACCTCAACACCTAGACCAGAAGCAATGTCTGATAAGACAGTGGACAAGGTTGTGAACGGAGCCCGCAAAACGATCCCTAGAAGAAGGATTCCAGGGATTAGAAAATGTGAATGTTTCTGTTTCATAAAGCATCTCCATGTTTAATAAGGGGATTTAAGATTATAAGAATATGACACTAATGCGTCACTTCCATCTTACCATAAATGATGGGGGTAATGAAAGCGATTACGTTAGGTTATCGCAAAGAAAAAGAGAGAATCTTTAGTTATAAAATTTTATTCTACTGATTATCTAATAACAGAGTAGGATTTAAAAAAGACTGAACATCTAGTACAGCCTCTATTCGATGTCTTCTTAAATTTCATATCCCATAAGGAGTCCGCCTTCTTCGGCATAAAAACTACAAAGTCCAGAAGTTGGAAGGGTTTCGATGCTTGCATGGGCAAATTTTTCACGAACCAATTCAGAGAAGTGCTCGATAAATTTGTCATTGTTGCGGTGGGCAATCGTAATATGTCCACCTGTATAACCAGCCTTGATCAGTTCATCAAAGGCAGCTTTGATAGCTTTCTTTTGACCACGAGCTTTTTGAAGTAACTCAAGGGTACCCGTCATACTAGCTTCACCGACCATACGGATATTGAGGAGTCCAACAACGGTGCCAACTAGTTTACTTAGACGACCATTTTTCACCAAATTATCAACTTTGGCTAAAACAAAGAGCAACTTAGTCTTAGATTGGTAAGCTGTGATAGCATCAAGGACTTGGTTAAAATCAAGGCCTTCAGCAACTAAGCGATTGAGCTTACGAACGAGCAGGTCGACCTCGCCACCAGCTGACAGGCTATCAATGACGTGAATCTTGGTATCAGGATGCTCTTCAAGATAAATTTTCTTAGCGATTTCAGCACTATTATAGCTACCAGAAAGGGTTCCAGTAATCGTCACGACGACGATATTGTCCGCCCCTTCAAAGGACTTCATGTAGTCATCAGGACTTGGACAAGCAGATTTTGAAGCAGTTGTAGTCGCATACATCTCCTCCATCATTTGATCAATATTGAGTTGGGCATCATCCCTGTAAATGGTTTCGCCCACTTGGATAGTCAAAGGGACACTGACAAACTCCGTATCTGGTGCCAGATTGTCTAAAGAACGGTAGTCACAGCCTGAATCCGCAATAATTTTCTATTTCATAGGTTTATACCTCATATCTGCATAATGTACATTGACAAGTGTTTTGTCTTCTTTTACAATTTTATCATGAAGTGTATTGCTATCATAGTAGATCTCATCAGGTGTGACAGATAGAAAGTGAATGTTATGGCAGAAAGAAAAATCTCAGAGAAATCCTTGGAAAATCTGAAACGATTTAACCAAGAAAACAAGGCAATTACACGAGAATCCATCGAAATTTCTCTCCTGCAATTGTTGGAGAAAAAAGACTTTAAAAAGATTACCATATCGGAACTGGTTGAGCGTGCAGGTGTATCTCGTGCTGCCTTTTATCGCAATTATGGGTCCAAGGAAGAGATTTTGAAGTCTATTTTTGAGTCTAGTATTGCAAAGATTACCAAGTCTTTGGACGGCTATAATCTCAAGACAGATCTTTACCAAGTCTGGGTTTATCTCCTTAAAGAAGTCAAAAAAGAAGCCAAAATCATCAGTCTTGCCATTGATTATAATTTTGAGCAGGTATTGACCAAGGCTGTTTATGATTTTTTGGAAAAACGAAATGGTAGCTCATCAAATGGTTCCGGTAGCTACCTTAATTCCTTCTGGAGCTCGGCTATTGTTTCAGTAATTTCCAAATGGGTCAAGGATGGCATGAAGACCCCAGCAGAAAAGATTGCTAAGCTCGGCCTTCCCCTTTTTCCACATAAGAAGAAGTAGTAATCCCCTCGCTACTACAACTAATAGGAGGTTCAGTATGCCAATTTATGAATTTTGTGCAGAGAATGTCACTAACTTAGAAAAAGCTTTTAAAGCCGGTGCTCAACGCGTGGAGTTGTGTGATAATCTGGCTGTTGGAGGCACGACGCCTTCTTATGGTGTCATAAAGGCAGCCGTTGAGCTGGCCAAGGATTATCAGGCTAAGGTGATTGTGATGATCCGTCCACGAGGGGGCGACTTTGTCTATAGCCAGCAGGAATTGGCTATCATGCTAGAAGATATCAAATGTGCGCGTGACTTGGGTGTTGACGGCTTTGCACTTGGTGCTTTGACTTCAGAAAATCAACTCGATACAGAGGCTCTAAAGGCCTTGCTAGATGCCTGTCGAGGCTTAGAGGTTACCATGCATATGGCCTTTGACCAGATTCCTAAAGCAGATCAACCTAGTGCTATCCAATGGCTTAAGGACCACGGTGTGACGCGTCTTCTCACACGTGCTGGGACTCCCGAGACTGATTTAGAATCACGCTTGAAACGTTATGCAGAATTGGTTGGGTTAGCAGAAGGTCAGTTGGAGATTTTAGCCGGTGGTGGTATCTCCCTGGCTAATCGTGACCAATTTCTTGCCATACCTGGTCTTGAGCAAGTTCATGGAACACGTGTCGCCTTTTAGATTTCAATGGAACCAGCTTCTTGGCTTGGTTCTAGTTTACTATTAAAATGAACTTACCCATATATCTCTAGTATTTCCGAACATTTTAATTGTACTGTTCACAAAGAGTATTAGTAATATTTTTCTTTGACTTCGGAAAAAGTGTAAAATGCAATAATGAATGATAGTAAGTGTTTTGTTTGTCATAAAACTTGCGAGCAAGGAACTTTCAGTGATAGGTTATGTGATAGTTTACGCCTCATAGCAGTTGAAGAAATTTTGAATGAATACTTAGTAATTGATAGACCAAGTGTAACTAGTAATAATAGAGTAAATAGTGATTAGAAAATATGTATAGTGAGAAGTTAATGAAATCTTATGAATAATACCTATTTTTAGATAGCATTAATATTTATGGATATGAAATTAATCATGACATTATTTAAAAAGGATTATGCAGATAAAAACCAATTGTAGTTATGATGGAGATTTATAAATGAAAAAACTCGTTAGCATTATTGTGCCAGTCTTTAATGTAGAAAAATACTTAAGGCAATGTCTGGATAGTATTTTAGGACAGACTTTTAATCAGTTCGAGGTCATTATTGTGAATGATGGTTCGACGGATAATTCTGGTGCTATTTGTCAGGAATATGAAGCACGAGATAACCGAATTGTTTATCTAGAAAAGGAAAATGGAGGCGTGTCCGAAGCGCGTAATTTAGGATTAGACTTTGCTACTTCTGAATATATTATTTTTATAGACTCTGATGATTGGATTGAACCGACTTATGTTGAAGTCTTATATGAAAAAATTGAAGAATATCAAGCAGATATTGTTTTTGAAAATTATACCAGCTTCAATGATGAAGATTCTAACTTTTACTTCCATATGTCAAATGACTATTATGAAGAAATTTATGACAATTATTCAGTAATGAACTTATTAAATGATTCTAGAGAGTCGAAAAATGCCGCTTTAATTGTTCCTTGGGCAAAAATTTATCGAAAAGAAATTCTTAATGATCTTCACTTTCCATTGGCAAGGACGGGGGAAGATGCCTTATTTAATTTGAAAGTTTTCTTGAAATCAGAAAAAATAGTCTATATCCATAAAGGATCTTATATTTATCGACATCGAGGAGAGAGTTTATCGCGTAATTGGACGGTTGACTGGTTTAATGAGAGTCTTTTAATTCAAGAGGAACGATTATCAATGTTGGCGACTCTGGGATATCCACTGAGGGCGTATAAAAAAGGTTATATGGATTCGTTAAATTTCTTTATTTCAGAAATTGAAAATAGGAAGCTACCAAAGTCTCACATCTTTTACCAAATGAAAGAAAAGAGAGATTTATTAAACTATCTTACACCGATGCATAAAGACAATAAAAAAGCCATTATTTTGGTATCCCACTTTCGCAATCTGTACGAAATTCAAACGACTATTAAGTCCATTTGTTTTCATAATCGCTCACTCCGCTTTTATCTTGTAAATCATGCTTCAACCGTATAAGCTAAGGCCCAGCCGTGTTTATCACAAGCTACTTGAGCATTGTAAGCGAAGACTTCCTTATGTTCCCCCTTATGAAACCAACCACTGTCTGGGTCTGTCGTTGATTGTTTCTTAGGTTTAGCCTCGCCTTTTTTGGCGGGCTTTAAGAACTTTTTTGCGTGTTTTTTCCTATCTAAATTAATCTCAATCTCCAGTTGTTCACTCATGAATTTAGCTTTTTGATCAATAACAACAGTTTTGTACTTATGATTATTAGCAGCTGCCTTGATATGGGTCCCATCAATGAAGATTTCTGAGGGATCAATGAGCCCTGCTTCCAAAACATGATGAAGCACATGACTAAAAATGTGTGCTAACACTTCCTTGTTTTCAAAGCGTCGGCTATAGTTCTTACCGTAAGTTGTAAAATGAGGCACCTTATCGTCCAGAGATAAGCCAAGAAACCAACGGTAAGCCGTATTCACCTCAATATCTTTAATGGTTTGGCGCATAGAACGAATGCCATAAAAACATTGAATCAACGGAATTTTAACTAATAAAACAGGGTCTAGACTAGGGCGACCATTATCCGAGGAATAACTATCTTCGACAAGATCATAAATAAAAGAGAAATCAATCGTTTCCTCGACTTTTCTTAGAAAATGGTCTTTAGGAACAAGTTCATAAAAAGCAAGAAAAATCCCCAGAAGTATAACTTCTGAGGACCTTGTCTTCATTTTGAGCCAGCCTAAAGTTTAGACTGGCTTTTCCTATTATAAAATAATTTAGTTATTCAACTTTTCGCTTTTCTGTCATCAGAGCTGACGGAGTACATATCAATACAACGATTGCTCCTACAATAAATACATTATCAAATGCCCTGCTTAACTGATCATTTTTTTCATTGACAATGACTTTAAGAGCAGATGATAATTCATCCCTTTGAGCTAATAATTTAACCGCTGTACCAACTTTAGCTTGTTCTCCAGATATAGTTTTTAAACTGCTTGATAACTGAGAGACACTTGAACTAATGGTTTCAACTCCATTGATCAATAACTGATTTGTATCATAAATCTTTCTATAATTGCTCCCCTTTTTAGGTTCTGGAAGATTATCTGTTTTTTGAGCAGCTGTTTTGATTGTATCGCCCATATTGCTTTGTTTGGTTGAAATACTATTACTATTCTTAGTCGTATCGAAAGTTTTTGCAATTTCCTTCTTAGCAACTTTTTTTACGTCTGTTGATAAAACCCGTTTTTCAATTTGGTTATACGCTGTTTCCTTAATTTGTGTTTTAGCAATATTGACATTACTATTTAAAATGGTAACGAGAAGAGCCATACCAATGGCCTGTCCAACATATCTAGAAGAGTTAACGATACCTGACCCAATTCCGGCCTTATTAATTGGTAAATATTTTACTGATGATGTTAAGGACATTGCCATAAATCCTAGTCCTAAACCAATAATTACATTACAACAAACAATGATGCTTTGTGAGGTATTATACTGAATAAGACTAAGCATAAATAATCCACCTGCTGTAATAACTAAACCGATACTAATGAGCAATCTTGCACTAATTTTTTGGTACATTTTAGTTGCTAACGGCATACCTACTACGATAGCTAAAGAAGTAGGAATAATAAGATATGCTGAATGCAAAGCAGAATAGTTGCGAACATTTTGCAAGAAATAGTTTAAGATTAATGAAGGTACGATAATCGCAAATCCAAAAATCATATAAATAAGACTTGAAGATGTAAACGTACTTTCCTTGAATAATTTTAAGTCAATGACAGGTGATTTTACTCTTCTTTCGGTTAAAAAAAGGAAAAATAGGCCTACGACACTAATAACAAAACTAGCTATGATGGTTTGTGAACCCCAACCATACTCGCGACCTTCTAATAAACCAAATATAAGTCCACCTAAAGTACAAGTAAGAAAAATAATACCTAGCCTGTCAATATTCTTTGAAATTGTTAAATCATATGATTCTTTTGTTCCCACTAGGATCATCAAAAATGCAATAATGGCGATTGGAACATTAATACCAAAAATCCAATGATATGTTGTCCAATGGACAATTAAACCACCAATTACTGGTCCTCCCGCTGCAGCTAAGGCACTGAAGGCCCCCATAATAGCAGTAATACGGCTGGTATTCTCTTTCCCCAATAGTTCAATTCCCATGGGGAGAACAATTGGAGTTAATATGGCACCTCCAATTCCTTGGAAGAACCTAAAAATAATTAAGAGTAATAATGAATCAGCCATCATGCAGGCGAATGAGAAAATACCAAATATTACAACACCAATTAGCATAACCAATTTTCTACCGTAGATATCAGCGAGTTTTGAAACAGTAATAATAAATACAGACATTGCTAAAACATAGATTGTTGCTACCCAACTTGTATCAGTCAATCCAGTATGTAAGTCTTCCATAATATTTGGTAGGGCGATATTAACAATCGTTGCATCTAAAGCTCCCATAAACATTGCTAAAACTAGCCCTATAAATCCTAGAATTTTTCTTGATTTTGTCATTAAATTCTATTCCCTTCATTAATTATTTTGTTAAATGATTAATGATGCATCAATTATCTTAGTGAACATAAAACAGTCTTTTTTTACTTTTACAATTCACATAAAAAGAATATAATAATACCCATATATTGACCATGACAACATCAAACAATATGTTTAATTAAGGAAAAAATGACAAATAAAAGAAAGACTAATAGCGTTACTAACCTCAAGGCTGCCTTGATAGACCTCCTACTTGAAATGGAGTACTCAAAAATAACCATTGGAAATATAACTCAGAGAGCAAATGTTAGTAGGGGAACATTTTACCAACATTTTCTTGATAAGGATGATTTAGCATACTCTATCGGAACAGAGACGATGCAAAGATTTTGGGAGATTTTAGCTCAAGGAAATTTAGATAAAGAGGACATGCTTTTAAAGGCTCTACTATTAATTAAAAATGACTATAAACATTTTAAAGCAATATCAAAAGCACCTCACGTTCAATTTAAAGATAAAGTTCAACAACTAATTTGCGACTTAATAAATAACAACAAAACTATTAGAGAAAAGATCAAGAAAAATACGAAGATTTCAGATGAAATTGTGATAAAAGCCTTCTCTGCATCTTTTGAAACCATTATTTCTTTTTGGATTGATAATGATTTATCGGAAAGTCCCGAAAAAGTTGTAGATAATATAATAAAAATTGAACAACTATTTTGGAAATAATAAAAAATAGAGAAAAAAAGATAACATTCCATAGTCTTCAAATGGTGTGAGTCTAAACTGAGACTTTACGCCGTGATAAAAACGCCTGAAGCATTGGTATTTCAGGCGTTCGGAATTTTTGAGACTTTAGGCTCAAAAATTAGCCATGGAACTTCGAAGGAGTTCGCTGGCGTCCGCTATCACCTAAGGAAAGTCTCAAGTAAAAGTCTTTATCCACAAGAAAAAGCATCTTGAGAATGAGCAGTCAGCAAAATCTGGTATAATGAAGCCAAGGAGGCGCCTATGAAACATCTGAAAAAACAGACGCTAATTCTTTTATCTATCGCTAGCCTATTACTCGTCGGTCTAGCAGTTTTTGCACATATCCACAAAAAGGAGGAAAAACCAAGCTACTCCAACCTTAATAGCAAGGCCAGTCTTAATGAAGTGCGCTCCATTCTCTCGAAACATTTGGAAAAGGGGAGTGTGGATAACTTTATCAATCTGGTTAGGGATTACAATGATACCGTGGGTTCTGTTGGACTTTCTGGGGATTTTGCACCATTTAGCAAAACAGACTATGATGTGGAAAAAATCAGTAGCCTGTGGACAGCTAAGCATGGTGACTTTATCGGTACCAACTGTCGTATCAACACCTATACGCTACTGAAAGGCAAAATTAAGATTCCACAGGTCAAGAGTGATAGTGAGCTCCTTTTCCAAGATAAGGACGCTATTGACAAGGGCAAGCTCTTTGATGCCAAGGATCAGGCAGACTTTGAAATTCTCTTTTCAAGGGTCAAGACTGAAGCCACCCAAGATGTCAAGATTCACGCCAAGCATATGGAGGATTACTACAAGCAATTCACCTTTGATGACAAGGCACGCATGCTGTCAGTCGTTGTCCACGATAATCTGGATGGAGATTCCCTTTTTGTCGGTCACGTTGGCGTCCTGGTACCTACGACAGATGGATACTTATTTGTCGAAAAATTGACCTTCGAAGAGCCCTACCAAGCCATAAAATTTGCTAGTAAGAAAGATTGCTACAAGTATCTCACAACCAAGTACAAGGATTATACCGGACCGGGTCTAGCCAAACCCTTTATCATGGACAATGGCAAATGGGTGGATATGGACTAGCTTAAGGTGAGAAGAAGGTTTTAAATAGGCAAGAAAAAGGAAGCAAGATATGAAAAGAAAACAAGCCTTGTTGCTTTATCTAGTGGGGACCCTTGGACAAATCTTACTGGTCAGTCTCCTAGTTTGGTTGCTAAGAGCAGGAGGAGTTAGGGTTGATTATGGAACTCCAATTGGCCTCTTTACCCTTATCTTAGGTGGCTTGTCATCAGCCATTTGGGGAGGCTATGTTAGCATCCGCTATCATCACTCTAGTTTTAAACAACTTGTCAGAGATTTTTTCCAAGTCAAACAGCCTCTTAGTAACTATCTCTTAGTCCTCATTTTTCTAGGTTTGGATTTTTTACCACTGGTCTTGAGTGGAGGGATGATTATTCAGGCTTGGTATCTCCCCATTATCTTATTTTGCAAAACCCTTGTCTTTGGTGGTATCGAAGAAATCGGTTGGCGCTATTTTTTCCAGCCTGCTTTGCAAGAAAAGTTGACCTATCTAGTGTCCACGCTCTTTACATTTTTGGCGTGGTCACTATGGCATATCCTCTATTTTTACATTGATGGCTCTCTGGCCACGATTCATTTATTGCCATTTTTGCTAGGTTTATTAAGCAACTGTTTTATCTTATCCGCTATTTATACCAAGACCAGAAGCCTTTGGCTTTGTGTCATGACTCATGCGCTAGTCAATGCTTTATCGCAACTGTCATCAACTGAGGAGAGCCTTTGGTTATCCCTTGTGATTAAGGTGTTGATAATTCTTCTTGCAATGAAAATTGCTGGTAGCAGTATGGAGAAAGTGAAATCCTAAGCTAGCTTGATTTTCATTGTTTTAGTTAGTTATAATTCCTAAGAGTAGTTAAGTGACTGCTCTTTTTTTCTTTGTAAGCCTCAAATGACCTTGCCCATATTTTTGAGGCATGTTATACTAGAAAGGTATTGTCAAAATTTTCTGACATTACAGGTGGAAAGGAGGTGCTAATGCCTTTTAAAAAAACAAAACACCTTGTTTTTTCCCGCTACCTAAGCCTGCTCTGTTTGCTTCTAGTTTTACTAGTAGCGTCAGTTTTTGTAGCAGTGTCTTTAGGGGCGGTCACTATAGATATAGGTGATACCTATGGTGTCATCTTCAGTAAATTGGGGCTTCCGATTGCCAGTCATAGCATAGCCAAGCCACTTGAAGCTATTATCTGGAATATGCGAGTTCCTAGGGTTCTCCTAGGGTTAATAGTTGGTGCAGGTCTTTCCATGTCTGGGAGTGTCATGCAGTCAACCGTCAATAATCCGATTGCCGAACCCTATATCCTGGGAATCTCGGCAGGGGCAACTTTTGGAGCAACCTTGGCCATCATTTTAGGCCTTAAGGCTGTGGTAGGCTTGGGTGCCTTTGTGGGGGCTATCCTAGCGACGATTCTTGTCCTAATCATTGCCTCTATGCAGGGGAGAGTGACCACATCTGGCCTGATTTTATCTGGAACGGTTGTCAATGCCCTCTTTATTGCCTTTGCCAATTTTATAATCTCTATTGGAGCGACAGCAGACAGTGTCATGACCATTAAGTTTTGGACCATGGGTTCATTGACAGGAACATCTTGGTCAGATGTGATGCTTCCAGCAGTAGTGGTTGGTTTGGCCTTTCTCTTTTTCTCAACTCAGTATCGTGTCTTCAATGCCATGATGATGGGAGATGAAGCAGCTTTGACTTTAGGGATTCCACTTAGACTCTACTGGTATCTTTACATTGCCATTGTTGCGGTCATAACGGCCATCTTAGTTGCTAGCTGTGGGATTATTGGCTTTGTCGGCTTGATTACCCCTCATATTGCTAGAAGTTTAGTCGGGACTAACTATCGTAAGCTTTTCCCAGTGGCAACTCTCTTAGGTTCCTTGTTTGTGGTTTGGGCAGACGTTTTAGCTAGAATCCTCGTCAAAAATGCGGAGCTACCTATCGGAATCTTTACAGCCTTGGTTGGCGCACCTTTCTTTATTTATATTGTGACTAGAAATCGTAGGAAGGTGGTTTAGACTTATGGATGTAAAGTGTCAGGATATTCATTATTCGATTGGAGAGAAAAAAATCCTAAACGGTGTCTCTCTTGAGGTTGAAGGTGGGCAATTCCAGACCATACTGGGACCAAATGGGAGTGGAAAATCAACCTTGCTCAAAACGATTTACCGCCAGTTGAAACCAGATAGCGGTCAGATTTTTCTTGATGGAAAATCCCTAGACCAGGTAAGCCTAAAGGAAACTGCAAAAGAAATGGCCGTTGTGACACAGTTTAACACCCTTCAATTTGATTGTACGGTGGAAGAAATTGTCATGCTTGGCCGAACGCCCCACCTTTCCTTTTTGCAAAAAGAATCAGAGCGGGATCACGTCCTCGTTCAGGATGCCCTAGACAAGGTTGGCATGTCTGAAAAGAAGACACGCTATTATTCGTCCTTATCAGGTGGCGAAAAACAAAGAGTCATCCTAGCGCGTGCCTTGGCTCAGGAACCCAAACTACTTTTATTGGATGAGCCTACTAATCATTTGGACATTAAGTATCAGTTGGAGATGTTGGCCTTGGTCAAGGAACTCGGCATCAATGTTCTCGCAGTTCTCCACGATATTCAACTGGCCTGTCGTTTTTCAGATTATATCTACTTAATGAAAGGGGGTGAGATTGTTGCCCAAGGTGTCCCAAGGGATGCCGTAACCCCACAATCCTTGCAGGCGGTTTATGATGTTCAGAGTCGTATTACCTGGACGGATGACCAGCAGGCAATGATTCAGTATTTATAAGCCTAGGAAAGGAAGGCCTTATGAACAAGAAAACATTTCGTATCGCATTAATCGCTGCAGCAGTCCTCACATTGACAGCATGCAGTTCTACATATAAAAACAGCACATCATCGTCATCAACAGCAAAAGAAACGGTGAAAAAGACCAAGTCAGAAACCCAGTATCCTTTGACTGTCAAAACTTATGACGATAAAGGAACTGAGCTAGATCAAGTCTTCAAAAAGGCACCAGAAAAGGTTATCACCAACAACCTTTCATCAACTGAAATCTTGATTGAGCTTGGTTTGAAAGACAAAATTGTCGGTATGCTTAACCCTGACAATGAAGTAACCGATAAATATAAGGATGACATTGCTTCAATCCCACATATCGGTGATAAGAAAACAATTTCTCAAGAAGCCATCTTGGCTTACGGACCAGATGCTCTTATTGGTCGTAACATGATGTTCTCAGACAAGTCAATGGGAACCATCAGTACATGGAACAGCAACGACATTCCTGTCTATACGCAAAAAGCTTCTGTTTCAACAACTAAACAAGATTTGAATAATATCATCGAAGATGTTAAAAATATTGGTGACATTTTCAACGTTCAAGACAAGGCAGACAAGTATGCGGGACAACTTCAAAAGCGTATCGACGCTGTTAAAAAGAAAAACAAGTCTTCTGACAAAGACTTGAAGAAGGCTCTTATCATGTGTGCTTACAACGATGAGACCTTTGGAACTTACAAATCTGCCCTTCAAGAAAGTATGCTCAATCAGCTTGGTTATACCAATGTTGCGACAGGAACATCAGATTTGACTCTGGAAAATCTCGTGTCAATGGAACCAGAATTGATTATCTATGTAACCAGTGACCGTAATAAGGCCATGGACAAGGAAGCAACAGACAAGATGGAAAAGAACGCTGTTCTTGAAAATGTTCCAGCCGTTAAAAACAAGAAAATCATGACTATTTCTTATGATGAGCTTATGGATTACGGTCCATCTGTGATTGATTCTCTTGAAAAGGTTAATGACTTTGTTAATAAATAAAGACTTTGTCTGCCATGACATTCAGGTTACAGTTGCCCTTCCTGAGTCCTATGATTCCAAGAAGGCTTATCCAGTAGTTTTTCTGAACGATGGGCAGCTTGATTATCTGGGAAAGTTGGAAGATTCTGTTATCCTGGTTGGACTTGAACCTCAGAGTCGCTTGGATGATTTTACGCCTTGGCAGGCTCAGGCTCTGAGACCTGGAAGCTCTGATTTTGGCGGAAAGCTAGCCAGCTATCATGACCATCTATTTGGGCATATTTTCAAAAGCATCACACAGGAGTTTCGACTGGATGAAAGTCGTATGGCTTACGGAGGATACTCGCTGGGTGGTTTGGCTGCTATTTCCAGTCTTTATAGCAGTGATAAGATGCCTTTGCTCTTCTCCATTTGTGGATCCTTCTGGTATCCAAATTTTGTAGCTTACTGCAAAGCCCACCAGCCCATCAATAAGTCTTGCTCAGTCTATTTACATAACGGTTTGACCGAGGGGGCTAATCATAAGAATAGACTGGCCAAAGCTCCTAGTTATGCCAAAGAAGTGCATGAACTTATCAAAAAACAGAGCGTGTCTACTTATTCAGCATTTGACCCCTACGGACATCATGACCATCTCCAAGAAAGATATGACGCTTTTTCGGATTGGTTGATTGAGCAGTGGCAACTCTGAATTGCTGATAGTGGTGAGTAGGAAAGAGATAAGAAAAGTAGTGAAGAAAGTTCCGACGATGGAATCACTTCACTACTTTTTGTTATGCTTAATTTCCTAATCACTCTTAGTGACAACATACACAACCCATTTGTAATTTTGCTTTTCTTCAATCTTTGAAAAGCCAATGCTTGCTAACAACTGTTTCAATTCATGGCTTGTTCCATAATCTGTCATATGATATTTTATTTTTTCTTTCTCGGAAGCAATAATCAAAGTGGAAGGATTGGACATGACTCTATAGATTTCCTGAAAACTCTGTTTTAAATCCTCCCAGAAAATATGTGTCTGGATGGCAAATACCAAATCAAAATCATTATTTTGGTAGGGAAGGTTTGCTACATTGCCAATCCTCAGCTTAACACTTCTGTTTTCTATAGCATCTGAATGAATTCGTCTAGCAGTATGATAAGACTCTTCGGAAATATCAATACCATGAATGTCAAGATTTTTATCTAACTCAAGAAGGTTCTTAATAGTGCTGCCACCGCCATAGCCGATTTCTAAAATCCGACTATTGTTGGGGATAGTGGTTTGTTTGATTGCCCAAAGGCTGAGTTCCTTGAAATAGGACGACCAGATGTTGGTAATCAATCGACCGACAAGACCACTCGGTTTTCTAGATTGCTTTATAAGATATTGAATGAGCATGTTCCCTCCCATTTTTGAAAATAAAATTTGAAATATACATGATTAAAATTCAAACTTTATTATAGAGAAAGCTAGTAAGAATAGCAAGAAAAAATGAAATATATGCTCATTAATTTCAAACTTATGCTACAATTGGTAGTAACAGAGGTGTTCACATGAATCAATATCAAAAGACGACTGAGAAAAAGAAGCAAGCGATTATTCAAGCAGCCTTACAATTATTTAAAGAAAAAGGTTTTAAGGAAACGAGTATAAAATCTATTGCAGAGGTAGCAGAAGTATCACCAGTTTCTATCTACAATTATTTCGGGGGCAAAGATAATTTGGTAGCTCTCTGTGTTAATGACTTGTTTGAAGAAGTCACACAGCAAGCTGAGGACATTTTAAATAGTAATCTAGATTTTAAAACAAAATTAAACCAGGCTTTTTCCCTATGTCAGGAGAAAATGAGTCGGCAAATCTCGGACTATTTTCAAGATAAAATGGTGAAAGAACCTACTTTTTCAACTCTCTTAGCGAAAGCGATCACTGCAAAAAAACGTGATATCTATCGTGCTTATATTGAGCTAGGAAAAGAAGAGGGGGCTATTGCTGAAGACCTATCGACAGAGCTTATCTTAAATGTCATGGATGCTCTTAATAGTATGGGAAATCAGTTAGACAACAGTGACAATTTAGAGACAGAGGTTGAGCAAATTCATCAGATTTTTTTGTATGGTATTTTTGGAAAAAATTGAGCCTATCTTTTATGGTATTTTATGACTTGCCTCATTCATCTTAATCAGTTGTATATTCTCATACAAGGGTGTAAAATCTACTATACAAAGATAAAGAGGAGCAAGGTATGGAATTAAAAGATTTTACAAAACAAGAACAAAAGCAAATCGAAAAAGGTTTGAGTACAGCTGAGATTTCTGACAAGGAAGCGGCTAAGAAGTTGCTCGCTCTCGTACCTCAAGAATGGATTAAACGCATTCCTTTTTTTGTCAGAGGCCATGCGACGACCAAGACGGTGGAGCGTGTGGCTAAGCAATATCCTGCACTCTACGCAGTAGCCAAACGCCAAGGGGACCTTCCTGAAAAAGAAGGCCAAGAGTTGCGAAAAATCATGACAGGCATCTTTGAAGAAAAAATGAATAAACACAAGATTAAGTAAGATTTATAAAGATCGTGAACAATACCATCTTTGAGTCGATGCGGATTAAGGTGCGATCTATCTGATTTATTATCCTGTTTACGGAGGAAAAATGAGCAAATTTATTTCAAAACAATCAGTCGCTATCTGGTATGCACTGACTGCCCTCCTTGCTACCTTTCTAGTTGGGCAAGTTATCCTTTGGTTTTTCCCAGATAGGAGTAGTATGGGGGCTTCACTGCTGTTTATCCTAATGAACTGTATTCCCCTGATTATGGCGGCTGTCTTTTCTCTTGTGTTGAGGGAAGTTAAATCCTTGGGGGAATTTTTCAAAAAGGTCTTTCTTCAAAAAGAAAGTCCCCTGTCCTGGATCCTAGCTATCTTCATTCCAGTCATTTATTATGGGATTTCAATCCTGCTCATGAATGTTCGCTTTACTGGGAACTCCCTCTTGGCCTTCTTCCTATATTTCCCCTGGACCTTTTTATATGGCGGTCTGGAAGAAGTCGGTTGGCGTTGGTTTTTACAAGAACATCTTTACTTTAGTAAGCACTTTATAACTAAAATGATGGTTCTTTCCATTGTTTGGTTCCTCTGGCATATCCCTATCTATCAACTCCCTTGGATTACAGCAGGCTCGTCCAACTATCTCATCTTTTACCTGATGATTTTAGGTAATAGCTTTCTTTTGGGAGCTCTTAAAGAGTACTCGAAAGGAGCTGTTCCTTGTATCCTTGCCCATATGCTAATTGATAGTCTGGCTGTTCTCATGCTGGTTCAGAGTTCACTCACTCAGATTATCCTTCTGGTTATTTTTGAAATCATGATAGCCTCTTGGCTAGTGGCTATGAGAAAATCATAGAAATAGACTTTAACCTCTCACTGAATTTCGGTGGGAGCTTTTCTTTCCTATTTGTTGAGATAATGACATAGTGTCATTTTTAGGAGGTGACTCGTTTGGCTTCATCATCTAAAGACTGAAAAAGAAGGCCAAGAGCTACGTAAAATCATGACAGGTATCTTTGAAGAAAAAATGAATAAACACAAGATTAAGTAATGTTGTATGAAAAGAGGTATAAGTCCGCAAACTTATACCTCTTTCTTATCTTTACTTCTTATTTGACTTGGATAGACTAATGGCAACCATTGTCGCACACAGGAAAAAGGCTGCTAGTAAGCCTTTTGTAGTAGTCGTCATGAAAGGTTTATCAAAGACATAATAGTTATAGACAGCAAATCCCAGTCCAATAAGAGTTACAATAATCGACACAACAAATAGCGTCACCCATAATCTTCTTTGAGTCATCGTCAACCTCCTCTTTGTATCCGTTTTCTTTCTGCCTATAGTATAACATAAAAAACCTTAGCTAAATTCCATAGAGCGGTTTGGCTAAGGTTTTTAATCTTATTTCGTCAAGATAACCGTATCATTTGGATCATGGTCATCATCTTCAACAGTCAGTTGATTACCGTCGAGTTTATAATATTTGGTGTCGTCACCGATCGTTAGACTTTGATTGTCAGAGTTAACTGTTACAGGCTTGCTTTCCTTTTCGCCATCTGCCTCGTCCTCCTCCCAAGTTCCAGTATTTCCAGAGATGGTAAGAGTAATGCGATCATTTTCGTCAGTCCCTTTATAGGTGCCATCTAGCCCTTCAGTTTGTTTAGAGGCTTCAGAACTTTGTGAAGATGAAACCTTACTTGAACTTTGTTGGGTGCTAGCAGAGCTTTCAGGTGTTTGAGCTTTCTGGTTTGAGCAGGCTGCTAAAAGACCAAGAACTGCCATAGAGGCAAGAGAAAGTGTGAGTTTTTTGGACAATGTCATAGGCTTGTCTCCTTTCTTTGATACCTTAAGTATAGCAAACGCTTACAAACAAACCAAGCAAAAACCTTTTCTGAAAATACTTGGAAATCACTCTTTCGGATTCTCAAAGGCATAATCTATTATCCCCATTTAAACTATGCTATACTGATAAAAAGCAAGAAGGAAGGTTCCTAATGACAACTACTAATCCACGTCGCCAGTGCGAGCAACTATGGGCAGCCAATAAGTATCTGGTGCTCAGCCATTCAAACAAGATTTACTTGGAAATCCGTAACTATCTCAAGAATGAAGAGGTTAGTTTGGATCAGGTTCAAGCCTACATTGATCAAGCACTTAACCTTCCTGAAAATCCCGGTCAGGTCGTCAATGCCTTCCAACATATCTGGGGATATTTTAAGAAGAAAGCAACCGCCAGCGAAAAGGAAAAGTTTATGGCCCAACTGGATAGCTATGCAGTAGGCCAAATTCCTCAGCATTGTTTGGTGGAATCCGTCAAAGAGCTCCTAATCACATATCCTAATCGTTATCTGGAGGAGTCAACCTTAATTAATGGGGGTTCAAAATGAGACTGTGGCATCAAGACTTGATTGCAAAACTACCTCGTCAGCAACTATTAGGACAACACCGAGAATGTTGTGCCCTTCGTGGCAAGGGTTGGCAACGCAAACACGCTACGGTTAACTATGTTTTTGATTATTCTCCATATCGCCTGTTTAAATACCATGAACTCATTATGCAAGAAATGACGGAACGTGGCTATCGTGTCAGCTCCGAGTGGCTAGAAAAGGAGTATCGAGGCAAGCAGATGCGAGCCTACGATAGGCTTGAAGCGGAGACATTACCAGACATCATTTACCCAGAGCATGATGCCGCCTATTTACAGGAATGTCTGGACAATCTCAAGCAAAAAGGAATCATGATCTAAAGGAGGAAAACGATGCATTTATTTAAGTGGCTAGCACCTAAAAAGAAAGCAGCAGAAGGCCTTGTCATGCGTATATCGACAGCTAATCAGGTAGACTATGCAACGATTACGAACCCAAGTGACAGTGATATCTGGGATGCCTTGGTGCAACTCCCAGCATCCTACGATAGTCTCTATCTTACCTATGGCGATAAAAAGTCAACGAGCTTTATCTTTGTTGAATACGAGGATGACCAGTATCGTTTGGAACACGACACACCTGAGCTAGGACTAGACTTGACCAATGTCGCGCGTGTATCCCAACAAGTTGCCAGAGACATCCTTATTCGCTTTTCTAAAGAGCACACAGTGATTTTGGATGACCATTGGAAGCAAGAGAAAGTCAGGTAGTCCTATGGCACACCTCACCCCAGAAACCAGACGAAAAAGGCGAAAAGCCTTTTGCTTAATCATTGAAATCATTTGTCTGGTTCATTTTGCAATCATTGTCCCTCGTGACCGAGTATTTACGCCTGAAAATTGGGCTCATACACCAGCTCCTATGCGACACAAACTCATGTGGAGTTTTCACCGTCAGTATCAGCTTGAGGACATGACGAGAGAAAAAGTGGAGAAGCTCTTGGGCAAGGGTAACGACCTTAAAGGAAGTGTTGAGTACCAGCTGGCTGACGATTGGATTGGTGGCTGGCGTGTTTACCATATTGACTATGAGCAAGGCCGTGTGATTCGTGCCAAAGAAACCTGGCAAGATTGGTGAGAATGAGTTTTCTCTTCCTCTAAATGTAGTATAATGAAAATGTAGAGGTATACGCTTTCAAAAGGTAAAAACTGTCTTTTGACTAGAAGAGGAGGACAAACTCATGACCCTATTTATATCTAAACTGATGAACGGTATTATGGAACTGCTCATAGTCTCTGTCATTCCTTTCATCACTTGGTTAATTTGGAGCAGGAAAAAGGTGGGTTTCTTTGACTGGATTGGGTTGAAGAAAGTTGAAAGTCAGCAGAAGAGGCGATTACTACTGACCATTCTGGGGATTAGTCTACTTTTTCTTCTTTTTTCGATTGTGGTCTTTAGTTGGTTCGACTCTAGCCAAACGGCCACAGCAGCTTTTTCTGGAAAGGGAATTGGAGCCCTTCCAGCCATCTTGGCATACGCTATCTTAGGGACTGCCTTGCCAGAAGAAATCTTCTTTAGAGGTTTTCTTTTGAAAAGGCTACAAGGAAAACTAGGATTCCTGGGGGCCAATCTGGTTCAGTCTCTCTTATTTGGCCTCATCCATGCACTTATGTTTATCCAATTAACTGGTTACCTAAAAGCTATGGCTATCATGGCCTTTATCAGTCTCATCGCTTACGTTTTTGGTGCTATCAATGAGAAAAAAGCAGGTGGCTCTATTCTTCCAAGTGTCTTTATCCACGCCTTGGCCAATACGGTTGTAGGGCTTCTCTTTGCCTTCTCCCTCGTTTAGATTAAGTTATATAGAAAAAAGTTATCATGGATGAATTAAAAGAAATCAAACTTAAAAATTATCAGTACTTAAATGAGGTTGCTATCAAGGGGGAGACGCTCTTCACAGGTTCATCTCTCATGGAGCTTTTTCCAATTTGTGAAATCGCTAGGAGTAGAGGTGTCGACGACATCATCTACAATCGAGGTATCAGTGGCCTAAATACGGATGAATTTCTCCAGCATATCCATCCCCTACTTTTGGATCTGCAACCGAGCAAGGTGTTTATCAATATCGGTACCAATGACATGACCGAGGAGCCTTATGGAGACCAATGGTTCCAGCATCTGACAGCAAACATCAGGCAGATTCTTGAGCAAACACAAGCTGTCTTGCCCCATACCAAGATTTACCTCATGGCTTTCTACCCAGCCAATCTTCATTTACCTTGGCAGACCAAGGCTTCAATCCAGTGGATGAAACTGCGAACAACTGAAAATCTTGACCGTTGTAATCAGGCACTCGAGGAAATCGCCCAAACCTATGGCTGCCACTTTATTAATTGTAATGCTGGGCTGGTCAATGATAGGAAAGAGCAGAAGGCTGAGCACACCTATGACGGTGTCCACCTTTATGCCAATGCTTACTTAAAAGTCTATGAAGCTCTCGAACCCTACCTCTTGAATTAAGAAAATATGAGAGAATTTCCAGTTCTTACTCGCTTTTTTCCCTTGATTACAGTACAATAGACGTCAAAAGTGAAAAATTGAAATGAGGTATCCCTATGTGGAAATGGTTTAAACGACTCATTGTCCTCGTCATTGTCCTATTTTTTGCAGTGGCGGCTCTACTCATTCCGGACAAAATTGACAGTCAGGACCAATTAAAAAATGTATCTACACAAACATCTCTTGCCGATCTAGCCCAGGCTGGTATTGGTGGAGCGTCCCTCTCATCAGGTGGGGTTTCAACCGAGATTAATCTTGATAGCAACCAGTTTCGTCAAATCCTAAAAGCAAGCATGGCTGATTCTAATGACGAGACCTTGCTAAACAGTACTGTAGAGTTGAATGATTCTTATCTTACAGCTAAGCTACCAGTGTCTCTTGGACCTATCGAATCAACATTCAGCCTTGATTTCACGGTCAGCACAAACAAGGAAGTCATCCTATTAGACTTGGCAGGTGCCCACCTGGGTCGTCTCCCTGTACCTAAATCACTGGTTCTGCCTTACCTCAAGAAGAGTATTGCCCAGTCAAGCAGTGGTGTTCGCATGGTTAACAATCAGATTCAGCTCAAGCTTCCTGAAATCGGCTACGAAATTGAGCAGGCTACCGTGACCAACAGCAAGATGAAGGTCAAGCTTAACATTCCGATTTCCTTGCCAACCAGTTGGTAATTCAAGAGAAATCTATCAAGCCATGATAAGTTAAAACAAGTCCATAGTCTGGACTTGTTTTTTGATACCTTCACTTCTAAACTAAGAAAGTTAAAAAATTCTTGAAATAATACGTTTACATCTCCCAATCCCCTAGAAAATGGGGATTTCCTGTGCTATCATAAGACTGTAAAAATGATAAGCGTCTGACACTCATTGAAAAAAGAGTTAAGTCAAAGAGTTTTAGGATAATAGTTAGGAGGAAAAAATGGACGCTTTAAAATATATCACACCCAAATTTTTCACCACCATCAAGGATTATTCCAAGGGACAGTTCATCAAGGACCTGGTTGCAGGAGTTATCGTGGCTATCATTGCCCTGCCCTTGTCGATTGCCCTAGCGATTGCCTCTGGTGTTAATCCCGAACAAGGTCTTTACACAGCAGTGGTTGCAGGCTTTTTTATTTCCTTTTTAGGAGGTAGTCGGGTTCAGATTGGTGGACCTACCGCAGCCTTCGTTGTCATCATCTATGGCATCATCGCCCAGTATGGCATGGCGGGTCTGACTGTTGCCACACTCATGGCGGGACTCATGCTTATTATCATGGGGCTCCTGCGTTTCGGTGACCTGATTAAATTCATTCCCAAAACCATCACACTTGGCTTTACCTTGGGGATTGCCGTTGGGATTGTGGCTGGACAGATTAAGGATTTTCTAGGCCTTGAGATGAAGTCCGTGCCAGCTGAGTTTCTAGAAAAGATGATTGCCTATGGAAAGCATCTTTCAAGTATTAGTTGGGCGACCCTAGCTATTGGTATTTTGGCCCTGCTCATTCAAATCTTTTGGCCACGCCTTTCTAAGAAAATTCCGGGTTCTCTGGTTGCTATCTTTGTGACCACAGCCATCGTGGCCTTTGGTCATCTCCCAGTCAAAACCATTGGTGACCTTTACACCATCAAGGCGGGACTCCCAAGTTTTACGGTTCCTGACCTATCATTTTCTTTGATTCGTCAAATGATTTCGCCAGCCTTCACCATTGCCATACTAGCAGCTATTGAATCGCTCCTTTCTTGCGTGGTGTCAGATGGCATGATTGGTGGTAATCACCGCTCTAATGCAGAATTGGTCGGTCAAGGTGTCGGGAATATCATGTCAGCCCTCTTTGGTGGGATTCCGGCAACGGGAGCTATTGCCCGTACTGCAGCCAACGTCAAAAATGGCGGACGAACACCAGTAGCGGGTATGGTTCATGCCTTCACCCTACTTCTGATTTTACTCTTCCTCATGCCTTACGCCTCATTGATTCCCATGACCTGTCTGGCCTCAATCCTTATGATTGTCGGTTATAACATGAGTGGTTGGCGTACAGTTGGTCGTATGATCAAACGTGCCCCTAAAAGTGATGTGGCAGTCTTGCTAGTAACCTTTGTCTTAACCGTTTTCTTTGACCTAGTGGTTGCCATCGAATTTGGTATGGTCCTAGCAGCCTTCCTCTTCCTCAAGCGCATGTCCGACGTGGCTCAAATCCGTCAGTGGGTGGACAAGGAAAATCTGGACGATCCAGTTTTGTCTGAAGATAGCGACTTGAAGCAAGTCCCAAAAAACACTGTCGTCTATGAAGTTTTTGGAGCCCTCTTCTTTGGTGCAGCCAATAACTTCTTGAATGTAATCAATGATGAAACTAAGAATGTTCTCATCCTACGCATGCGAAATGTTCCAGCCATGGATATCTCAGGCCTAGATGCCCTTGAAGAAACCCTGGCAATCTGCCAAAAACGTGGCATGACCTTGCTTCTTTCTCACGTTAATGCTCAACCCTACCGAGTACTTGAAAAATCAGGATTTATCCAGACTATAGGAGCAGACCATATCTGCGAGTCGACCGATCAAGCCCTTGAAAAAGCAGCGGCACTAGCAAAAGAAGCCTAGACAAATGTTTTTAATACAAGAAGAAAAAGCCAGTTCAACTGAACTTGGCTTTTTAAAATATAAACAAAGACAGCGTTTACAAATTTTGTTGTAAATTTTCAGATATTATTGTAAAATATTAGAAAAAAGCATAAGGAGATTCTTAAATGAGCGACTTAGTTTTAGGACTTGATATCGGTATAGGTTCTGTTGGCGTAGGTATCCTTAATAAAGTGACGGGAGAAATTATCCATAAGAACTCACGCATTTTCCCAGCAGCTCAAGCGGAGAATAATGTAGAACGTAGAACAAATCGTCAAGGAAGACGATTGACACGACGTAAAAAACATCGTAGAGTTCGTTTAAATCATCTATTTGAGGAAAGTGGATTAATCACTGATTTTACACAGGTTTCAATAAATCTTAACCCATATCAATTGCGAGTTAAGGGCTTGACCGATGAATTGTCTAATGAAGAATTGTTTATCGCTCTTAAAAATATGGTGAAACATCGTGGGATTAGTTATCTTGATGATGCCAGTGATGACGGAAATTCATCAGTAGGAGACTATGCACAAATTGTCAAAGAGAACAGCAAACAATTAGAGACAAAAACACCAGGCCAGATTCAATTGGAACGCTATCAAAAATATGGTCAATTACGTGGTGATTTTACTATTGAGGAGGATGGAAAAAAACATCGCTTAATTAATGTCTTTCCAACATCAGCTTATCGAGCAGAAGCACTGAGAATACTGCAAACCCAACAAGAATTTAATCCACAGATTACCGATGAATTTATTAATAGTTATCTCCAAATTCTAACTGGAAAACGTAAATATTATCACGGACCAGGAAATGAGAAGTCACGGACTGATTATGGAAGGTATACTACTAAGAAAGATTCTGAAGATGAGTACCTAACTTTAGACAATATTTTTGGAATCCTAATTGGGAAATGTACATTTTATCCGGAAGAGTATAGAGCAGCAAAAGCTTCCTACACGGCTCAAGAATTCAATTTGCTAAATGATTTGAACAATCTAACCGTTCCAACAGAAACCAAGAAGTTAAGCGAAGAACAGAAGAATAAAATCATTACCTATGTCAAAAATGAAAAGGCGATGGGTCCAGCGAAACTCTTTAAGTATATCGCTAAACTACTTTCTTGCGATGTTGCGGATATCAAAGGATACCGTATCGATAAATCAGATAAGGCTGAAATTCATACTTTCGAAGCCTATCGAAAAATGAAGACGCTTGAAACCATTGATATTGAGCAAATGGAGAGAGAAAAGCTTGATAAGTTAGCCTATGTTTTAACATTAAATACGGAGAAGGAAGGTATCCAAGAAGCGTTAGAGCATGAGTTTGCTGATGGTACCTTCAGTCAGAAACAAGTTGACGAATTGGTTCAATTTCGCAAAGCAAATAGTTCCATTTTTGGAAAAGGTTGGCATAATTTTTCTGTCAAGTTGATGATGGAATTAATCCCAGAATTATATGCGACGTCAGAAGAACAAATGACTATTTTGACACGACTAGGAAAACAAAAAACGACTTCGTCTTCAAATAAAACAAAATATATAGATGAGAAACGACTAACTGAAGAAATCTACAATCCTGTTGTTGCTAAGTCTGTTCGCCAAGCTATAAAAATCGTAAATGCGGCAATCAAAGAATATAGCGACTTTGACAATATTGTCATCGAAATGGCTCGTGAAACAAATGAAGATGACGAAAAGAAGGCTATTCAAAAGATTCAAAAAGCTAATAAAGATGAAAAGGATGCAGCCATGCTTAAGGCTGCCAACCAATATAATGGAAAGGCTGAATTACCACATAGTGTTTTCCATGGTCATAAGCAATTAGCAACCAAAATCCGTCTCTGGCATCAGCAAGGAGAACGTTGCCTTTATACTGGTAAAACAATTTCAATCCATGATTTGATTAATAATCCCAATCAATTTGAAATAGATCATATTTTACCTCTCTCTATTACCTTTGATGATAGCCTTGCTAATAAGGTTTTGGTTTATGCAACTGCTAACCAAGAAAAAGGACAACGAACACCTTACCAGGCATTAGATAGTATGGATGATGCATGGTCTTTCCGTGAACTAAAAGCCTTTGTCCGTGAGTCGAAAACACTTTCAAACAAGAAAAAAGAATACCTTCTTACGGAAGAGGATATTTCAAAATTTGATGTTCGAAAGAAATTTATTGAACGAAATCTTGTAGATACAAGATACGCTTCAAGAGTTGTCCTCAATGCCCTTCAAGAACACTTTAGAACTCGCAAGATTGATACAAAAGTTTCCGTGGTTCGCGGGCAATTCACATCTCAATTGAGACGCCATTGGGGAATCGATAAGATTCGTGATACCTATCATCACCATGCCGTAGATGCACTGATTATTGCTGCTTCAAGTCAGTTGAATTTGTGGAAAAAACAAAAGAATACTCTTGTAAGTTATTCAGAAGACCAACTACTTGATATTGAAACAGGTGAACTTATTAGTGACGATGAGTACAAGGAATCTGTATTTAAAGCCCCTTATCAACATTTTGTTGATACATTGAAGAGTAAAGATTTTGAAGACAGTATCTTGTTCTCATATCAAGTGGATTCTAAGTTTAATCGAAAGATTTCTGATGCAACAATTTACGCAACAAGAAAAGCGAAATTAGATAAAGAGAAAAAAGAATACACTTATACTTTGGGGAAAATAAAAGATATCTATGCTTTAGGGACAAAAACTCCTTCTAAAACGGGATTTTATAAGTTTTTAGATTTATACAAAAAGGATAAATCCCAATTCTTAATGTATCAGAAGGATAGAAAAACTTGGGATGAAGTAATAGAGAAGATATTGGAACAATATCGACCATTTAAAGAAAAGGACAAAAATGGAAAAGAGGTTGATTTTAATCCTTTTGAAAAATATAGAATTGAAAATGGACCTATTCGCAAGTATAGTCGAAAAGGCAATGGTCCTGAAATCAAGAGTCTTAAATACTACGATAATCTCCTAGGAAGATTTGTTGATATAACTCCCTCAGAAAGTAAAAATCCTGTAGCTTTACTATCTTTGAATCCTTGGAGAACAGATGTATACTACAATACAGAAACAAGAAAATATGAATTCTTAGGATTAAAGTATGCAGATTTGTGTTTCGAAAAAGGAGGTTCTTACGGTATTTCAAAAGTTAAGTATAATAAAATAAGAGAGAAAGAAGGAATTGGTAAGAATTCAGAATTTAAGTTTACACTGTATAAGAATGATTTAATTTTAATTAAGGATACTGAAACAAATCGTCAACAAATCTTTAGATTTTGGTCTCGTACTGGGAAGGATAATCCAAAAAGTTTTGAAAAGCATAAAATAGAATTAAAACCTTATGAAAAAGCAAGATTCGAGAAGGGAGAAGAACTTGAGGTATTAGGAAAGGTCCCACCTTCTTCTAATCAATTGCAAAAGAATATGCAGATAGAAAATCTATCAATTTATAAAGTAAGAACAGATGTCCTAGGAAATCAGCATATCATCAAAAATGAGGGTGATAAGCCTAAGCTAGATTTTTAATATTAATTGTTAAAAAGTGTTGCAATTATAGTTATCATATACTATAATTATCGTGTAAGGGACGCCTTACACAGTTACTTAAATCTTGCAGAAGCTACAAAGATAAGGCTTCATGCCGAAATCAACACCCTGTCATTTTATGGCAGGGTGTTTTCGTTATTTAAAAAGGAGAAAAAATGACTTGGAGAGTTGTACATGTCAGTCAGAGTGAGAAGATGCGCTTAAAGCTTGATAACTTGTTAGTGCAAAAGATGGGACAAGAGTTTACGGTGCCACTTAGTGATATTTCGATAATTGTTGCAGAAGGTGGGGATACAGTTGTTACCCTTCGTCTGTTAAGTGCCTTAAGTAAATATAATATTGCCTTAGTTGTTTGTGATAACGAACATTTACCAACAGGGATCTATCATTCACAAAATGGGCATTTTAGAGCTTACAAGCGCTTGAAAGAACAGATGGACTGGTCTCAGAAACAAAAGGACAAGGCATGGCAGATTGTGACATACTATAAAATTAATAACCAAGAGGATGTCCTAGCCATGTTTGAAAAAAGTTTGGATAACATTAGACTACTTTCAGACTATAAAGAGCAGATAGAACCCGGTGATAGAACCAATAGAGAGGGTCATGCTGCTAAGGTCTACTTTAATGAACTCTTTGGTAAACAATTTGTCAGAGTAACCCAGCAAGAAGCAGATGTTATCAATGCTGGCTTAAACTATGGCTATGCTATCATGAGGGCTCAGATGGCTAGAATAGTGGCGGGTTATGGTTTAAACGGTTTGTTAGGTATCTTCCATAAAAATGAATACAATCAGTTTAATTTGGTTGATGACTTAATGGAGCCATTTAGACAGATTGTGGATGTTTGGGTTTATGATAATCTACGAGATCAAGAATTCCTTAAGTATGAGTATAGGTTAGGATTGACAGATTTGCTCAATGCTAAAATCAAATATGGCAAAGAGACTTGTTCAGTGACAGTTGCTATGGACAAATATGTCAAAGGCTTTATCAAATATATTTCGGAAAAAGATAGTAGTAAATTTCACTGCCCAGTGGTATCAAGTTTAGAGTGGAGAAAATAAGATGAGGTATGAAGCGTTGAGGTTATTATGTTTTTTTGATTTGCCAATGGAATCCAAGGATGAAAAAAGAATCTATCGAAATTTTCGTAAAGAATTAATTTCAAATGGGTTTGAAATGTTACAATTTTCGGTCTATTATCGCACTTGTCCTAATAGAAGTTTTGCAAATAAATTTTATAAGAAGTTAAAGATGAGTAATCTACCTGCTGGAAATGTGAGACTTTTGGCGGTTACTGAAAAGCAGTTTTCAGAAATGACATTAATCATAGGTGGCAAAACTAAGCAAGAAGAAATCGTCAGTGATAATAAGTTGGTGGTTATATGAAATTTTTTGTACAACATCCTTACAAGGAACGTATTGAATTGAATATTGGTGCAATCACACAAATTGTTGGTCAGAATAAAGAACTCAAATATTATATTTGGCAGATTTTGAGCTGGTATTTTGGTGGAAAAAAATACTCAAGTGATGACTTAAGTATTTTTGATTATGAGGAACCTACTATACTTGATGAGTCTGGAGAAATAGTGAAGCGAAGTAGCTATCACTATATCGAGATTTCAAGTTTTAAGGATTTACTTGAGCAGATGGAATATAAGAAAGGGACTCTTGCTCATGGTTACCTTGGTAAAATTGTCAATCAAGTTGATATTGTAGCCCATTTGGAGAAAATTAATGAACAAGTAGAGCTTATAGAAGGGGCAATGAACCAGCATATCAACTTAAACAGTGGTAAGGTGGAATACCATTTAGAGAATCGTTCTCTTACACTAGATCAACTACTTTCAAAAAATTTTAGCCCATTTTTTGCCATTGAGAACAAGAATTTATCTTTTGAATGGGTTTCTAATACTGATAAACTATCCCTCTTTTTAGAAATGTTAGACCGTCTTCTGTCACAAACAACAGAGAAATATCTCATTGTGCTAAAAAATATTGATAGTTTTATTTCAGAGGAATCTTATGATAGTTTTTATAAGCAAATTGGTCAGCTAGTCAAAAAGTATCCAAATCTAAACTTAATTTTATTTCCAAGTAATCAAGGCTATTTAAAGATTGATGAAGAAAATAGTAGGTTCGTCAATATTTTATCTGACCAAGTGGAGCATTTGTACGATATTGAGTTTATGTATGACAGGGTAAAGAAACATTATCCAAGTAATAATTTCCCACCGAGAGAGGGTTTTAGGAAATCCTTAGAGAATGTGACGCCTTATTTATTGACAAAAATGCTGAGACAACCTAGTCTCACACTTGTTGATTCTGTAATTTTGAATATCCTAAATCAGCTGTTTCAATTTAATTACCGTATAAGATATTCACAAACTCCTGATGAGGAGCTATTGCATAGATATTTAGAAAGTAAGAATTGACAAGGACAGTTATTGATTCTATAATCACTATGTGGGTATAAAAACGTCAAAATTTCATTTGAGGGTTTTTGTACTCTCAAGATTTAAGTAACTGTACAACTCCATTTTCTTTCTTCTTAGACTCTACGCCGTTTTTGTACTCTCAAGATTTAAGTAACTGTACAACCCATTCTTCGAAACATCCGTACCCTCTGGTGTTTTTGTACTCTCAAGATTTAAGTAACTGTACAACCGACTAAATTCACAGACCCACAAGCGGCACGTTTTTGTACTCTCAAGATTTAAGTAACTGTACAACAATATAGTCGATTATTGAAAGAACTCTACCGTTTTTGTACTCTCAAGATTTAAGTAACTGTACAACACGAACAAATACCTAGCGATTTCTCACACAGTTTTTGTACTCTCAAGATTTAAGTAACTGTACAACTAAACGAGTACACGAATGCTTACAAGGCTGGTTTTTGTACTCTCAAGATTTAAGTAACTGTACAACACGAACAAATACCTAGCGATTTCTCACACAGTTTTTGTACTCTCAAGATTTAAGTAACTGTACAACTTACCTCACTTTTTTGATAAAATGGGTACAGTTTTTGTACTCTCAAGATTTAAGTAACTGTACAACCTGGTGTTGACGTAGACGGCAAGAAGTACAGTTTTTGTACTCTCAAGATTTAAGTAACTGTACAACCATCACTAGAAATGAGTTCTAATGTGTACTGTTTTTGTACTCTCAAGATTTAAGTAACTGTACAACTTCATGGGATATTCCAGTAGATTCGAATGGGTTTTTGTACTCTCAAGATTTAAGTAACTGTACAACAGAAAACAAGTTCACAGACAGCACCGTTGGTTTTTGTACTCTCAAGATTTAAGTAACTGTACAACGCATTAATGCTGATACAGAATTGATGATGTGTTTTTGTACTCTCAAGATTTAAGTAACTGTACAACTTCATGGGATATTCCAGTAGATTCGAATGGGTTTTTGTACTCTCAAGATTTAAGTAACTGTACAACAGAAAACAAGTTCACAGACAGCACCGTTGGTTTTTGTACTCTCAAGATTTAAGTAACTGTACAACGCATTAATGCTGATACAGAATTGATGATGTGTTTTTGTACTCTCAAGATTTAAGTAACTGTACAACTTGATTTTAAAGCTAACGGATCAACACGCTGTTTTTGTACTCTCAAGATTTAAGTAACTGTACAACTGGGCAGTTTTGGACGGAAAGCACAACCCCTTTTTTGTACTTTAAGATTTAAGTGACTGTACAGTTTGATTAATTCAACTAAAAAAGCCAGTTCAACTGAACTTGGCTTTTTAAAATACACGATATACATAAGGGTTGTCAGGCTGTCCGACCTCTTTGACCTCAGTCAAATTAAGGATAGGAAGGCTCTGTTTGAGATTTTGATAGTAATCCACAGTGATGGTACCAGTGACTTTTACCCACGTATTGTCCTTAAAGGTTTGGTCACTTCCTGTCGTCGCCAGTCCGTAAACACCTGAATCGGCGATACAGTGGATAATCCCAAAACGGAAGATGAACTGATAACCCTTGGTTTGTGGGTCATTGTAAACAAATCCGGTATAGGTGACCTTCTTGCCTACGAAATCGTTAGGATAGAGGTAGATGAGCTCCATGACTTCCATGTAATTTTCCGTGGTAATCTGGATGGTCTCACGTCCCTTGTACTTGGCGAGCTCTCTGGTCATTTCCTTCTCATAAGCTGAGGAGGTGAAGTAGGAGCTGGTGTCTGGCTTCAAGTACTGAATAGTCGTTCCCTCTTGGTCGGCCTGATTAGAATCACTCCCTGCCGCCAGTGGAAAATGATAACCCTTAGCTGACACGGTATTGGCATCCAAGGTCACTGTTGGCACCAAGAGCCCCGTGAGGACTGGAAAGGCCAAGAGAACGATGCTGGCTACCTTGGCTACTCGACCTGACAAATGCGAGTGAACCTTCATCTGCTTCATCCAAACGATGAGTTGAACCACAGCAAGAATAAAGGAAAGCACCATGGAAATGTAGGCCAAGTAGGAGTAGTGGATGTTAATGTACTGGTTGAGCTTGCCAGAAACTTGCAAGTACATGACCAGCTCAAAGTACCCAGATAAGATGAGAAAACGTAACATTAAATCACCCCCAATACCAGACAGTAAATGATTGTCGCCAGACTAGCAGTTCCTACGAAGAGACCAACAAAGCGTGTTTTAAACTGGTGTTTCATCATAATCAAGTTCTTGATATCAACCATAGGACCAATGATGAGAAAGGCAACCGTTGGTGCTACTCCGAAACTAGAGAGTAGTGAAGCTCCGATAAAGGCATCCGCCTCTGAACAGAGCGAGAGGATGAAAGCCAAGAGCATCATGATCAGGATGGCTGTCACTGAATTATGACCGATGGTCGTGAGGATACGGGTCGGTAGGTAGGTCTGCATACTTGCGGCCACCAAGCTCCCGAAAATCAAGTAACGCCCAGTGTCAAAGAACTCGTCAACCGCATGAACCAGAGCTTGAAAGGTTTTCTTACCAGCTGACAAACCACTATAGTCGTGCACATGACTAACCTTACGGTTGTCCTTGAGAATCTGGTCATCCACCACAAAGCCCAGCAAGATTCCCAAAATCATGGCAATCAAGAAAGCCCCGACGAAACGTAAAAGCACGTAGTACCAAGAGTTCCCAAAGGCCGTATAGGTCGCAAAGAGAACGACTGGATTAATGATAGGAGCAGTTGCCATGAAAGGAATAGCCGTGTAGCTAGGCACTTTTTTCTCTAAAAAGCGCGTGATAATTGGAACAATCCCACACTCACAAGAAGGGAAAATAAAACCAATAAGAGTTCCAAAGAGAATAGCCAGGACCTTGTTTTTAGGGAGGAAGTTTTGGACCTTTTCAGGAGTCACAAAGACCTCAATAAAGCCAGATAGGATACTTCCCAGTAAAACAAAGGGCAGGGCTTCGATAATAATCGATAGAAAAACTGCCAGAAGCTGCAGAACGCTATCTGGTAGTTGATGAAAAATAGCCATAAAAATTATTTCTTCTTATCTTCTTGAAGACGTTTATCCTTCTTAGGATCAGTTCCCGCCTTTTCAAAATCAGGGATAGCCGCAAAAGATGCCATCATGCTTTCAAGTTCATTTGTTTTTTTCTGAATAACTGCCATAAAAAGCCTCCGAGTTTACATAAGATACTAAGGGCGTTATTTCTGTTAGAAATAGCCCCTAACAATAGGTTTACTTTTCTATTATACTACCTCTTGCTTAAAAATTCTCGCTTCAGCTACAAGGTTTTCTGCCCAAGCAAATCTCCTCTCGTGGTATAATAGAACTTATGGAAAATCGTAATTTAGAGACATTGGCTCAGGAATTGGGCCTAAAAAAACAACAAGTTGAAACTGTTTTGGAATTGACCGCAGAAGGCAATACCATCCCCTTTATCGCCCGTTACCGTAAGGAAAAAACAGGCAATCTGGATGAAACGCAAATCAAGGCCATCATTGATATGGACAAGTCCTTGACTGCTCTTCAAGACCGTAAGGAAACAGTTCTTGCCAAGATTGAGGCTCAGGGCAAATTGACCGATCAACTCAAGGCAGCTATTGAAGCCGCTGAAAAGTTGGCAGACGTGGAAGAACTCTACCTTCCTTATAAGGAAAAACGCCGCACCAAGGCGACGGTTGCCCGTGAAGCAGGTCTTTTCCCCTTGGCTCGTCTTATCTTGCAAAATAGTCCTAACCTCAAGGCTGAAGCTGAAAAGCTGACATCTGAAGCCTTTCCGACAGCTGACAAGGCTCTCGCAGGTGCTGTGGATATTTTGGTTGAGGCCTTTTCTGAGGACAATAGCTTGCGCTCTTGGACCTACAACGAAATCTGGAACAACAGTGACATCACTTCAACCCTCAAGGATCAATCTCTGGATGAAAAAGAAACCTTCAAAATCTACTATGATTTTGAAGACAAGGTGTCTAAACTTCAAGGTTACCGTACGTTAGCCCTTAACCGTGGGGAGAAACTAGGTGTTATTAAGGTGGCCTTTAAGCACAATCTTGAGAAAATGCACCGTTTTTACAGTGCTCGTTTCAAACAAAAAAATGACTATATCGAGGAAGTTATCAACCAATCTCTCAAGAAGAAAATCATTCCAGCCATGGAGCGTCGTATCCGTAGCGAGTTGACTGAAGCAGCAGAAGATGGTGCTATTCAACTTTTCTCTCAAAATCTTCGCAGTCTTCTTCTAGTATCGCCACTTAAAGGTAAGATGGTACTCGGTTTTGACCCAGCCTTTCGTACAGGGGCTAAGTTGGCTGTCGTCGACCAAACTGGTAAGCTCATCACAACGCAAGTTATCTATCCAGTGGCTCCAGCCAGTCAGGCTAAGATTGCCCAAGCTAAGAAAGACTTGGCTGACCTCATTAAGAAACATGCCATTGAGATTATCGCTATCGGTAATGGAACAGCCAGTCGTGAAAGTGAAGCTTTTGTGGCAGAAGTTCTCAAGGATTTTCCAGAGACTTCATATGTCATTGTCAATGAAAGTGGTGCCTCTGTCTACTCTGCATCAGAGTTGGCCCGTCATGAGTTCCCAGACTTAACGGTCGAAAAACGCTCTGCCATTTCTATCGCCCGTCGTCTTCAAGACCCATTAGCTGAGTTGGTTAAGATTGACCCTAAATCAATCGGAGTAGGCCAATACCAGCATGATGTTAGTCAGAAGAAACTCTCTGAAAATCTTGATTTCGTCGTCGATACCGTGGTTAACCAGGTCGGTGTTAATGTCAATACGGCAAGTAGTACCCTCTTGTCACACGTGTCAGGACTCAACAAGACCATCTCTGAAAATATCGTCGCCTACCGTGAGGAGAATGGTGAGATTGCATCACGTGCGGAAATCAAAAAAGTCCCACGTCTTGGTGCCAAGGCCTTCGAACAAGCCGCCGGTTTCCTTCGTATTCCAAATGCCAAGAATATCTTGGATAATACAGGGGTCCACCCAGAGTCTTACCCAGCGGTAAAAGCCCTCTTCAAGCAGTTGGCTATCACAGACTTGGACGACTCTGCCAAGGCAAAATTGAAGGCTCTTAATCTTAAAGAAACAGCGGAAGGATTGGGACTTGGACAGGAAACCCTCAAAGATATCATTGCTGACCTTTTGAAACCAGGTCGTGACCTCCGTGACGATTTTGAAGCACCAGTGCTTCGTCAAGATGTTCTTGAACTCAAAGACTTGTCAGTAGGACAAAAACTTGAAGGAACGGTCCGTAACGTTGTGGACTTTGGTGCCTTTGTGGATATCGGTGTCCACGAGGATGGACTTATCCACATCTCAGAGATGAGTAAGAGCTTCGTTAACCACCCAAGTCAGGTCGTATCTGTTGGGGATTTGGTTACCGTGTGGGTATCAAAAGTTGATTTAGAGCATGAAAAACTCAATCTCTCCTTGGTGAATCCACGTGAATCTAACTGATTATGTTAAGACTGTTTCTATAGAAGATTTTGGTTGGGAATTTAAGCATCAAGCCTTGTGGAACAAGCGTCTCCGAACCACTGGAGGTCGGTTCTTTCCCAAGGATGGTCATTTAGATTTTAACCCAAAACTCTATGAGGAACATGGTCTTGAAACCTTTCGAAAAATTGTCCGCCATGAACTCTGTCATTATCACCTTTATTTTCAAGGGAAGGGCTACAAGCATGCGGATAGAGATTTCAAGGACTTACTAGCCAAGGTCGATGGCCTTAGGTACGCTCCAAAGATGCAAGGTCAGGAGGAGAACTACTACCTCTATCAGTGCCAATCCTGTGGTCATACCTACCGTCGCAAACGCCGTGTCAATACACAGAAATTTGGTTGCGGTCTGTGCCGAGGCAAACTCATTTTTCTAAATCAGTCCTAGGGCTGATTTTTTTGGTTTAAAAAAATCATATAATTAAATCAAAGAAATGATGGGAGAAGAAGACCATGTCAAATCGTTTTTATAAGACACGAAAAAATAGACTCGTCGCCGGTGTTGTTGCAGGTTTGGCAGATAAGTTTGGCTGGGACCTAGCTCTAGCTCGTATTTTGGCTATTATTCTCATGGTTTCAACGCAGTTTGGAATCTTTCTATACTTGGTTTTAGCCTTTCTCCTTCCTTACAAAGAAGATATTTATCCCGAAATCAAGCTCAAGGATGGACGCAAACGTAAAAACGCTGAACCTGTTGAAGATGAGTGGAATTGGTAAGTAATTGTTAATAGACATTAACCTATGATTGGCCCTGGTGCTAGTCACAGGTCTTTTTTGCTTTGAGAACCGCATTGAAAACCTTTTTATGATACAATGAAACTAGTAAATAATCGGAGGAAATAATATGACAGTAACCGTTAAAATGCTGGTTGATAAGCTTAAGCTTAAGGTTATCTATGGGAATGAAAAACTATTGTCAAAACCAATCACAACCGCTGATATCTCTCGCCCTGGTTTAGAAATGACAGGATATTTTGATTTTTATTCACCAGAGCGTATTCAATTGGTTGGGATGAAGGAGTGGTCTTACCTTAAAACTTTGACTGACCACAACCGTTACTCTGTTTTCAGTAACATGTTTAAAGAAGAGACACCTGCTGTTATCGTGGCGCGTGGACTTGATATTCCTGAGGAGATGTATCGAGCAGCTAAAGAAAATGGCGTTGCGGTTCTTCAAGGTCGTAACGGCACATCCTCTCTTTCAGGTGATATGTCTTGGTACCTTAATGCACAGTTGGCTGAGCGTACTAGCGTTCACGGTGTTTTGGTTGATATCTACGGCATGGGTGTTCTCATTCAGGGCGATTCTGGTATTGGTAAGAGTGAAACAGGGCTTGAGTTGGTGAAACGTGGTCACCGTCTAGTCGCTGACGACCGTGTGGATGTCTATGCTAAGGATGAGGAAACTCTCTGGGGTGAGCCTGCGGAAATCCTCCACCATCTTCTTGAGATTCGTGGGGTTGGTATCATTGATGTCATGAGTCTCTACGGAGCTAGTGCTGTCCGTAATTCTTCTCAAGTTCAGTTGGCCATCTATCTTGAAAATTTTGAAGACGGTAAGGTCTTTGATCGTCTTGGAAATGGGAATGAAGAAATCGAATTGCAAGGCGTTAAGATTCCACGTGTCCGCATTCCTGTTAAGACAGGCCGTAACGTATCAGTCGTTATCGAAGCTGCAGCCATGAACTACCGTGCTAAGCAAATGGGATTTGATGCAACCAAAACCTTTGAAGAACGTTTGACCAACCTCATTAGTAAGAATGGTGAAGACTAATGTTTGCTACTATTGATCCTATTGCTCTAAGGCTTGGCCCCATTAGTATTCATTGGTATGCCATCTGTATCGTATCTGGTCTCTTACTTGCCGTTTATCTGGCTCAGCGTTGGGCTCCTGAAAAGGGAATTGACCCTGAAAACATCTTAGATTTTATTCTTCTTGCCTTTCCGATAGCCATTGTTGGTGCTAGGCTCTACTATGTGATCTTCCAGTGGTCCTACTACAGTCAAAATCCTTCTGAAATTTTTGCAATTTGGAATGGTGGAATTGCCATCTATGGTGGCTTGATTGCTGGAGCAGCTGTCCTCTATTGGTTTGCTAAACGTCATGCCATTGCTGTCTTGGATTTTCTAGATATCGCGGCACCTGGCGTTATGATTGCTCAGAGTATCGGTCGCTGGGGAAACTTTATTAACCAGGAGGCCTACGGAAAAGCAGTTAGTCATCTGAATTATGTCCCAGAATTTATTCGCCAGCAGATGTACATTGATGGTAGTTATCGTGTACCGACCTTTCTTTACGAAAGTCTCTGGAACTTGGTCGGATTTATCATTATCCTAGGACTAAGACGCTTTAATAAGAAACTGCGTCAAGGAGATGTGACCTCATTTTACCTTATCTGGTATGGTCTTGGACGTTTTGTCATTGAAGGCATGCGTACGGATAGCCTCATGTTTGTTGGCTTGCGTGTTTCTCAATGGGTTAGCATCGCTATTATCATCTTGGGTGCAACCTTGCTCTATTTGCGAAAGCAACGCCCAGAGGCAGATTATAAAATGAAAAACTAGTCATATAGCTCAGACTTTGTTATAATATAATGAAAATTATCATAACAAAGGTCACTGGAAACTGGAGATTCTACTTCAGTTTTCTTGTAGCGACCTTTTAAAAAGGTCAAAGGAGTCCTAAACTATGGCAGAAATTGCATTTCTTATTATCGCAATCGCACTTGCTGCGTTTCTCATTGCATTAATCCCTACTCTACTTCGTACCCGTCATGTGGTTAAAGAAGTTGAAGAAACAGTTGCTGTGCTTCGTACAGATATCAATGTAACCCTTCATCAAACAAATGAAATCTTGGCTAAGGCAAACGTCTTGGTTGAAGATGTTAATGAAAAAGTTCAAACAATCGATCCTCTCTTCGTAGCAGTAGCTGAGCTTTCAGAAAGTGTCTCTGACTTGAATACTGAAGCTCGTTATCTCGGTGCGAAAGCAAGTGCAGCAGGAGCAAGTGTCGGTAAAGCAGGTTCAGCCTTTGCTATCGGTAAGGTTGCTTCAAAACTATTTGGTAAAAAAGACAAGAAAAAATAAGGAGGTCTTTTCATGAGTAAATTTTTAAACACCCTAATCATTGGTGTAGCTTCTGGAGCTGCAGCAGCTTACTTCTTTACAACTGAAAAAGGTAAAGCTGTTAAAGCACGTATTGATGAAGAAATCGCTTCATTCAAAGAAGATCCAAAAGCTTATCAAAATCAAGTGGTGGAAAAAGCTAGCGACTACAAAGATTTGGCAGTCGATACTTTCCAAGACTATAAAACAAAATTTGAAAATGGCGACATCACTGCAGATGATTTGACAAAAGCAGTTCAAGAAAAAACAGCTCAAGTTGCTGACTTTGCCAAAGAGAGCTTTGAACTTATCAAAGAGAAAACAGCACAAGTAACTCCTGAGCAAGCAGATGTTGAAGCAGAAACCAAAGCTATCGTTGATGATATCGTCATTGATATCAAAGATATCTCTGAAGAAGCAACAGAAGCAAAATAAAAAAAGAAAGCCCATGAGGCTTTTTTTAGTATCTTGAATTGTCAAATTAAGTGCATACTTTCCCCATAGAATACTTCATAAGGTGTTTTCCAGTTAAGACATTTTCGTGGCCTATTATTAAGTTTGTTCTCCCATAGCTGAATAGTCTGATCATCAACCAATGTTAGATCACTACCCTTTGGAAAATATTCTCTAAGTAATCCATTCGTGTTCTCATTGGTTCCTCGTTGCCATGGAGCATGAGGGTCAGGAAAATAGACTTCAATGTTCAATTGATCACTCAATTTCTGATGATACGTGAATTCTTTCCCTCTATCAGGAGTTACTGTATACTTCGTCAAGGGTTCTAACATTTTTACCATAGCTTCTATTACCAACTTGCTTTTCTTAACAGCTACCTTTTTGATTTTTAGAAAACGAGAATAACGGTCTGTTAGAGTAACTAAACAAGCTTTTCCAGTTTTACCTGCAACAGTATCGGCTTCCCAATCTCCTATTCTAGTTCGATTATTAGCTTCTTCTGGTCTTTCGTGAATTGTATGAGAAATGGATATTTTCCCTCTATTTTCAACATGACCTTTAGTATGACGTGTTTTCCCACGATGACGAAGTTTACGAATGACACCACGAGCACCATGAGATAATGAGTTATCCTCAAAATGTCCTCGGTAAATGGCTCTATAGATTGTTTGATAACTAATAACAGTTTTTCCGTACTCTAATTGCAACCGACCTTCTATTTCTTCAGGAGACCATTGGTAATCGAGAAATAGATGTTTGACGGTATTGCTTAAATTGTGATCTATTTCAAGCATACGTTTTCGTCCACAGTGTGATTTAGCCATATGGTAAGATTCCTGTGCATGATTTGGAGAATAAGCTCCTGATTTTGTATGGCGCTTCCACTCACGACTAATACTAGATGGATGACGATGAAGTAACTTAGCAATTTGAGAAAAATTTAGGCCTTGCGTACGGTAAATGAGAATACTTTCACGCTCGTCTATGGTAAAATGATGGTAGCTCATAAGATTTCCTTTCGTAACTAGTTCGTTCAATTCTATTTTACTAGAAAATCTTATGAGTTTTTATTGTGCACTTATATTGTATATTCAAGACACAAAAACGTTGACCAAACAGTCAACGTTTTTGTGCTTTATAATATTCGATTAGGACATAAATGCCTATCTGACCAATGACGCTGATGGTAATTGCCCAGAAGAAGGCCCAGAAGGTAGCCACCTGTGCTACCAAGAAAAGGAAGGCAACTAGGACTGTTGAAACACAGAAGCTTGAGATACGTCCAAAGAAAATCATATCTTGTAGCTTAATACTATTACTATTTAAACCTTGATAATCTTGATAATTCGTCGTTTGAGGACGCTCAGTCTCGAAATCTTCGATGTGATCAAATTGACGGTGTAAGTTGTCAGCCATGTCTGCCTCCTTTCTATATAAAATATCTAAATCACTTTTTCGTGTAGGTTAAAATACTTAGTCAGTATTTCACTATTTAGAATCTCATTAATAATACCACAAAAATTTTATATTGCAAAGTTTTTTTTGATTTTTGTAAAAATCATAGTATTCAAAAACTAATTAAAAATATTTAGATACAGAGTTTTGAGCCTAAAAATTCTAAAAAAATCAAATCATTTGTGCTATAATGTGAGTTATGGAAAAAATAGTGATTACAGCGACTGCTGAGAGCTACGAGCAGGCACGTGAGCTCCTAGAACTTGGCGTAGATCGTATTTACATCGGCGAAAAAGCTTTTGGCCTTCGTTTGCCTAAGCCTTTTTCATTCGCAGAGATGCGAAAGATTGCAGAGCTGGTACATGAGTCTGGCAAGGAATTGACTGTTGCCGTTAACGCCCTCATGCACCAAGGTATGATGGATGCTCTTCCAGACTACCTTGATTTTCTTGAAGAAATCAAGGCAGATTATATCACGGTTGGTGATGCAGGAGTTTTCTACATTTGTAACCGTGACAAACGCCCCTTCAAAATGATTTATGATGCTTCAACCATGGTAACCTCTAGCCGTCAGATTAATTTCTGGGGCAAACAAGCTGGAGCTTCTGAAGCTGTTTTGGCTCGTGAAATTCCATCTGCGGAACTTTTCGTCATGGCTGAAAATCTTCAAATTCCAGCTGAGGTTTTGGTTTATGGTGCAAGTATCATTCACCACTCAAAACGTCCGCTTCTTCAAAACTACTACAACTTTATCAAAACGGATGAAGCTGTTACCAAAGAACGTGACCTCTTCCTTTCTGAGCCAGGAGATCCAGATTCTCACTACTCAGTTTATGAAGACTTGCATGGAACACATATCTTTGCCAACAATGACTTGGATATGATGACTAAACTTTCAGAACTCGTTGAACATGGTTTTGATCACTGGAAGTTGGACGGCGTTTATTGCCCAGGTGAAAACTTTGTAAAAATTACTGAGTATTTTGTGAAGGCTCGTGACCTCATCGAGGCTGGCGAATTTTCACAAGACCAAGCCTTCCTCTTTGATGAGGCTATTCATAAATTACACCCAGCCAACCGTGGTTTGGACACAGGTTTCTACGACTATGAACCTGACCGTGTAAAATAAAAAAACTTCCTCCTTCGTTTGTGAGTTTTCCATTTTCAGGGAACGAAGGAGCCTTCTAAAAACTAAAATCGACAATCTTGCAAATTGGAGAAATTATGACTACAACTAAAAAACGCCCAGAGGTTCTGGTACCTGCTGGGACTTTGGAAAAATTGAAAGTCGCTGTAAATTACGGCGCAGATGCTGTTTTCGTTGGTGGACAAGCCTATGGTTTGCGTAGCCGTGCCGGAAACTTTACCATGGATGAGCTTCGAGAAGGTATCGAATACGCTCACGCTCGTGGCGTTGATGTACACGTTGCTTCAAACATGGTTACCCATGAAGGAAATGAAAAGGGTGCTGGTGAGTGGTTCCGTGAATTGCGTGATATGGGACTCGATGCTGTTATCGTATCTGACCCAGCCTTGATTGAAATCTGTTCAACCTACGCTCCAGGACTTAACATCCACTTGTCAACGCAAGCATCTGCAACAAACGTTGAAACCTTCCATTTTTGGAAAGAGTATGGCTTGACCCGTGTTGTTTTGGCACGTGAGGTAACTATGGAAGAATTGGCTGAAATCCGTAAACGTACGGATCTTGAAATTGAGGCCTTTGTCCATGGTGCTATGTGTATCTCATATTCAGGTCGCTGTACCCTTTCTAACCACATGTCAGACCGTGATGCCAACCGTGGTGGTTGTTCACAGTCTTGCCGTTGGAAATATGACCTTTACGACATGCCATTCGGTCAAGAGCGAAAGAGTATCCACGGTGAAGTTCCTGAAGAATACTCAATGTCAGCCGTTGACATGTGTATGATTGAAAATATCCCAGACCTTATCGACAATGGCGTTGACAGTCTTAAAATCGAAGGTCGTATGAAATCTGTCCACTACGTCTCAACAGTTGCTAACTGTTACAAGGCTGCTTGTGACGCTTACATGGAAAGTGCAGAAGCCTTTTATGCCATCAAAGATGATTTGATTAACGAACTCTGGAAGGTTGCCCAACGTGAATTGGCAACAGGTTTCTACTACAAGACACCAACAGAAAACGAACAACTCTTTGGAGCTCGTCGTAAGATTCCACAATACAAATTCGTTGGTGAAGTCGTAGACTTTGATCCAGCAACTATGACAGCTACAATCCGTCAACGTAACGTTATCCTCGAAGGTGACCACGTTGAATTCTACGGACCAGGCTTCCGTCATTTCGAGTGTGATATCAAAGACCTTCACGATGCCAATGGTAACAAAATTGACCGTGCACCAAACCCAATGGAACTTCTTACAATTACCGTGCCACAAGAAGTTAAACTTGGTGACATGATTCGTTCAACTAAAGAAGGTTTAATTAACCTTTACCAAAAAGACGGTTCAAGCAAAACTGTTCGTGCCTAATGACAAGTCAAATCAATGGGCTCCTGGTAGATGATCAGAGTAGATGTCAGCACTACCATTCCCAACTAGATATTGTTGCCCTAAAATGCTTCGAGTGCCAGAAGTATTATGCCTGTTATCAGTGTCATGATAGCTTGGAGGATCATAGCTATCGAGCTTATCCTTGTCAATTGAAGCAGGACAAGGTCCTTATCTGTGGCGTTTGTAGGCATGAGATGACAATTGAGGAGTATCAAGATGTAGAAGCTTGTCCCAGTTGTCACAGTGCCTTCAACCCAGCTTGTTCAAAGCACTATGATATTTATTTTGAAAAATAAAAAGATTGAAGATTCTGTTCACACGAACAAAGTCTTCAATCTTTTTTAGTTAAAGTAGCTATGATTTTTAAGAGCTTTTAAGACTGGCTTAGTTACCAAAGCGACGATGAGACCTTTTAAGAGATCAGGAATGATAAAAGGTGTCAAGCCAACTGCTACAGCAGCAGACCAACCCATTTTTCCAAGAAAGTGAAGGCTGAGGATACCACCGACAAAGACAAGTGCATCACCTAAAACAAAAGCCACAAAGATTTTCCAAATAGGAGTCTCAGCATGCGACAGTTTTGAAGTGACAAAGGCGAAAAATGGATAAGCCAACAAATAGCCAGCTGAAGGACCAAAGAATGCTTGGAGCCCACCGCCTCCACCTGCAAAAACAGGTAGACCAATGGCACCTAGAATCAGGTAGAGGGTAGCAGCAAGTGTCGCCTCTCTTGGCTTAAGGATGGCAGCAACAAGTCCAACAGCGAAAGTCTGTAGTGTGATTGGAACTGCACCGATAGGAATAACAATTTGAGCCAGTGCGGCAATGATAGCAGCACCGAAGGCTGGAAGAATAAGCGACAGTGTACGATTTCGTGTCATTTTAGTTAACCTTTCATAAATAAATAGTTAACTTATTATAGCAAGTGGTTTCAAAAAAGTCAACCTAATAACAAAACGAGGTTAACTGATAAACTTAACCTCGTTGCGATATGATTTTTAGACGTTTGATTTCTTTAAGTTCAATCATGCTGATGATCTTATCTTGCTCGATAAAGATGGCTTGTCGCTCCCTGTCATAACGGTTGATGTAGCCCTTATAGGTCTTCTGATTGGATGTCAGCATGACCATTTGATTATGATCAATAGCATGATAGATATCGTTAATAAGTTGATTCTGCATTAGGTGGACAGGTTTGCTGTGACCTGTTTCCACAAACTGATGAAGCTGATGCTTTACGGCTTCTAAAAAGTTTATCATGGTCATTTCCCTCGTTTCTTGATAAAATAATTATAGCATGAAAGGTGAATTTTTGTGGATAACTTCATTCTAAAACAGACAATTTTCACAAAAAAAAACGAATAAAGCTAGTGGAGGTAAGCAAATGGCAGAATTTTCATTTGAAATTGAAGAAAAACTCTTGGTTTTGTCTGAGAATGACAAGGGTTGGACTAAGGAACTCAATCGTGTGAGCTTTAATGGCGCACCGGCTAAGTATGACATCCGTGCATGGAGTCCAGACCACACCAAGATGGGCAAGGGGATTACCCTAAGCAACGAGGAATTCCAAGTTCTCGTTGAAGCCTTCAAAAATTAAAACAAGGTCAGCATGGCGCTGGCCTTATTTTTTTGTCTTGAATATACAATATAAGTGCACAATAAAAACTCATAAGATTTTCTAGTAAAATAGAATTGAACGAACTAGTTACGAAAGGAAATCTTATGAGCTACCATCATTTTACCATAGACGAGCGTGAAAGTATTCTCATTTACCGTACGCAAGGCCTAAATTTTTCTCAAATTGCTAAGTTACTTCATCGTCATCCATCTAGTATTAGTCGTGAGTGGAAGCGCCATACAAAATCAGGAGCTTATTCTCCAAATCATGCACAGGAATCTTACCATATGGCTAAATCACACTGTGGACGAAAACGTATGCTTGAAATAGATCACAATTTAAGCAATACCGTCAAACATCTATTTCTCGATTACCAATGGTCTCCTGAAGAAATAGAAGGTCGGTTGCAATTAGAGTACGGAAAAACTGTTATTAGTTATCAAACAATCTATAGAGCCATTTACCGAGGACATTTTGAGGATAACTCATTATCTCATGGTGCTCGTGGTGTCATTCGTAAACTTCGTCATCGTGGGAAAACACGTCATACTAAAGGTCATGTTGAAAATAGAGGGAAAATATCCATTTCTCATACAATTCACGAAAGACCAGAAGAAGCTAATAATCGAACTAGAATAGGAGATTGGGAAGCCGATACTGTTGCAGGTAAAACTGGAAAAGCTTGTTTAGTTACTCTAACAGACCGTTATTCTCGTTTTCTAAAAATCAAAAAGGTAGCTGTTAAGAAAAGCAAGTTGGTAATAGAAGCTATGGTAAAAATGTTAGAACCCTTGACGAAGTATACAGTAACTCCTGATAGAGGGAAAGAATTCACGTATCATCAGAAATTGAGTGATCAATTGAACATTGAAGTCTATTTTCCTGACCCTCATGCTCCATGGCAACGAGGAACCAATGAGAACACGAATGGATTACTTAGAGAATATTTTCCAAAGGGTAGTGATCTAACATTGGTTGATGATCAGACTATTCAGCTATGGGAGAACAAACTTAATAATAGGCCACGAAAATGTCTTAACTGGAAAACACCTTATGAAGTATTCTATGGGGAAAGTATGCACTTAATTTGACAATTCAAGGTTTAAAACGTATCAAAGATAAGTTTGAGATTGAGAATGGTTAGGACAATAGCGATGGCATAACCGAGGAAGGTATTCCACTTGGCATTGACGTGTTTTCCCATGAGTGATTTTTTAGAAGTGTAGTAAATCAAAGGGAAGATAGAAAATGGCAAGGCAATGGAAAGGAATACTTGTGAATAAACCAAGAGTTGATCCAGTGTCTTTTCTTGATCGCCGTAGAGAATGGCTACAATGATAACAGGTAGCAAGGCGAAGAGACGTGTGAACAAACGAATTACCCACTGTGGTAACCTCATGTGGAGGAAACCTTCCATGACAATCTGACCAGTTAGGGTACCAGTAATGGTAGAGTTTTGACCACTAGCCAAGAGTGCCAAGGCAAAGAGGGTTGAAAGTGTTGAACTAGCAACCGCACCAGCAATCTTAGAGTCCTGAAGAGCATTGTACATTTGTGAGAAGGCTGAAATATCAGAAGCGTGACCAAAGAAGAGAGCTGCCCCCAAAATCAAGAGGAGGGAGTTAACCACAAAGGCCAAAGTCAACTGAATGTTGGAGTCCCAGGTCATGAAACGGACAGCCTTAGTCACGTCTTTACCATCAGAATAGTCAACCTTACGAGTCTGTGACAAGGATGAGTGCAAGTAGAGGTTATGTGGCATAACGGTTGCACCCACAATCCCAAGTGCCAAAGTCAACTGGTTGGTGTGCCCAGCAGCATGTGGCTCAAAGAGCGCTGGCGTAGGGAGATAACCCTCGAGGATTCCCTTAATACTAGGCTCAGACAAGGCTACCAAGTAGACAAAGATAACCAAGATGGTCAAAATCAAGGTTGAAACAATAGCCTCGATTTTCTTGAATCCCAGCTTCATGATGAGTAGGAGTAGGAAGACATCTAGGACTGTCACCAGAATGGCAACCATAATTGGAATACCAAAGAGCAGGTTAAGTGCGATGGCAGAACCAAGCACCTCGGCCAAGTCCGTCGCCATTAAGGCAAGCTCCAGAATCACCCAAAGCGTGTATCGTAGCCATTTGGGCGAGTGGTATGCAGTTGCTTGAGCCAGGTCCATTTGAGTCACAATCCCTAATTTTCCAGCCATTTGTTGCAACTGCATAGCGATTAAAGATGAAATTAAGATGACAAAAAGAAGACTGTACTTGTAGGTTGCCCCACCGACGACACTGGTAATCCAGTTCCCTGGGTCCATGTAACCCACGGCTACAAGAGCCCCAGGTCCCAAGAAAGCCTTAAGATTTTGCCAAAAACGATTATTATTTGGTGTATCTATTGATTGGTTAACCTCAGAAAGGGAAACCTTTTTTGAAGATGTCATAAACACCTCTTTCTAAGTCATATCTGCCTAAAACTTGCATATTTCTAGACAGACCGACAATTTTATTATAACACTATGAGGAAGATGTGCAAGAAAGGAATGGGTTGTAGAAGAATATACAATGTCCAATTAATTCCAGGGTGTTTATATGATGAACTTTTACGGTATGATGTTAAACAATAACATCAATTGGTTTGTTAGGTGAGGAATAAAAAAATGTTGAATAAGTAATTTTATTGAGTAGTGATACTAAAAAAGTATCATTTATTTTTATAAACAATACTTTTAGGATATTATTTTAACTGATGTAGCGTATAACAATTAATATAAAAATAGGTATAAGTAGTTGGGTAATAAAGTTGTCCATTGAGTTGATGATAAAATTTTGAACAGTTGATTTTTTCTCTGCTTTTTGTAAGTCGAAGAACCTATTGACGGTTACTTCTGAAACTGTTAGACCAATATAGAGTAATATAAATGTAGAAATAAGAGTAACAAATACTTGAGACGAGTCTTTAAGATAAGGTAGTAGTCTTTGAGTATAGCTATTGATAGTACTGCTGAAGTTCAGCATGGAGTTATAGAAATAAATAGAACTTACAAATAAATAATATAAGAATTTACCAGTACTTCCTCGTACTGAAAGATAGATACGTGCCCCCCATTTTATAGAGTTTATAAGTAAAAATAGAGCTATAAATTGTAAAATTTGATTATAGATACTTGGTAACGCATCCTTAAAAGCTATAATCAGAACATGAAATTTAGTTTCCGCATTTGGATTTGTGAAGAGATTCGCTAGTGGCCAAGGTGCTGCTGATAGGGTATCTAAAACATTAATAATTTGATAGGTGAAATTTAAAATGATAATTGCTAAGAAAATATAACTTGAGATTTTGAATAAGACTCTAGAATAAAATTTGCTATTTTCAAGTTTTCGGTTGTATTGTTCAACTTGTTCTTGCAATTTTTGGTTGATTGTGTCAGTGTTTTGGTTAATTATAATTTGACCATTGTTTTCTTCAATTGTAAAATTAACTTCATTTTTCGCCAGTTCGGCAGTAACTTTTTCCTCACTTTTTTTAGCTTTTAGCTCAGAAAATAATTGTATGCTAATGGATAAGATAGGTATAAAGTAAACGACAATGTACTCGAAAATTTTAATGATTTCTTTCATAATTCCCTCCTTTTGTTAGAAATATTTTATCAAAAAAGTAGTAATGGAAAAAGGTGAAAGACGAGTACAAAATGCTTATTATGTACGATTACTTATACCCATTATTATGATGGTTATTAAAAGTACAGATTAATTGGTATTATATAGAGTTTCAAAAAAATAAAAATCTAATTTTAAGATTTGAAATATCAAAGTTCCACTCATCGATCGCTAATGTTTTCACGTACATAATTAGGAAACTTGGTATCAAATTACGTGGAGTACTTCAAAAATCCTAGCATGACAGGAGCTTGCATCAGTTTTTGAAACTCTCGCTAGCATGAAAAAAATTTTATCCGACCAAGCGTTATGGTGCTGTAATCTCCTTCTCTCTAACTTCTTGTGGTCAGTATATTTAGGGAAGTTAACTCTTTTATTTTATACGATAGATTTTTTTCAAAGCAAGCCCCATCAAGACTTTCTGCTATGAAAAAAGTGGCTGAAACATTATGTTTCAGCCACTCAGAATTTTTGAGACTTTAGGCTCAAAATTAGTTATGGAATTTCCAAGGAAGTCGCTAGCGCCCGTTTCACCTAAGGTAGGTCTCAAAGAAAACTTTTATCATTCTTTATTTCATCGTTGGGAACAACAAGACATCACGGATAGTTGTTGTATCAGTGAGGAGCATGCAGAGACGGTCGATACCGATTCCGAGTCCACCTGTTGGCGGCATACCGTATTCAAGGGCTTCAACGTAGTCGTAGTCGATACCTGTTGCTTCGTCATCACCGAGTTCTTTAGCAGCAGCTTGTGCTTCGAAACGTGACAATTGATCGATTGGGTCGTTCAATTCGGTGAAGGCATTTCCGTACTCTTTAGTCATGATGAAGAGTTCGAAACGGTCAGTGAAGCGTGGGTCTTCTGGGTTTTTCTTAGCTAATGGAGACACAGCAACTGGGTGACCGTAAACGAATGTTGGTTGAATCAATGTTTCTTCAACGAATTCTTCGAAGAAGGCGTTGATGATGTGACCAACTTCAGTGTAGTGTTTTTCAACAGGAACATTCTTTTCAGCAGCGATAGCTTTGGCTTCATCCAAAGTCATGTCTTGCCAGAAGTCAACGCCAGTGATTTCCTTGATAGCGTCAACCATGTGGATGCGTTTGAATGGTTCGTTGATCTTGATTTCAGTTCCTTGGTAGTTGATAGGTCCGTCACCTTTGACAGCTTTAGCAGCGTGCTGGATGATACCTTCAGTCAAGTTCATGATATCGTGGAAGTCAGCGTAAGCTTGGTAAATTTCGATAGATGTGAACTCAGGGTTGTGAGTGGCATCCATACCTTCGTTACGGAAGATACGTCCGATTTCGTAAACGCGTTCCATACCACCAACGATGAGACGTTTGAGGTGGAGCTCAGTTGCGATACGAAGCACCATGTCGATGTTTTGTGCATTGTGGTGAGTGATGAAAGGTTTGGCAGCAGCACCACCAGCTTCGTTGTGAAGAACAGGTGTTTCTACTTCAAGGAAACCTTGAGCATCGAGGTAGCGACGGATTTCAGAAATGATTTTTGAACGTGTAACAAAGCGGTCAAAGCTTTCACGGTTAGAAATCAAATCGAGGTAACGTTTACGGTAGATTGTTTCAACGTCTGAAAGTCCGTGGAATTTCTCAGGCAATGGACGAAGGGCTTTAGACAAGTGTGTGATATGAGTAGCTTTGATAGAAAGTTCTCCCATATCTGTACGCATAACTTCACCTTCGACACCGAGGAAGTCACCAAGGTCAGCTTTCTTGAAGATTTCGTAGTTTTCTTCACCGACAGCATCTTTACGCACGTAGATTTGGATTTGACCATCGCGGTCTTGGATGTGGGCGAAGCCAACTTTACCTTTACCACGTTTAGTCATCAAGCGACCTGCGATAGTAGCAGTTTCGTTGATTTCGTGCAATTCTTCTTTTGTTTTGTCAGCGTATTTTTCTTTTAATTGACCAGATGTAGCTGTGCGTTCGAATCGCTTACCAAAAGGATCGATTCCTTGTTCAGCCAAGGCCGCCATTTTTTCACGACGGACAATCTGTTGATCGTTCAATTCTTCCATGTGTTGATTTGACATGTTAGTCCTCCATAAAATAGTCGTAATTATTGTATCATAAATCACCTTCTAAAGATAGGACAAATGATTAAATGTCAGATGAATAAAGCTAGGGTTAGTCTATTTTTAGGACAAATCATTAACTAGTATTAACGTTAGATTAGAAAGTTATAGAATTTATTGACAAATATAATAATAAGGGTGTACAATAGCAAAGTAAGTTTCGTATGATATAAGGAGGAAATACGATGAAAAAGAAAAATTATGTTAGTAAAGCTGTGATGCTTGGCGCTTTACTAGCACCTACTGGGATGCCTATGGTATCTGTGTTAGCAGATAGCTTTTATCAAAATCAAACGAGTGCTCACGCTGCTGATATTACAAACTGGATTGCCAGCACACCTGAACAAATTACAAATAATTTGACAACTCAGAACATCAATCCACAGCAGTTAGATGGCCAACAATACGTGATTCAATGGGGAGATACCTTGTGGGGAATCTCTCAAGCGACTGGAATTTCTATTGAAAAATTAGCCTACGATAATAATATTCAGAATATTGACCTTATCTTCGCAGGTGACGTCCTCATCTTGAAACGTGATGGTGATGTCCCAGCAGGTTACCATGTGACTGGTAATGGTTACCGTTGTGCACATTCTAAGATTGTTATCAACAACTATTATGGTGATAACAACAGAGTGATTATCAATAACAGCACTTTTGTCTCTGATGACCATTCTAAGAATACAGTGATTTACGCTCCAGATAATTCTGACAATAGCGTTTCATTCTCAAATAGCACTACAAACAATAACAACGATAAAGACAAAGATTCTAAAGATGGCAAGGATTCATCTTCGTCATCATCAGAATCTAAAGATGCTTCATCAAGTTCGACAAGTGGATCATCATCTTCTGCATCAAGCTCAACAGCAAGCAGTAGTGAAAGCAAAGCAAGTACAGAAAGTTCTAAGGAAAAAGAATTGACTGATGATGCTTTCCAAGACAAGGTTCAAAGTGAATTCGAACAAGTATATCAACAAAAACGTTCAGGTCGTCCTGCATGGAGTTTCTTCTCACATGAAGGTGATAAGACTGGTGAAAATGCTACTGCTAAGAAGGACACTGAAAGCACGTCCCTCTACCGTCAAGGTGAAACGCCTAAGGCTCAAGACATTGTAGATGGACCTAAAGATGGTGCTAAAACGGAAGACAATGCCAAAGCTCTCGCTCAAAAGATTTACGATGTTCTTAACAGTGATAGTAAGTTGTCAGATCTTATCAAGGCAAAATATGCTCAAATTCAGGTAAGTTATAAGGGTGATAAGTGGGCTTTCAACGTTGATGTTTACAAGGAAAAAGAAAGTTCATCATCAAGCACTGAAAAATCATCTGAATCTAAGGCTTCATCAAGTGTTGAACGCTCATCATCAAGTTCTTCAAGCCACACTGAAACAGACTCAGAGGCAACTTTCTCTGACCTAACTGGTGACGAATAGAGAGGGGCAAGACATGTCAAAGAGAAATATCATTATTAGTGTCGTTCTCGCCTGTCTCTTGGTTACGGGAGCTGGATTTGGTGCTTTCTATTACTGGGGAACACACCATTTGGATAGTGTTGTACCTGGTAAGGTTTACCAATACTCAAGTTCTCTAAATGGTGAGGTCAATAATCGTGTCATGTATGTAGCTTTCCAAGAAGGCGGTAACAAGGCACTTGTGAGTCAGGATCGTACGACAGTGGTTAATGCTGCTAAGAGTCAGACTGATTTTGACAAGGCCTATAATGATCAAACAGCTAAGTGGGAATACAGCGTGACGAAGACAACATTGACTCTCGGTAAAAAAGAGGACGATCAATTGTCACAATGGCAGTACAACAAGGTCTTTGCTTATGGTGACCACTTCACATCAAAAGATTTCTATTACCAGATTGCCAAAGGTGGTCAGGGTGAAGTCAAACAAAAAATGACCTTTAAAGAAATTAAATAAGTGTCTGAATATGACAAGATGCATTAGGTTTGGGACAAATTGTTCCAAACCTTTTTCTGTCTTCAAAACACGAATAATCTTTTCTTAAGTGGGGTCGAAAATTGAAATAAGAAGGTAAAAACGGTATAATAAGACTGTTTGGGCAATTGCAATCTGATAAAAAACAGACGAGTAAGATTGCCCCTAGACAGTTGACTTAAAGCTTACTTTTGCAAGACTGAAGATTAAATTAGGAGCAGACTCATGTAGTAGTTTAGTTGTTAGCTTCCTAATTTATCTAAGTCTCTGACAAGAGAATGATATAAGAAAGAACGGACAGATGATTACCTCTATTGTTTTTGACGTTGACGATACTATTTACGACCAACAGGCACCTTATCGTATTGCCATGGAAAAATGTTTCCCTGACTTTGATATGAGTCACATGAATCAAGCCTACATTCGTTTCCGCCACTATTCTGATGTTGGTTTTCCACGTGTAATGGCCGGTGAGTGGACAACCGAATATTTCCGTTTTTGGCGCTGTAAAGAGACGCTTTTGGAGTTTGGCTACCGTGAAATTGATGAAGAAACGGGCAGCCATTTTCAAGAGGTTTACGAGCATGAGTTGGAAAATATCACCATGCTTGATGAGATGCGCATGACCCTTGATTTCCTAAAGGAAAAAAATGTTCCTATGGGTATTATTACCAATGGACCAACAGAGCACCAACTTAAAAAGGTTAAGAAGTTGGGACTTTATGATTACGTTGATCCTAAGCGTGTCATCGTCAGTCAGGCGACAGGTTTCCAAAAGCCTGAGAAGGAAATCTTCAACCTCGCAGCTGAGCAATTTGACATGAATCCATCGACGACACTCTATGTTGGAGATTCTTATGACAATGATGTCATGGGTGCCTTCAATGGTGGCTGGCATTCTATGTGGTTTAACCACCGTGGACGTAGCCTTAAACCAGGTACTAAGCCAGTCTTCGACTTGGAAATCGATAGTTTTGAGCAACTCTTTGGAGCGGTGAAAGTCCTTTTCGACCTTCCAAATAACAAATATATCTTTGATATCAATGATAATGAAAATCCAGTCCTTCAACTAGGTATCAATAATGGTCTTATGATGGCGGCTGAACGTCTTCTTGAGAGCAATATGAGTATTGATAAAGTGGTTATCCTTCTTCGTTTGAATGCTAATCAGGAAAAAATCCTTCGTATGAAATATGGAAGATAAATAGAGCGGCCTCGTGTGGCCGTTTTATTTATCAAGAGGGAGGAAATAATAGAAGTGAAGCTCTTGAAGTAGTAGGCTTTAAGGGTTTTTTGAGTGCTAAAAAGCGACCCTTGATCAGGATCGCTTGTCTTATGAAGTCAGTCGATGATTTAGCTAATCTTGTTTTGTTCATCCATATAGGACGTATCATTCCAACATTTAAGAGTGAAGTGCTCGAAATCGTTGGTTTCGAGAATAGTGACAGAAGCATTGTCAAGACCTCCTGCTTTACGAAGAAGACCAGGTTCAAAACCAAGGAGGGTACGGATAGAAGCTGTTAAGTTAGCTCCGTGACCGACAATGAGGACATTTTTAGCATCACTGTCTTTAAGTGTTTTGACAAATTCGGCCACACGTTTTGTTGTTTTGTAGACAGATTCCGCTTGGAAGTCCTTAGCACGGAAATTGGCTAGATTGTTACGGAAGGCATCCATTTCTTTTGGATAGATGGCTTGGATAAGGGAAATCTTTTGCCCCTCTAGTTTACCTAGTTGCCATTCACGCAAAGTTTTAGTGTAGGTAACTTTAGCTTTAGGTTTTTGAGACTCCATGATGAGCTCTGTAGTTTTTTTAGCACGAGGTAGGTCACTTGAGAAGACCAAGTCAAAATGAGTGTCACTGAGGTAGTGACCTAGCTCACGTACTTGTTCGATAGATTCTTTAAGTAAAGGCGAGTCTCCCTTGGCACCTTGAAGTCGGCCTTCCAAGTTCCACTCAGTTTTACCGTGACGTACAAAATACAGTTTCATGATTACTCCTTAATATCAGCAAATTCAGCATTAACAAAATCAGCAAGTTCTTGACTATTGATACGAATAGAACGCCCAATTTCCCCCGCTGAGACAATGAGGAAGCCAGCATCTTGGGCAGAATGATCGATGTAAATAGGAAAATTATGTTTTTGGCGAATTCCCACAGGATTGTTAGCCCCGTGAACATAGCCAGTTGTTTTTTGGAGATCCTTTTGTGGAATCATTTGAACCTTCTTGTTCCCTGAAATTTTAGCTAATTTCTTTTCAGACAGGTGTTCGGTGATAGGGACAATGCCGATGACAGGCCCTGTCTTATCTCCCTTAAGGGCGAGGGTTTTATAAATGCTCTCACGCGCCACATCTTCTGGAAGCTCCCCCTCTAAACCATTGAAGGATAAGCTATCATGGTCAATCTTAGCTTTATCAAGAATTTGGTCAACCAGGGTCTTCTTGACTTTGCCTTTCTTAGCCATTGTCATATCTCCTTTTAAAGTTATTCATTTCTACCATCCATTATACCATATTCGTCCGAACAAGCCTAAACCAATTTGACAAGAAGAAAACCAGTGCTTTAGACACTGGTTTTTACTGACTACTAGATGAACTTGTCGAAGTAGTCTTCTTATTTTTAGTTGGTTTTTGCTTAATCTTACCAAAGAGTTTTTCAAAGGTTTTACGTTTGTTTTTCTCGGGATTGATTTGGCTAAGATCTAGAATATTATCGAATCCAGGAAGACTTCCTTGTGAGGTATACTGATGTAGATCATAGTCAATATCAGTGTTTGGCAAAGTCTCATAGTAACCAGAGTCAGTACCGTAGGCGGGAATCCAAACAGCATCGAAGTTTCTGGTTGAAACCTCTTGCTCAAGCATGAAATAAGCACCAATATAGAGACCGACTTTATCAGCTCCTAGACGTTTGAGCTCAGCTAGAAAAGCTTGGACACCTTCCTCCATATTAGGCATGGTTTCCTCTTCCACGTCAATCCAGTAATAGGTAGGTTTGTATGGAGAAGCATTTTTGTAGAAAATACGAGCCTCCTCCTTCATCTCCTTGACAGAAGCACCCTGAGCGTAGGAATAGACGGCAACTGGAACGTCACGTTTTTTGAGTTCTTTAATATGTGTTTTAAAAGATTTGTCGACCCCATTCGAACTAGCGGCATTGCTATCCTTACTAATCTGTGATCCACCGAAGACGCGGACGATAGCACCAGAAATATGATTTGACAAGACATCGTAATCGATATCCTGAGGTAGTTGCCACCCCGAAAGGTCGATAATGGGATTGAGTTTCAGCTCCTCGTCGGAACTACTAGATGTACTACTGGTTGTTGTTTTTGGTGTAGTAGCATAAGGAATAGCAGATTTCACGTTTTGAAGATGCGCCTGCTGTTTGGACGTATTGTGAATATTTGCAATAACTAATGCTAATCCTAAAAGAGCTAGAACCACGTAAACAACGATCGGTTTTATTCTTTTTCTCATTACTCCCATTCTACCTTAAATAGCGCAAAAATGCAAAATAGAGTGTTTATAAATTCTGTGAGAGATATTAAAGTGACTGATTTCCAAAAAGCCTTTGTAGTGCTGACTTAGGCACATTTTATGAATAAGGGTGTTTTGCGCTGGTCTTGAATTAAGTGAATTTTTCATTTATTAAAGCAAGAAATTTAGCCTAAAAGTCAGTTTCTTCCTTGAAACTAGCGCCACTAGTGGCATCAGACCAGGCGACAAGAGCTTGAGCAGAGTTATCAAGATAGGTCTTGAGAGGTTGCTTCAAATCATAAATAGTCTCCCAAAATCCTAGGACTTTTCCTTCGTTGTCGATAGCAGCTTGGTAGGTCTGGATGAGAACTTGATCAAAACTGTCAGTTGGAATCTGATAACTTCTTTCTTTGGTAGAGGATGCTAGAACTTCAGACATGACCCAATCAGGCAGATTTTCAGGCTCACGGGGGAAGAAACTACCGTCAGCGCCACCGTTGTCGTAGAGAAAGTTTCCTTGGGCATCATAGGCTGCTAATTTATAGGGCAGGTGATTCAGTAGTGTTTTTAAATCATTCATACCTTCATCATAGCTTCTTTCAGGAGAAATGGCAATGCTTTGGATTGGAAACAATACTATCATAGGATAGTATCAGTTTGTCCGAGGAAAGTATTATCTCTTGGAGCAGTATCAGGGTATAATAAAGTAAAAGAAGACTCGAGGTGAAAATATGTCAAAACTTATTTTTCTAGATGTTGATGGGACGTTGGTAGATTATCATAACCGCATTCCAGAGTCAGCAGTAAAGGCAATTCGTCAGGCGCGTGAAAAGGGGCATCTGGTCTATGTTTGTACTGGCCGTAGCAAGGCAGAAATGCAACCAGAATTATGGAAAATTGGCTTGGATGGGATGATTGGTGGTAATGGCTCTTATGTGGAGCATCATGGTCAAGTCCTCATGCATCAGCTGATTTCCAAGGAAGATGCAGCAAAGATTGTGGATTGGCTAACAGAGCGCCATCTGGCCTTTTATCTGGAGAGCAATAACGGCCTCTTTGCCAGTCCTGATTTTCGGGAGCGGGCGCGTGAGACACTTAAGACTTACGCTATTCAAAAGGGCAATCTGCAGAGTCTGTGGAGGGTAAGGAACCAGAAGATTTCATTCATGGCCTCAAGTATGGTGGGGAACTCTATCGTGACGACCTAAACAAGGTCAGTTTCGTTTTGGAGTCCTATCAGGATCACTTGGATTCAAAAGAAGCTTTTCCACAGCTTGAAGCCCATACTTGGGGAGGTCGAGGTGAAACAGCCCTGTTTGGTGATTTGGGTGTTAAGGATATTAACAAGGCTCATGCCATTGATGTTCTTTTGGAATATTTGGGGGCTAAGCGTTCGGATACCATTGCTTTTGGTGATGCCAAGATTGATATCCCTATGTTGGAATACTGTGAGGTTGGCGTTGCCATGGGAAATGGTGGTCCAGAAATCTTGGATATGGCAGACCTAGTTACAGATGATGTTGAAGCTGATGGCTTGTACAAAGCTTTTGATAAATTGGGCTTGTTGCAATAGAAAAAACTGAGTTACATAAGGTAGCTCAGTTTGTGTTTTATGCCGGTTTACGACCGATAAATTTTTTCAAGAGATATAAGAGATAGCCAACAGCGATATACTCAGCACTGATGACCAGGACGTTTACCAAGACCTTGTTCCAACCAAATTTATTGACATTGATAAAGAAGTAGGCGAAGGGGCTATCTTTGGCGCCTGGAATTGGGAGTTTTAGCACCAGCCCATTTAGCAGGGCAAAGGCAAAGTAAGACAGAGGGACCGCTGACCAGTAAATTGGCTCACGTAGATGGTAGGCTTTCTTAGCATCGAAAATAAGGGTATCAAGCACCAATCCCCAAGGCACAATATAGTGGACCAAGAAGTTACGGAGCGTCCAGAATTTCTCAGGTTCCGTAATAGGTGCCAAGAGGATGTGATAGATGACCCCAGTGATGAGGATGGCCATAGTTACACCACCCTTGTAACGCAAGAGTTTGGTGTTAGTCGTCGCATCCCCTTTTTTGAAGTCATAGATGATAAAGAAAATCAAACTAGAAAAGACAAGGATATTGGACAAAACAGTGTAATAGAGCAACATGCCCCAACCATCATCAAGGATTTGGATAGAGACTCCTACCAGTTCACAGAGAGCTAGTAAGATACGGTAAAATCGTGAAACAGTCATAAGCTTCCTTTTCCTAATAAATAATCTCTCTTATCATATCACATTTTTCACTAACAATTTATTGAAAATTCTAGTAAAATCAAAGTAAGAAAGACTTTAAGGAGTAATGATGTCCAATTTAATCGATTATCTTGAAAAGGTTAAGGATTTGCCTTTCGACAAAGAGCCTCTTAATATTTTGGATAAGGTTTGCATCAATGAGATTGGTTACCTGACTTATGAAAAATGGCTCACGGCAAGTGATTTGAAGGAAACCATCAATCTACATGACTATGCTGAAGGGAAGGACCTAAATCCCGATTATACCTTCATGGTGACTAAGGAACGTGTCGATTTGGCTGAAGCCATGGTCAGGTCTAGGCGTTTCACTGGACTTAATCTAAGTGACTACTGTAGTGTCTTGGACAAGGAAGTCGAAAAACAGTTTGCGGCTATGATTTTCAGCCTGCCTGAGTTGGACTACCAGCAGATTGTCTTTCGTGGGACAGATGATAGCGTCATTGGGTGGAAGGAGGATTTTCAGTTGACCTACAGTCGGGAAATTCCTGCGCATCGCTCAGCCATGGCCTTTCTGGAGAAGCACTTGTCAAACCTCAGTGGTCATATCGTTGTTTCTGGACACTCCAAGGGTGGCAATCTTGCCCTCTATTCGGCTGTTCAGAGTTCGACTGTCTTGCGTGAGCAAATAGCAGAGCTCTTGCTTCTTGATTCTCCGGGCTTGATGAAGTCCCTCTTAGAGAAGCCTTCTTACCAAGAGTTGAAACCCAAGATGACGGTTATCAGACCTCAAGAATCAGTTGTGGGAGTTATGCTCTACTGGGACAAAACCGCAAAGCTCGTAGCAGCAGATGGCATAGGCATCGCTCAACACAATGTCTTGCTTTGGCAGGTTGACTTGGAAACAAATGATTTTGTTTATGAGGACCAGCCGACGGACTTGAGTCAACGCTTAAAAGAGACCTTCCAAGAATGGATTGAGACCTTGCCAAATCAAGAACTCAAGCAGGTTTGTGACTTGTTCTTTGATACCATTCTTGATTCTGGAATTGAAAGTCTGGATGATATTGGGATAAAAACTCTCCCTAAGCTAGGCCAGATGTTGCAAGAATTTGGCAATCTCTCGGACCAACAAAAGAAAGTGCTGCAGGATGGTTTCAACCAGTTACTCTGGATATTTTGGAAGTCGGGAAATAGGAAATCTAACCTGCCCAAACTTGAACTTCCTGATTTTATCAAGAAGTTGAGTGAATTAACCAACAACGATTAGAGACAGCGGAACCATAGAAGTGGAGGATTTTATGTCTAAAAACGTACTTATTACAGGAGCAACATCAGGAATTGGCGAAGCAACAGCGCGTGCCTTTGCCAAAGAGGGAGAAAATCTCATCCTAACCGGTCGCCGTGTGGAGCGTTTAGAAGCTCTAAAAGAAGAGCTCCAAGCAACCTATCCAAATCAAAAAGTTTGGACCTTTGCCCTGGATGTCACAGATATGGCCATGGTCAAGGATGTTTGCCAAGCCATTCTCAAAAGCGTGGGGCAAGTCCATGTCTTGGTCAATAATGCAGGTCTGGCACTAGGTCTAACAGCTTATCAAGACTATGAGGAGTGGGACATGCTGACCATGCTCGACACCAATGTCAAGGGCTTGATGATGGTGACACGTCAGATCTTGCCAAGCATGGTTGCTGCCAATGAGGGCCATATCATCAATATGGGCTCTACGGCGGGCATCTATGCCTATGCAGGTGCTGCCGTGTATTCAGCAACCAAGGCTGCAGTAAAAACTTTCAGTGATGGCTTGCGTATCGATACCATTGCCACAGATATCAAGGTGACAACCATTCAGCCTGGTATCGTTGAGACCGACTTTTCTCAAGTTAGCTTTCACGGTGACAAGGACAAGGCGGCGAAAGTTTATCAAGGGTTAGAAGCCCTCCAAGCTCAAGATATTGCGGACGCAGTTCTCTATGTCACCAAGCAACCACGACGCGTCCAAATTTCAGACATGACCATCATGGCAAACCAACAAGCCACAGGGTTTACCATTCATAGGGAGGAATAAAAAGTCTCCGATAAACCTTTTCCAGATGGAAAGGGCTACAAAATTTGGTCGCTTACTCGTATTTTTGCCATGTCTAGATCATAAATAATATACATTCTGAGCCACTATAGGTGGCTTTTTATCATTTTTCCTAACCTTTTACGAATATAAATTTAAATAGTGATATTTTAAAATAATAACTTATAAGTATTTACATGTAAGTACTTATAAGTTATAATAAAGGAAGAGAGATTTGTATGTATCCTATTCATTTTTATAAAGATAGAAATGGACATGAACCTGTTAGAGAGTATATTGAAACATTATCTATGAATTCAAGTAAAGATTCTAGAATTAAATTGCATAAAATTCAAGACTACCTGACTATGTTAAAAAATAGAGGAACCATGATTGGTGAACCATTCATTAAACATTTGGAAGGAGAGATTTGGGAACTAAGACCCTTAAGAGATAGAATTTTATTTGCAGCATGGCTAGATGATGGTTTTATTTTGCTTCATTATTTTGTGAAAAAGACACAAAAGACTCCAAGACGTGAGCTGATGAAGGCTCAAAAAGCTTTAGATGATATTAGAAAGCGAGGATTGTAAGATGACCCTAGAAAAGAATCCAGCAATTGGAAGTAGTTGGGATGATTTACAGAAAACTATTTTCACTAAAGAGGAAATTGCGGCGAGTGAACTCCGTGTCGCACTGATGCTTGAGATTATTGATGCTCGTAAAAAACAAGGCATTTCCCAAAAGAAACTAGAAGAGCTAAGTGGTGTCAAACAACCTGTTATCGCACGTATGGAGAAAGGAAAAACGGCACCTCAGTTAGATACGGTTCTTAAAATACTGGCTAGTCTAGGAAAGACATTGGCAGTAGTCCCACTTGATTCACATGTGAAGTAAGTTTAGGGAAGATAATGTATCTTCATAACAATTATGATTTACTATTCTAAAACGATTAACACGGACTTACCGTGTTTTTTTGTTGGAATTTTCCCAAAACTATGAAAGAAACCGTGAAAATGCTATAATGTAAGGGATTACGACAATATTGAAAGGATTAGTCATGCCACCAGTTACTCCAGAACTTGAGATAGAACGTCAATTAATCGAGCAATTAATCTCTGGTGAGAGCCAGTGGACCTATCGCCCAGACTTAAAAAATGAAGATCAATTATGGGACAACTTTTTTGAGAAGTTAGCGCAAAATAACGTTGCCCTCCTTGCTGACCATCCCTTGACTGAGCAGGAGAAACGTCAAATCAAGAACCAGCTTAATTTCATTAACTATTATGAAGCTGCTAAGTGGTTGGCGGGTGAAAATGGTATTGCTAAAGTCGAGGTACAGCGTGAAGATGCTAGCCTTGGGACTATCCGACTTTCTGTCATCTGGCGTGATAATATTGCTGCTGGAAAATCGAGTTACGAAGTAGTCAATCAAGTAGAACGTGACAAGGCTTATCCACAAGATCAGGACCGCCGTTTAGATACGACACTGATGATTAATGGCCTTCCTCTTATCCATATCGAGCTCAAGAGTCCTCGTGTGGCCTTTTTGGATGCCTTTCATCAAATCAAAAAGTATGACCGTGAAGGAAAGTTACGTGGCATCTATTCTGCCCTTCAGATGTTTGTTGTGACTAATAAAGTAGACACACGCTACATTGCAGCTGCACGAGAGGATAAGCTCAATAAACAATTCTTGACATCTTGGGTGGATAAAGATAATAAACCCATGACCAGTCTCATGGACTTTGCCCATGAGGTCCTATCTATTCCACGTGCCCATCAGATGGTGATGCAGTATTCCGTCATTGATGATAGTAAAAAAGCCCTCATCCTCTTACGTCCCTATCAAATCCATGCCATCGAGTCTGTTCAAGATGCCTCTCGCCGACAGGAATCAGGCTATATCTGGCATACCACAGGTTCTGGTAAGACCCTAACCTCCTACAAGGTGGCTCGCAACCTCTTGCAGATTCCAGCTATTCAGAAGACAATTTTCGTCGTGGACCGTAGGGACCTTGACCAGCAGACGACGTCGTCCTTTCTTTCTTACGCCGCTAATGATGTCATTGATATTGACGAAACGGACAATACCCATGACTTGGTCAAGTGTTTGGCAGGAAATGATAAGCGTGTGATTGTGACGACTATCCAGAAAATCACAACCATGATGCGCAAGTTCCAAGAAGGTAAATACCAAAAGGATTCGGAGAAAATCAAGGACCTTCGTGTGGCTTTCGTTGTGGATGAATGTCACCGTGCGGTCACACCACAGACGCAAAAAGACATCAAAGGCTTTTTCCACAATTCGCTCTGGTATGGCTTTACAGGCACACCGATTTTTAAGGAAAATAAACGCAAGCAATTAGGTGATTTGGCACAAACCACCCACCAACAATATGGCGAACGCCTCCATGAGTATACGGTCAAAGAAGCCATCCATGACGGGGCAGTTCTGGGATTTAAGGTGGACTATCGTAATACCATTATTTCGCCGATTCCTGAAGAAGACCTTCCTGACTCTGTCTATGAAGATAAAGAGCACATTCTAGAAGTCTTGGATGCTATCCTAAACAAAAGTTATCAACAGTTGGGCTTCCCAAATGGTGAGGGCAAGACCTACGAGGCCATCTTAACCGTTAAGTCCATTCCACAGGCTCAGGCCTATTACAATCTGCTCAAGAGTATCAAGGCAGGACAGGAACGTGTCAAGGTGTCAGAGCGGGTTAAGCGCGTGCTACTTGACTTTCCAAAGGTGACAGTCACTTACTCAGTGTCGGAAAATGAAGAAGAATCTATCGGCTACCAAGAGCACATGAAACAGGTCATGGACGATTACAATCAAGAGTATGGGACCCATTTTAATATGGCTGATTTACGTGGTTTTAACACGGATATCAATAATCGTTTAGCAAGAAAGTTAGACAAATTCATTCCTCGTAAAGAGCAGTTGGATTTGGTCATCGTCGTTGACCGTCTTTTGACCGGTTTTGATGCCCCATGTCTATCCACTCTCTTTATCGACCGTAAGCCCATGCGTCCACAGGATTTGATTCAAGCCTTTAGTCGCACTAACCGCATCTTTGACAGTAAAAAGCGTTATGGTCATATCATCACTTTCCAAAGACCAGAGGCCTTTAAAGAGGCTGTGGATAACGCCCTTAGACTCTACTCAAACGGTGGTGAAAATGACGTCACTGCCCCAGACTGGGCAGAAGAAAAAGCTAACTTTATCCAAGCCTGGATCGACTTCCAAGTAAAAGTGGAAGATGTGGAAAACTATGTCATCACGATTGAGCAGGCCACTAGCCCACAACTCCGTCGCATTGCCAAGGCATACCAGACCTTCGACAAGTATCTGGCATCTATCCGTGTCTATAGCGAATACGATGAAGCGGCTATCTATACGGAGACAGGACTATCAGATGAAAAGCTCGAAACCTATCTAGGAATCTATCAAAATATCCTAGCAGAGCTCAAAAGCCGAGCCGAAGACGATGGTGATGATAATCTCTTTGATATCCACTACGAACTGGAATCCGTCCAAGTCGACGAGATTAACTATGCTTACATCCTGACCTTGATTCAAAGTATGATTCAGCAGGAAGAGGATAGTCCACAGGCTCTCAGTGATAAAGATATCGAAACTGTTGATAACTATATCCAGAGTCTGGAGAGGACTAATCCTAAATTAGCCGAAATCATCCGAAACTTGTGGAAAGAAGTCCAAGCCAATCCTAAAGATTACCAAGGACAATCGATTACTGGCGTCTTGGACACTATGATTGAAGCCATCATCGACGACCATCTCAAACGCTTTGCCAGAGAATGGTATGTCGGATTCGATGAACTTCGTTACTACGTCCAACACTATCGTAAAGGTGCTAAGAAGCAATCTGGAGAAAGCCAGCTCACCAAGAGCCAACGCTACAAAGACTACAAAGCAGAAACAGCTGATGCCCTCAACCCGCTCAGCTACAAAAAACACATCAAAGAAGCCTACACCAAACTCATCGAAGAGGTCATTGAACTCTTGAGAGTGGGGAGGTAGAGGGTAGTATTTGATTTTACTTGAGGAAAATATATGGTTGAAAAATTTGATATAAAACAGTTGCGTTATTTTGCAATGACTAAGAGACTTAATTTTTTAATTGGATCAGGGACTTCAGTTCCTGCAATACCTTTAATGTCTTTTTTCAAAGGTGAAGATATTTCAGATGAGAAAGCTAATAATTCACTATCCGATAAAGTTAAAGATGTTTCTAAGAAAGTTCTTGAAGATATTAGCAAGGCTAGTGAAGAAGAAATTATTAAAGCAGTTTTAAAAAGATATTCTGAATTTATTAAAGTTATACTTCAACTACTTTACCATGCAAATTCTAGACAAGTGACAAAAAATATTAATATATTTACTACTAACTACGATCTCTTCATTGAGAAGTCATTGGATGAATTGATGAAATATGAATCATTTGTTTTCAATGATGGAAGTAATGGATATTTTAATAGGATTTTAGATAGTGCTAATTATAATAAGTCTGTCGCATATAGAGGATTAAATGATAACTACCTTAATGAACTTCCTACATTATCTTTGATTAAACCACATGGTTCGATGAACTGGGAAAGAGATCAAGAGGGCAATATTTTAATAAGACAAAGTGTAGTTGAAAATCCAGTGGTAGTTAAACCAACTGGCATAGAAGGTCAAGAAACATTTCTAAATAACCATTTTCATGACATGCTAAGAGTATTTCAACTTGAGCTAGATAAACCACAATCTATTCTTATTGTTATTGGATTCTCGTTTCAAGATAAACATATTGCTAAAATGCTGAACAGATCTTTGAAAAATCCTGAACTAAATGTCTTTATATTTTGTTATTTTGAATCTGATAAACAAACAATATTAACAAATTTGGGCCTCAGTGATTGTCCAAGAAATCTAAATGTCATTACACCTAATGAATTAGAGGAAAAGTATAAATCAAAGCAAAAAAGCGAAGATGGAAGTGAATGGTTTAGTTTCGATCTTAGCAATCTAACTGAGTTACTTAGAGATGTGTCTTTTGAGGAATAATTAGTATGAAGTCAAATATCAAAAAACTGGGTGTCATTGTTGGTGTTGATGGTGATATTTCTCAAGTTGGAATGTATCATTTATCTAATGATGCAGAATATTTATGGTATGGTGATGTGTTACAAGGAGCAAAAATCGGAGCATATCTAACAATTTTACAGAATAATGTAAAAATTATCGCTTCTGTTGTTACTGAAAAAGTTGCTGATCAACAAAATACAATTCGAAGTACAGAATTTGATAATCGTTTTTCAAAAAATTCGATAAATCGAATCGTTCATTTAAAAACTAAAGGCGTAATTGAAAATGGTGAATTCAAAGTCACAAGTCAGTATGTGCCAATGATTGGTAATGAGGTATGTATTACTTCGAAAAAGGATTTAGAATTAATATATGGGATTAATGATGCAGAGCCCACAATTTCTATTGGCAAGTCAATCTTGGAAGGTCAAGTTGTTCCTTTATCTATTAATAAAATTTTTGCTTCTCATATCGGTGTTTTTGGAAATACTGGTAGCGGTAAATCTAATACTTTGCACAAGTTATTTCTAGAACTATTCCGGTCAGAGTATCAAGAGAAAATTTTAGAGCATTCAAAATTCTATGTTATTGATTTTAATGGTGAATATACTAAAATTGATAGTTTTGGTATAACCGGTAACCATAAAAAAGTATTTAATGTTAAAACAAGGAGTAAAACATCAAAAAAAATCCCAATTACTGAAGAATACCTTTTTGATCCAGACATCCTTTCAATTTTATTTGGCGCTACTTCAGCAACTCAAGTTCCATTTCTGAGGAAAGCAATGAAAGAGTGGAGCGAAAAAGAACATACGGGAGAAGTTATTGCAAAATTTGTGGTTGGAACGTTGAAAAAAATTCTTACAACTGGAGACGCAGCATTGTCCGATTCAAGAGATAATTGGATCAAAGTAGCAAAGTCATACATAGCAAGAGATAATTGGATGATATTTAATCAAGTTTCTTCATTATCGTACTATGCAACATCAAAAGCTTATTTTACTCAGGGAGAAGAACACATTTATTTAAATGATAAGTCTGATTTAACTGTACAGGAAGAAAAAAAGTTACAAATAAATAAAATTAGGCAAAATCTTGCAGAGAGTTTTGATTCTTTGGACTTGATAGACAGACTAAAGTTCTTTTTAGAATTTCAAAAAGTTCACTATAGTACTTGGAAATCAACAAACATAGAACATATTAATCCTTTGTTTCATAGAATTGATACAGCTTTAAATAGTTTGAAGAAAGTTGTTGAAGTCAAAGACAGTATTGAAGGTGATTTTTCTAGTTTGAATATTATCAACCTAGTCCATGCTAATCAGGAGATTACTAGATTAATTCCTATGCTTATCTCTAAGATGATCTATGATCAACAGAAAGCGAGAATAGCAGGAAACGATGTTACATGTACCAGTCATTTGATTATTGATGAAGCACATAATATTTTAAATGCTCAAAACCATTCTGTAGGAGATACTTGGCAGGACTATAGATTGAATATTTTTGAGGAAATCATTAAAGAAGGGCGAAAATTTGGTTTCTACTTAACTTTATCTAGTCAACGACCTGCAGATATTTCACCTACTATTCTTTCACAGGTTCATAATTATTTCATCCATAGATTGGTTAATGATAATGATTTACGAATGCTGGTAAATACTATGCCTACCTTGGATAAAACATCCTTTAATAAAATTCCAAGTTTAGGTAAAGGAGAGGTTATAATTACTGGTAATGCTATCCAAGTACCAGTATTTGTAAAGGTAGAGAAAGAAAAAATAATTAGACCGAATAGTGATGACGTTATTTTGACTCAATTGTGGAGCTGAACTATGAAAAAAGAAGTAATATTCAGACAATTGATATGAAGTGGATTTTTTGAAATTTCTTGTTTCTCTATGTATCGGAAACGTTAAATTAGGATTTTCAAAAGAGAAATTTAAGTTTATAGGGAGAAATGATAATTGTTGACGAATGATCAATTAGATGAAATCATAATGGAATTACTTCACCTAGGAGTGGAGGGGGAATATTGGGATTTTAAAGAAAAACCATATTTTTTCGAAGGTCAAAGTGATAAGGATAAGAATAAAAAGAAAGGTGACCTTCTCCATGATATAATTTGCATGGCAAATAATTTAAGTAACCGTGATGCATTTATTATCATGGGTATTCAAGATAAACCTGTTAAAATAACAGGAGCTAAGCAATTTTCGAATAAGTGGACACAAGAAAGTTATCAAGATTTTTTACAAAATTTAACTTGGGCTGGAGATATGATTCCGATAGTTGAATTCCGAACGATTCATAATGGAGAGTTAGATGTTTTAATTATAAAAAAATCAAATAGGGTTCCATTTTACATAACTAAAAAATGTAATAAGGTTCGAGAAAATCAAATTTATGTTCGAAAAGGTTCTAAGAACACTGCTATTGATAGTCAGGCAGAAATAGGTGATATTGAAAAACTATTCGAATTTAGATTTGGGTTAACACCTTATCCTAAAGAACGTGTGATTAATTATATAAGTGATCATGGTCATTGGATTGAGATGAAGGAAGATTATGAGACTCGTTCTTGGTACTATGAGAAATTTCCTGAATATACTATTGAATTATCTAGGGATCCTGATAATGAAACATTAGCAAGTCCTGACTATGCTTATGTTCAGATGAATTGTAAAAGTTCATGGCAAATTTTAAGAGTAAAATATCATCAAACTACCTTAATGGAATATACTGCTCACTATGTTGATGAGACAAGAGGTGTCGTGGTTGCTCCTAGATTTAGCTCCATAAAAATACGAGAAGATGAAACTTTAGTTTCTACAAAACAGTATTGTTATTATTTTCAAGAATGTACTGAAATCAAGTTGATGTTTCTGTTACAAGATTTGCTAAGACAAGGAACTTTAGTCTTAGAAAATCATTTGGCTTTAATACCTATATATAAAAACGATGAGGAGAAGTCAAAAGTTGAAAATATAATAAATAAAAATAAAGAAGATTTTAATTTTAAAATGGAACATGAAATACTAAAAAGTATTATTAGTCATGGAAGTGAATTATCAGAAGAGTCTGAAATGATTGTTAGACATGATCTAGCAGTAACCAAGGTTGTAAAAAATATCTTAAATGAATACAGGGCAAAGAAGGTATATGAAAAAACAAAGTAATACCCCGCAAATTAGATTTCACAATTATAAAGAATTATGGGAATGCGATAGATTAAAAAATATCTTCAGGACTATTAGAAATGCTTTTGTAGGGACAGCAACTCCTTATTATGTTGAAAAGGGTCATTTTTATCTAGAATCGAATAACGTTAAAAATGGTAAAATTAATTACAATTCTCAAATTTTTATTAATGATGAATTCTATGAAAAACAAAGAGATAAGTGGTTGAAAACGAATGACATCGTAATGGTACAATCTGGACATGTTGGTCACACAGCTGTTATTCCAAAAGAATTAAATAATACAGCAGCCCACGCATTGATAGTTTTTACTGATTACAAAAAAGAAGTAAATCCGCATTTTTTAAATTATCAATTTCAATCTAGTAGTAAGAGAAAAGAACTTGATTTAATTTCTACTGGTAATACTATCAAGCATATTTTAGCTTCAGAGATGAAAAGCTTTAAGATGGATTTTCCTACAGTTGAAGAACAATCCGCCATCGGCTCTCTATTTCGTACTCTCGATGAACTTCTATCTAGCTACAAGGACAATCTTGCTAACTACCAATCTCTCAAGGCGACCATGCTCTCTAAGATGTTTCCAAAAGCTGGACAGACTGTTCCTGAGATTCGGTTGGATGGATTTGAAGGTGAATGGAAAATAAAACGTGCAGATGAGATTTTTAAGTCAGTATCTGAGAAAAATAGAGCATTATTACCTGTGCTATCTGCATCTCAAATTGATGGTATGGTTTTGAGAGATGAAATAGGTATTGATATTAAGTATGATGAAGCTACTCTCAATAATTATAAGGTTGTCAAACCAGGTCAGTTTGTAATTCATTTACGTTCTTTTCAAGGAGGTTTTGCTTTATCTAAATTAGAAGGAATAACTTCACCTGCATATACAATTATAGATTTTATTGATAAAAAAAATCACTTATCTGGTTTTTGGAACTCGATTTTAACTTCGAAAGAGTTTATAAAACGGTTAGAGACAGTTACCTATGGAATTCGAGATGGGAAAAGTATCAGTTTTAAAGACTTTTCTAGCTTGAAATTTATATTTCCAAATCTTGAAGAACAACAAGCCATCGGCAAATACTTCACCAATCTCGATAACCTCATTACTTCCTATCAAGAAAAAATTTCGCAGCTAGAAACACTCAAAAAGAAACTCTTACAAGATATGTTTATTTAGAAGGGATAAAAATGACAAGTTTATTTGAAAATTTTCAAGTAACTTTGGTGATGTACTCGGCTCTTTTCTCATTAGTTGGTTCATTTATTGGCTTCTTACTTCAAACAGCTGTTCAATACTACATATCTAGTAGGGGAAGTGTCAATGTTTATGTTAAATCTGTATTTAATAAGGTAACACAGAAACCTTGGGGATTTCATCATTCAGGAATTGGATTGACATTTGATGTTCCACTATGGGTTGAAATTCATAATACAAAATCAAAAAGACAAATTATTAGAAATATGAATTTGGTTCTTTATAGTAAGGGAGCTCCTGTTACAAAAATGATTCAGTATAGTGGATTTGAACAAAATGAAAAAAGTTATCAATATGGAGAAAATGGTGCTTATTCGTTTTTATTAGATTCTTATGAGTTAAAAAGATATGATTTAGATTTTGGAATATCTTACGATGCGGTTGGTTGTGAATTTGATGAAGTTTGGATTTCTTATTATGATTTTAAAGATAGGTATCATAAAAGTAAGCTATTTGACGTTAAGGATCCATGGACTATCACGAAGAATGAAATTGATGATGATTGGAGAAAGATTAGTTAAATTACTATTACGACCTAGGAGACAGACATGGTATCAGTAACACAACGTATCAAACAGATTAAACAGCCTCGTGGTGGTTATCTGCCTGTTAAGACTTTTACAGTGACGACGCTTGATGATGGTCAGGTTCTTAATCCTGAGGAGTCTATTGCGGCTAGTTTGGTTGGGACTGCTGTGGACTATCTCAGTCGTTTCATGGATGGTACATCCGTTGAGGAGTCTTTTGAGGTTTCCTTGCTTGGGGCTAGAGCCATGAGGATGGAGGCCAAGGCTTTTGGTCTTCTGGATGATGTTAAGGGGCTGGACGATTTGTCGATTACTAAGGCTTGTCAGTTGGCAGGCTTTGATAGTGCCTTTCGTGCTGGTCCTCTGGCTTATCGTCCAGTGGAGAAGATTGTTCCAGATCAGGCGACTATTGCTAATATTCGTATCATGGTTGAGCGTAGTTTGAGCTTTTTCAAGGCCTTTGGTCCTGTGACTGCGGATGGTTTTACTATGGAAGGGGCTTATACAGCTACCGTAACGACTGGTGATGGGGATTTCCTGACCAAAGATACGCTTTGGGACTTTAAAGTCGCCACCAGCAAGCCTAATAAGGACCATACCTTGCAGCTACTGATTTACTATCTTATGGGTAGGCGTTCGATTCATCCAGAGTTTCAAACCATTGAAAATCTAGGTATTTTCAACCCACGTCAAAACACCATTTACCAACTGCCTATTTCTGAGATTTCAGATGAGGTCATCAAGGAAGTGGAAACAGTCGTGATTGGCTATTAGAACGAATAGGATAACATTCAAAAATACAAAGAAAGAAAAATTATGTCAGAAACAACACAAACCTCTCAGTCGCTTTATCAAGCCCTGTGGAACTCAGCAGATGTGCTCCGCTCTAAGATGGATGCTAACGACTACAAGTCTTATCTCTTGGGCATGGTCTTTTACAAGTATTTGTCGGACAAGATGCTCTTTTTCGTGGCAGAGACCATGGAGGAGGAGACAGAAAGCTTGGAAGAGGCACTGGCAGTCTATCGTAAATACTATGAGGATGAGGAGACTTACGAGGACCTCTTGGCAGTTATTACTGATGAGATGAGTTATGCCATTCATCCTGACTTGACTTTTACGGCCTTGGTTGAGCGAGTGAATGATGGAAGCTTCCAGCTAGAGGACTTGGCTCAAGGATTCCGTGATATTGAGCAGAGTGACGAGCTTTATGAAAACCTTTTTGAAGACATCGACCTCTATTCTAAGAAACTTGGGGCGACTCCTCAAAAGCAGAACCAGACGGTTGCGGCTGTGATGAAAGAGTTGGCTGTCTTAGATGTGGCAGGTCATGCTGGTGACATGCTTGGTGATGCTTACGAGTACTTGATTGGTCAGTTTGCGACGGATTCGGGTAAAAAAGCTGGTGAGTTCTATACACCGCAACCTGTTGCCAAACTCATGACCCAGATTGCCTTTTTAGGACGTGAGGATAAGCAAGGCTTTACCCTTTACGATGCGACTATGGGGTCAGGATCGCTCTTGCTTAATGCCAAACGTTATTCACGTCAACCACAGACAGTGGTTTACTTTGGTCAAGAGTTGAATACCTCAACATATAATCTGGCACGTATGAACATGATTCTACATGGTGTGCCGATTGAAAATCAGTTTTTACATAACGCTGATACCTTGGATGAGGATTGGCCAACTCAAGAGCCAACTAACTTTGACGGTGTTCTCATGAACCCACCTTATTCAGCCAAGTGGTCTGCTAGCTCAGGATTCATGGATGACCCTCGATTCTCACCATTTGGGAAACTAGCTCCTAAGTCTAAGGCTGATTTTGCCTTCCTCTTGCATGGTTACTATCACTTGAAACAAGACAATGGTGTTATGGCCATCGTTCTACCTCATGGGGTGCTCTTCCGTGGTAATGCCGAAGGGACTATTCGTAAGGCTTTATTGGAAGAAGGTGCTATTGATACGGTTATTGGTCTACCTGCTAATATCTTTTTTAACACTAGTATTCCGACGACGGTTATCATTCTCAAAAAGAATCGCACCAATCGTGATGTTTACTTTATCGATGCCTCTAAGGAGTTTGATAAGGGGAAGAACCAGAATATCATGACAGATGCCCATATTGAGAAGATTCTCAATGCCTATAAGAGCCGTGAGGATATGGACAAGTTCGCCCATCTGGCTAGTTTTGAAGAGATTGTGGAAAATGACTACAACCTTAATATTCCTCGCTATGTGGATACCTTTGAGGAAGAAGAAGTGGAGCCCTTGACAGAGATTGTGGCTAAGATCAACCAAACCAATGCGACGATTGAGAGTCAGACAGCGTCCCTTCTTGACATGCTTGGCCAGCTTCATGGAACAACACCAGAAGCAGACGAAGAACTCAAGGCTTTTGTGGAAGCATTTAAGGGGTAATTGCCATCTTTCATTTACTTTTTCCGAATAGATAGAAGTAGAGGGGCCAACCCTCTATTTTTAATTGAGGAGGGGTAGATGGAAAAAAGACACAAGCATGTCTCACCAACCTTGGATATCATGGATAAGAAGATTTTTAGCCTGCCTGAGGTGACGGTGGCGTTTATTCGAGATATTTTGGATTTGGATGTTGTGGATGCGCAGATTTTGGAGGGGACACAGTTTCATAAGAAGGACTTTGACGAGGATGAGCTCTTTTCAACCTCGGTGGATGTTCGAGCCAAGTTGAATGATGGAACTGAGGTTATCATTGAGATTCAGGTGCGTAAGCAGCATTATTTTCTCAATCGTTTTCATTATTATTTGGCTAACCAGATGGTGGAAAATGTGCAACAATTACGCCAACAAGGGCAGACGCATAAGATGTATGAGCAGATGGAGCCGGTCTATGGTATAGCTATCTTGGAGAAGACCTTGTTGCCAGATGAGGAGTCCCCGATTAATACTTATTGGATGGCCAATAGTAGGACGGGGAGGCCTTTGAATGCTTACTATAAGGATGGGAAACAGCAGAACCTTCTTCAGATTGCCTTTTTAGAGTTGGATAAGTATAATAAAGATAAGCATATCAGGGATGAAGGGCGGCAGTGGCTAGAGTTCTTTGGAAATCTCCCATTTTCTAAGGCACCTAGCCGAGCGGTCACGCATGCCGATTCATTACTGGATTCATCCAGCTGGACACAGGAGGAAAAGGCGATGATTGATGAACGCATACGTATTCAAGAAAATTATGACATGACCATGGAAACAGCAATTGATGAAGCGCATGAAGAAGGCTTGGAACGAGGTCGTCATGAGGAGCGCTTAGAGTTGATTCGCAAGATGCTGTCAAAAGGTCTATCTCTAGAAGTAGTATCAGATGTGACTGGTCTGTCGCTTGAAGAATTAGAGGCAATGTTATCGTAAAATCTAGTTAGGTTAGTTATTTTTTTGAAAAATAAGAGGCAGATTTTTGTCTCTTTTTTATTTTTTTGATGTTTAACATTTGTAATACTAAAACATTCGGAAAATAATACTTTGAAGCGTAAAATTAAAAAAGACTGTCAAACGTTTGACAGAAATCTGAGAAAACAGATTTAAAACATTTTGATCGTTTTGGCCGATAACTCTTGCTAAATAAGCCTTTATGGAAATTTAGAGTTTTTTATTTCTTACACGTGAAAGAAATCACCTTTTTGTGCGACATTTTTAGACTATAATTTAGACGTGAATGACTGAACTTTCTAATATGACAATTTTGTTAAGGCCTTGTTAAAATGGATAGCCTAGCCTTTTTTTTTACTTTTTCATCCCTTATAATTTACTTTGGTTTGTTTTTAATAAGAAAAACAACAGCATTATTAACAATCTTTAATATGAGGGAATCTTTATTTTCTTTCAAAGGACGGCTTGGTCCTAAGATAGAGAGATTGTGAAAAAAAGTATCAGGAGAATAGACTTGTTTAAAGAAAGAAAAACGAAACCAAAGTACAGCATCCGTAAATATTCTATTGGCGCAGCATCAGCTTTGATTGGCTTTATGGCTCTTGCTAATGGGCAAGCTGCTCAGGCTGATGAGGCACAATCAATTAGTGATTTGACTGATGCCTCAAATCAAGCACAGACACCTCAAACAGCCTCAACGGCACAATTGGCGACTTCAGAGCCAGCATCAGTTGAGCCAGTACAAACGTCACGGCCTGCCAATATTGCTTCAGTTCAGCCTCAGGTAACAACTGTTCAAGCAGCTGAACAGACTCCGACTATTGATCAATTGGTTGAGACAAGCAACCCTCAAACTCAAGAAATTTCAGCAAATGTCTTAACCAATGCGACTGAGGACCAAGGTCAAGGCAAGGAGTACAGCACAGATGGTTACGGTGCAAAAATGCCTTATACGACTCATGAGGCAGAAAATGCAAGTGTTGAAAATGGTGCTACAATCCAGCAGTCAACGGACATGGAATCTACGGCTGTGGAAGCGACTAACCAAACTTATGTTGAACTTCCTAAAAAGGATGCGGCAGTTACTTTCAATGTCACTGAGCCAGCCAATGCTTTGAATGTGCGTTATACAATACCTGATGGTGCATCAGGTCAGTTGGATGTGCAGGTCAATGGTTCAAGCGTTGGTAATCTTGATTTGTCATCTCACTCAGCATGGCAGTACCTTAAAGGGGACCATGAGTATGATCAAGCCATTGATGGTTCAAGTGCACGTTTTCGTTTTGATGAGACACGTTTTCTCCTCAAGGATATCCAATTGAAATCTGGAGATAAGATTTCTCTAGTTAAGAAGAAAGATGACAATGTCCCTTACGGTATTGACTTTATTGAGCTTGAACAGGCTCCAGCGCCTGTTGCCCAAGGTGAAAATAGTATCAGTATCGTGGATAAGGGTGCATCTGCCAATGATGATAGTGATGACACTGCTGCCCTACTTGCGGCTGTGGAAGAAGCTAAAGCCAGCGGAAAATCTGTCTATATTCCAGAAGGACGTTTCAATTTTGATAAACAGGTTAATATCGAAGCTGATAATCTAAAAATCTCAGGTGCCGGTGTTTGGCATACACAACTACACTTTACAAGTGACAAACGCTATGGTGGTGGTATTGTCTTCGGTCATAATAGTAATGGCATTGAGTTGAGCAATCTTTACATGGATTCCAACTTGACGTCTCGTTATAACGAGGATGCACAGTACAAGGCTATTTCGGGAACACTTGGTAAGGATTCGAAAATTCACGACATCTGGGTTCAGCATTTTGAAGTCGGTATGTGGATTGGAGACTACGACCAGACGGGGAATATGAAGTATACGGACGGTCTTGTTGTTGAAAATGCTCGTATCCGTAATAACTTGGCTGATGGTATTAACTTTGCCCAAGGGACCAAGAATTCAACAGTTAAAAACTCTAATATCCGTGGGAATGGTGATGATGGTTTAGCTATCTGGTCAAGTATTTCAGATGGGACAAATGCAGCAGCTGAGGAAAATAATAAATTCCTTAACAATACCATTGAATCAGGCTGGCGTGCGGCTGGTATCGGTATTTTTGGTGGTAAGGGGCATGAAATTTCAGGAAACCTCATCAAGGACGTCTTTGCTGGAGCAGGTATCCGTGTAAACACTGTCTTTGCAGGTCACAATTTTGACCTCAATGATTCTGGAATTAAGATTCATGACAATACCATTCTACGTTCAGGGACAACTAATGACCTCTATAACCTCCATCGTGGTGCCATTGATTTCCAACAAGTTCGTGGAACAATCAAGAATGTCAATGTCTACGATAATAAACTATTGAATACCTTGGCTGATCCAGTGATTACCAAAAACTTTGAGATGGGTGACAATGGTAATGGAGAAATCCGTTTATCTAATAATACGATTGACAATAAGGCGACGATTGTTGGGGCTGTCTCAGCAGTTTCTCCAACAAAAACTGAACCAAAACCTGTCAATAATCCAGTCTCAGAGACTTCAGTTTCCGAGTCACCAAAGAGTGAGGTAAGTTCATCAGCCCCAGTTTCCGAGACTTCTAACAGTGAAGTGATCTCAGAGTCTTCAGTTTCAGAAACACCAAAGAGTGAAGAAGGTTCAAGCACTCCGGTTTCCGAAGCATCAACAAGTGAAGTAATTTCCGAGACATCAGCATCAGAAACACCAAAGAGTGAGGAAAGTTCAAGCACTCCAGTTTCTGAAGCATCAACTAGTGAAGTAGTTTCTGAAACTTCGGCATCAGAAACACCAAAGAGTGAAGCAGGTTCAAGCACTCCGGTTTCCGAAGCATCAACTAGTGAAGTAATTTCCGAGACCTCAGCATCAGAAACACCAAAGAGTGAGGCAGGTTCAAGCACTCCAGTTTCTGAAACATCAACTAGTGAAGTAGTTTCTGAGACTTCAGTTTCAGAAACACCAAAGAGTGAGGAAAGTTCAAGCACTCCAGTTTCTGAAGCATCTAACAGTGAAGTGATCTCAGAGACCTCAGTTTCAGAAACAGCTAAGAGTGAAGAAAGTTCAAGCACTCCAGTTTCTGAAGTATCAAACAGTGAAGTAATCTCAGAGACATCAGTTTCAGAAACACCAAAGAGTGAGGAAAGTTCAAGCACTCCAGTTTCTGAAGCTTCTAACAGTGAAGTGATCTCAGAGTCTTCAGTTTCAGAAACACCAAAGAGTGAGGGAAGCTCAACTGCTCCAGCCTCTGAGTCACCAAAGAATGAGGAAACTTCAGTAGCTTCATCTACTAGTCAGGTTGACGTAGCAATTACTTCTGACAGCCCAGAGAAATCTCCAACTTCAGAAAGTACACAAAAGGATCCGATTAGCGAGGTTTCTTCAGAAGTTATTGAAAAAGGTTCAACAAGTCAGGTTGATGTCAAGGTTTCTGAATCTCCAACAACAGCACGTACATCTGAAGTTGTCAGCATCTTGCCAAATAGTCAGGTCGCTTATAACAATGACCTAAAAACCCCTGTAACAAGCAGTCAGCTTGCCTCAGAAGCTATTCGCTTTAATTCTCTTTTGAATGAGAAGTCTGTGGATGTGATTGCAAGTAAAGTTATGGCGGTTATGGCCTCTGAAACATTAGCTTCAGAAGCGGCATCACTTACAAGCTCTGAAGGTGTTGCCAAAGAGATTAGCAGTGATTTGTCAGAATTGGCGGAAAGCAAGAAGGATGACACACCTAAGAATGTCGCCCGTATTGATAAAGCAACTGAGGCAAAACAGGTGACCAAGAGTTCTGAAAGCCAAGCTAGCACTTCAAAAGAAAAAGGTAAGTCTGATACGACAACGGTCTTCTTTCTTGTCGGAGTTGCTGCAGCACTAAGTATATCTACAGTTTATCTTACAAAACAAGGTAAAAAAGCAGGTAAATAATAGGTAAGAAACATCCATTAAATTGGGTGTTTTTGTTTTTAAGCAAGCTCTAAGATACCTAATATCATTATTCTTTATTTTTAATCATCCACTTTGATTTGGTCCTGTATAATTAAAGTGATAAGAAAAATTAAGGAGTTAAGATGATGAAAGAAAAAAGAAATGGTAGGATTCGTTTATTTTCTCTTCTTCTTTTAGTATTTACGTTAGGTTTCGGATTTTCATTAGATACTAGCAAACAATCTTTGGCTGTGAGTTCTCAAGTGGTTCAAGCGGATGAGAATAATGGTATCTTGGCTTTTAATGGTCAAAAGCAGTTTGTCATGGAGGAGAAGGACCAGCTAGGACGTGCCCACAGTGCTCATATACAGTTACAAGATAAGGACGAGCCGAAGAATAAGCGTCCCGGTAAAATAAAATATAATCCTGTAGGGTGGCATAACTATAAGTTTTATTATGGTGACGGTAAATCAAAATCTTGGCTAATGAATCGAGGGCATTTGATTGGCTATCAGTTTTCTGGTGTCAATGATGAGGGCAAGAATTTAGTACCTATGACTGCCTGGTTGAATTCTGGAAATTATAAAGGAACCGACGAAGGTAATCAGTCAGGTATGCTTTATTACGAGAATCGTTTGGATAACTGGCTAGCACTACACCCTAACTATTGGTTAGACTATAAGGTAACAGCTATTTACAGTGGAGACGAGTTGTTGCCTCGTCAAGTAGAACTTCAGTATGTTGGTATTGATAGTTCTGGAAATCTCTTGGAAATTAAACTTGGTGGAGATAAGGAGACTCTTGACAGTCAGGGAGTTACGCATGTTATATTGGATAACCAATCACCAAATGCAGAAATCAATTATGCAGATGGGACAGCGACAAATACGGTTACTGAATTTACTGAAGCGCCATCTGAGCCTAGTTCTGAGAGTTCACAGGTGACTGAACAACCAAGTTCTGAGCCAGAGCCTGTGCAACCTGCACAAGAAGAAAGTCGAACAGTTTATGTGGCGCGTCATGGTACAGCAGATGTTTATTGGTATGACATCAACAGTATGCCTAGCAATACCAACAAAGCAAATGTCGTTACAATGACAGAAGCAGATGCCCTAGCCCAAGGTAAACGACACACGTCTAAAGAGTAATACAAAAGCTGGACATCTTGTCCAGTTTTTTTGTAAAACGACTCAGATTTTACCACTTTTATCTGAAAATTTGATATACTGAGACTATCAAAGGTACTTGAAAGAGAAGTCGTAATGACTCTTTTTAGGTATAAGAAAGGATTAAAATATGATTTGGATTATTATTGCCATTATTGTTGTTCTTGTGATTTTTGTTATTGCAAGTTATAACGGCTTGGTTAAAAGCCGTATGCAAACCAAGGAGGCATGGAGTCAAATTGATGTTCAATTGAAACGTCGTAATGATCTCCTTCCTAACTTGATTGAAACGGTTAAAGGTTACGCTAAATATGAAGGTTCAACGCTTGAAAAAGTAGCAGAACTTCGTAATCAAGTAGCAGCTGCGACTTCTCCTGCAGCAGCTATGCGTGCCAGTGATGAATTGACTCGTCAGGTTTCTGGCATCTTTGCGGTAGCTGAAAGTTACCCTGATCTTAAGGCTAGTGCCAACTTTAGCCAGCTTCAAGAAGAGTTGACGAACACTGAAAATAAAATTGCCTATTCACGTCAACTTTATAACAGTGTGACAAGTAACTACAATGTGAAATTGGAAACATTCCCAAGCAATGTTATTGCTAAGATGTTTAGCTTTAAGGCAGCTGAATTCCTTGAAACACCAGAAGAAGAAAAAGCTGTGCCTAAGGTTGATTTCAGTGGACTAGGTAACTAATATGTTATTTGATCAAATTGCTCGAAATAAGAGAAAGACTTGGCTTTTGCTCCTGGTCTTTTTCCTCTTGCTGGGCCTTGTTGGCTACGGTGTTGGCTATCTTTGGTTAGGTTCAGGCTTTGGTGGTCTGATTCTTGCCCTAGTTATTGGTTTTATCTATGCCATTACCATGATTTTCCAATCAACCAATGTCGTTATGGCCATGAACGGTGCACGAGAAGTTGATGAACAAACGGCTCCAGACCTTTATCATGTGGTCGAGGACATGGCTATGGTGGCCCAAATCCCAATGCCACGTGTCTTTATTGTCAATGATCCTTCTATGAACGCTTTTGCGACTGGATCAAGCCCTAAGAATGCTGCAGTAGCTGCTACAACCGGTCTTCTTGCAGTTATGAATCGTGAGGAGCTTGAAGGGGTTATCGGACATGAAGTGAGTCATATTCGCAACTACGATATCCGAATCTCTACCATAGCAGTTGCCTTAGCATCTGCCATTACCATGCTAGCTGGGATGGCTCGTAATATGATGTTCTGGGGTGGAGGCCGTCGTAGAAATGATGATGACCGTAATGGAAGTAGCGGTTTGGAAATTATTCTTCTCATTATTTCTTTGATTGCCATTATCCTGGCGCCTTTGGCGGCTACCTTGGTTCAGTTGGCTATTTCACGCCAACGTGAATTTCTAGCTGATGCTTCTAGCGTCGAATTGACACGTAACCCACAAGGTATGATTAATGCTCTGCTCAAACTTGATAATAGTGCGCCAATGCAACATCACGTGGATGATGCTAGTGCAGCCCTCTATATCAATGATCCTAAAAAGGAATCTGGTTTGCAGAAGCTCTTTTATACTCATCCACCAATTTCAGAACGGGTGGAACGCTTGAAACAAATGTAAAAAAAAGTGAGACTGATGACACATCTAAGTGTGTTCATCAGCCTCGCTTTTTTAGTTTGATTCAATATAAAGATTGCTAGCAATAGCTTCTGGTATTTGGACGTCCTTTCCATCAATATGTAGTCGGTAGAGTTGTGTGAAAGGGTCAAAGCCTTCCAAGGTAAAAGGTGTTCCAATTTTAAGACCGACAGTCTCCAAATAATGGAGTAGATCATGTTGATCTTGAACTCGACGAAGGACATAATTTCCAGGAGCAAGACCTTGTGTAAAAGTCTGGTTATAAAATTCTTCTATGAGTTGACCTGATTTGGGAATTTGCCCGCCGTGTGGACAGGTTTGAGGATAGTTGAGTAGGCGGTCAAGAGCATCGATGAAGTGATCAGAGACAGTATGCTCTAAGATTTCAGCCTCTTGATGAATTTGATCGCAAGAATATTGCAAGTGGTCCACCAAAAAGACTTCGATGAGGCGATGTTTACGATAGAGTTCAGCAACGTTGATTGTACCTGTTTCCGTTAGGAGGTAGCCCTTGTGTTTATCTTTGACGATAAGGTCTTCTGAAATCAATTTCTTAATCATTTCCGTCACAGCAGGTGGAGACACCTCCATGCGGTTTGCGATTTCCTTATTAGTGATTTTACCTTCTTCAGTACCAATCTCATAGATACATTTGAGGTAGTCTTCTTTATTAGGTGTCATGTTTTTTCCTTTAAAAATAGTCTCACCTTAGTATAACAGATTTTTCAGAAGAATACAGAACGTATCTCAGACAAGATTTTTACTGATTCAAACCCTGGGCGATTTTATCCAGATTATATTTCATCATGTTGTAGTAGCTATCGCCGTTTTGCCCTTTTTTGGCAATAGAATCTGTAAAGATTTTTGCATAAATAGGAATATTGGTATCCTTAGCGACTGTTTTCATAGGGCGGTCATCGACACTAGATTCGACAAAGAGTGCTGGTACCTTGGTTTGACGGAGTTTTTCCACAAGCGTTTTGATTTGGTCCGGTGTACCTTCTTCTTCAGTATTGATTTCCCAGATGTAGGCAGATGGTACTCCATAGGCTTTAGAGAAGTATTTGAAACATCCTTCACTAGTGACAATTAGTTTTTTTTCATCGGGAATGTTGTTAAAGGTCTCTTTAGCTTCTTGGTCCAGTTTACTAAGCTTGTTAGTATAGGTTTTTAGATTCTTTTCGTAATAGGTCTTGTTTTTTGGGTCCTTAGCGATGAGTTGCTTAGCAATATTTTGTGCATAAATAATCCCATTTTCCAGATTAAGCCAAGCGTGGGGATCCTCCTTACCTTTTTCTGACTGACCTTCAAGGTAAATCACCTCAACACCATCACTAACTGCAAAATAATCTTTGTTTTCTGTCTTATGGGCATTCTTGACCAACTTAGTAAACCAGGCATTCCCACCAGTTTCTAAATTGATACCGTTATAAAAAATCAAGTCAGCTTGTGACGTCTTCTTTACATCATCAGGAAGAGGTTCATATTCGTGAGGGTCCTTACCAACCGGGACAATACTGTGGAGAGTGATTTTATCTCCAGCAATATTTTTGGTGATATCGGCAATAATGGAATTAGTCGTAACAACTCGTAATTTATCTTTGCTACTGTCTTGTTTATTATTACACGCTGCTAAAGCAACTACCGCTAAAAGTAATAGTGCCATTGTTGATAGTATTTTTTTCATAGATAGTATTTTTTTCATATTATTTTCATCCTTTTATTTTATTGTTGATAAGTCTTATTCATGCCACTCTGTTTAGGGACGATGAAAAAGCTGATGAGAAAGAGAAGGGCAGATGTTAACACAATGCTTGAACCGGCCGCAATGTTAAAACTATAGCCTATAAAAAGACCTAGAACAGAGGCTAGGGCCCCAAAAACTGATGAGAGGAGAATCATGGTTTTAAGACTATTAGCATATAAGTAGGCGGTAGCAGCCGGTGTGATTAAAAGAGCCACAATAAGAATAGTGCCAACACTTTGCATAGCAGTCACAGCAACCAAGGTGAGAATAACCATAAGTAAGTAATGGTAGAAGGTGACTCTAACTCCAATAGACTTAGCTAAGATTGGATCAAAGGATGTCAGGAGTAGAGGACGAAAGAAAATTTTTATTGTTGTTAGTACGAGAAGGGCAACGGCAATCGTTATCCACATATCCAAGTCTTGTACAGCTAGAATATTTCCAAAGAGAATATGAAAGAGATCTGTGGAACTATTTGCGACACCTATGAGAATAATGCCAAGAGCTAGAAAGCTTGAAAAGGTAATACCGATTGCTGTGTCACTCTTAATAATGGAATTGCTTTTGATATAGGTAATTATTGTAGAAGCTAAAAGACCGAAGACGATGGCTCCTATGAAAAAATTGATACCTAAGATAAAGGAAATGGCTACGCCAGGTAAAACCGCATGTGAAATCGCATCACCCATTAGTGACATACCTCTTAGAATAATAAAACAACCAACAGCCCCCCCGACAATTCCAATAACTAAAGCCGTTATAAGGGCGTTCTGCAAGAAGTGGAAATTTAGCAAACCATCAATAAATTCAGAAAACATTTGCATCTCCTTTATAAAATAAACTGTTACCGTAGGTTTTACGGAGATTATCCTCATTAAAAATAAGATTAGTAGGCCCGCTAGCAATCAATTTACGATTGAGGAGGATGACTTGGTCAAAATAATGAGGGACCTTACTCAAATCATGGTGAACAATGAGAATAAGCTTTCCTTGTTTCTTAAGTTCCCTCAAGGTGTTCATGATAATATCTTCACTAACAGAATCGATCCCAACGAAGGGCTCATCTAATAGGAGGACATCTGCCTCTTGTACAAGACAACGAGCAATCAGAACCCGTTGAAATTGGCCCCCTGATAATTGGCTTATCTGGCGATGGGCCAGATCATTTAAACCGAGTAGAGCTAAAGCTTTTGTGACCTTAGACCAATCTCTTTTAGTTAGACGTTTAAAGAACTTGGTTTTGGAATAGAGGCCTAGAGAGACGCACTCTTTGACAGTAATTGGAAAGTTAAAATCAATTTCCGCCTTTTGTGCAACATAGGAAAGACGATTTAATTGCTGACGAATAGGCTGTTTATTGAATAGGAATTGCCCGGAGTGAGGGATAATACCAATAAGTGCTTTAATTAGGGTTGATTTGCCAGCACCATTAGGACCAATAATTCCGGTGATACTTGGTCCGTCTAGGTTTAAGGTGATATTATCTAGAGCCAATGTCTGTTGGTAAGACACATTAATATTTTCGATTTGGATCATTAGTTGCCTCCTTAAGTTTAATATACTTTAAAATAATAATTAAGTCAAGTTAACTTTTATAATTAACATAACTTAATTATTTAGTGTTATCAAGATGACAGAGGATAGTGAATGAGAGTACACTTTTTATATCAAATATTCAGCCTGCTCAAACTGTTTGATATTTGGGAGAGGCAACAAGGAACATTATTTTCTACAATTTGTATGATCTCACTCTGTATTTCAAGAAATCTTTAGTTTTTATTTTTAAAAACTAGTCATATTTCTTTATTTCTGGCATAATAGATATATGAAACTAACGATTCAACGAATGGCTCGGATAGCTATTCTGTCAGCTCTGGCAGTAGGATTACGGTCAGCATTTATAGGATTGCCAAATATTCAGCCTATTACAGCTATGTTTTTTGTGGCTGTTCTTTATTTGGGTTTGGTAGATGGTCTATTGATTATGGCTTTAACCATGGCCATCTCAGGATTCATCTTTGGTTTTGGTCCCTGGGTCTTTAATCAGATTCTGGCCTTCGGCGTCTTAATGGCTCTTTGGAGTTTGATTGCACCTAGGTTATCACTTGTCTGGCAGATTGCTTTGGTAACTTTTTTGTCCTTTTTCTATGGGGTTCTCCTTGATTATGGGTATGGTCTTCTATTTAAAAGTGGGATTACCTTTGTTATTTCTGGTCTACTTTACGACACCTATCATGCAGTATCGACGCTTCTATTTTATCCATTCATCCAGTCTATTTTTAGGAGGTTTTTGAAATGAAAAAATTATTAACTTATCTCTTTCTTGCCTTATCACTTGTTACCCTAGCAGCCTGTGGAAAAAATGAGGCAGCTAAACTTACTAGTAGCACAAACAATCATCAGTCTAAGGTTCAAGGTCAGGTGACTTTGATTTTGAAAACAGAAAAGGAAAGTAAGAAAAAATCAGTAGAAATCCAAAAAGGGGATACAGTGCTCGATGTCTTGGAAGAAGTATATTCTGTTCAAGAAAACGATGGCTTCATCACTGAGATTGATGGTATTTCTCAAGATAAAGATAAGGGCATTTATTGGATGTTTGATGTCAATGGGAAACTTGGTGAAAAAGCAGCCAACCAACTTAAGGTTGAAGATGGCGATGAAATCAAATTTTATCAAGAAAAGTATAATTAAGATTCTGAACCCTGTTTCAGAGTCTTTTTTTAATAAAGTTCGGAAATGGACTTAAAAAATTGTTTGAAAAAGTCGGAAAATTGCAAAATAACTGACGATTTAAAGGAAAATAGTTTACTTTTGTTTTAAAAGTGATATGATAAAAGGGTACTACATAAAGTAAGGAGAATACGGTTTGGCTTTTAACAAATTGGAAAGCAGTAACAACCAGGAAATCATCTCTGAAGAAGTTGGTATCTTGAAAGAATTGTTGGATGATGCAACACGAGGCATGGCTGGAGAGCAAGGTCTCACAACAATCCGACATTTGGTTGAACTTTATGATGAAGGTGACTATGTGGCTCTAACACAAGTCATTTCAGAAATGACAAATGACGATATGGTCGTTGCATCACGATATTTCTCTTTGTTACCTCTCTTGATTAATATCTCTGAGGACGTGGATTTGGCTTATGAAGTCAACCACAAGAACAATATTGATGAATCTTATCTAGGTAAGTTGTCTGAAACCTTTGATGTTGTCGCTGAAAGTGATAATGCACGTGACATTCTTGAACATGTCAATGTCGTGCCAGTTTTGACAGCACACCCAACTCAGGTTCAACGTAAAACTATGCTTGAATTGACTAACCACATTCACGAACTTCTCCGTAAGCATCGTGACGTTAAGGCTGGTCTTATTAACAAGGATAAATGGTATGCGGATTTGCGTCGTTATGTAGAAATTATGATGCAAACAGATATCATTCGTGAGAAAAAACTTAAGGTTAAAAACGAAATCACTAACGTTATGGAGTATTACAACTCCTCATTGATTAAGGCGATTACGAACCTATCACATGAATTCAAACGTTTAGCGGTTGAAAAAGGTATTGAACTTGACAATCCAACACCTATTACTATGGGTATGTGGATTGGTGGTGACCGTGACGGGAACCCATTTGTAACAGCAGAAACTCTTAAACTTTCTGCAACATTGCAAAGTGAAGTTATCCTCAACTACTATATCGAAAAAGTTGATAATCTTTACCGTTCATTCTCCCTCTCATCACGCTTGACTGAGGTTTCAGATACAGTAGCAGAGATGGCGAAACATTCTCCAGATACATCTGTTTATCGTGAAAATGAACCTTACCGTCGTGCTTTCAGTTACATCCAGTCTAAGTTGATTCAAACACTTCTTTTCTTTAAAGAAGGGAACTTCAGCAAGGAAAGAGTTGCTAAACGCCTTTCTGAAAATGTTCGTCTGGGTTCGGCTTCAACAGGTGAAGTAGTAGCTGATTACGTGCAACAACGTCTCAGCCAAAGTCTTCAAGCTGTCTCACAACAAACAACAGAATTCTACGAAACAGCAGATGCCTTCCATGATGATCTTTTGGCAATCAAAAATTCACTTCTTGAAAACGACGATGCTGTCTTGATTTCAGGTGATTTCGAAGAGCTTCTTCAAGCTGTAGAAGTCTTTGGTTTCTATCTTGCTACAATCGATATGCGTCAAGATTCAAGTGTTCATGAAGCATGTGTAGCAGAGTTGCTTAAATCTGCAAATATTGTTGATAACTATAGTGAATTAACAGAGGTTGAAAAGGTTGCTGTTCTTCTTAAAGAATTGCAAGAAGATCCTCGTACCTTGTCATCAACTAATGTGCCTAAGTCTGAAACACTTGAAAAAGAATTGGCAATCTTCCGCACTGCTCGTCTCTTGAAAGACTATATCGGTGAAGATGTCATCAAACAACATATCATTTCTCACACTGAGAGCGTTTCTGATATGTTTGAGTTGGCTATCCTTCTTAAAGAAGTTGGTTTGGTTGATACTGAACGTGCGCGTGTCCAAATTGTTCCACTTTTTGAAACTATCGAAGACTTGGAAAACTCTAATGATATCATGAAACAATATCTTGGTTATGATATCGTTAAACGTTGGATCAAGAATAGTAACAACTACCAAGAAATCATGTTGGGTTACTCAGACTCTAACAAAGATGGTGGTTACTTGTCTTCAGGTTGGACGCTTTACAAAGCTCAAAATGAGTTGACTAAGATTGGTGAAGAGCGTGGCATTAAGATTACCTTCTTCCATGGCCGTGGTGGTACTGTCGGTCGTGGTGGTGGCCCATCATACGATGCTATTACGTCTCAACCATTTGGTACCATTAAGGACCGTATCCGTTTGACTGAGCAAGGTGAAGTTATCGGTAATAAATATGGTAATAAGGATGCTGCCTACTACAATCTTGAAATGCTTGTTTCAGCTGCCCTTGACCGTATGGTAACACGTCAAATTGCCGACCCAGATGAATTGGTTGATTTCCGTGAAATTATGGACGGTATTGTTCATGATTCTAATGTTATCTATCGTGATCTTGTCTTTGGAAACGAACATTTCTATGATTACTTCTTTGAAGCAAGCCCTATTAAAGAAGTCTCAAGTTTGAATATCGGTTCTCGTCCAGCGGCTCGTAAGACAATTACTGAGATTTCTGGTCTTCGTGCGATTCCTTGGGTATTCTCATGGTCACAAAATCGTATCATGTTCCCAGGTTGGTATGGTGTGGGTTCTGCCTTTAATCGCTTTATCCAAGCTGAAGAAGGCAACCTCGAGAAACTTCAACATATGTTTGAAACATGGCCATTCTTCCGTTCACTTTTGTCAAACGTGGACATGGTGCTTTCAAAATCAGACATGAATATCGCCTTCCACTATGCACAATTGGCAGAGAGTGAAGAAGTACGCAGTGTCTTCAATATTATTTTGGATGAGTGGCAGATGACTAAGGATGTTATTCTTGCCATTGAAAAACATGATGGCTTCCTTGATGAGAGTCCATCGCTTAAAGCAAGTTTGGACTTCCGTTTGCCATACTTCAATGTCTTGAACTACATCCAAATTGAATTGATTAAACGTCTTCGTAACAATGATTTGACCGATGACGAAATTAGCCTTATTCACATTACTATCAATGGTATTGCAACAGGTCTTCGTAACTCTGGTTAATAAAGTAAAGTTCATCACTTTGGTGGTGGGCTTTTTGTTATGGTGAAAATTCTGTTATAATAAAACCATGATTGCTATGGAAACGATTGAAAAGCTGTCCAAAGAAAAGCTCCCCATGATAACGGTCTTAGCGGGCGAGGATTTAGGGCAGTATAGTCAAGCTAAAGAAAAATTTTTAAAACAAATTGGTTTTGATCCGAGTGACTTAACCTATTCTTATTTTGATATGTCTGAGACTGATTATCAAGATGCTGAGCTCGATATAGAAAGCATGCCTTTTTTTGCAGATGAGAAGGTGGTTATTTTTGATCATTTCGCAGATATGACTACTGCTAAAAAATCATATCTGGATGAGAAAGAGTTGAAGCGCCTTGAAAATTATCTTGAGTCTCCTGTTGAAACAACACGTCTTGTCTTGATGTCTGCAGGAAAGCTAGATGGAAAGCGTCGTTTAGTCAAACTTCTCAAGCGTGATGCCATGGTGCTTGAAGCCAGTCCCTTGAAAGATGCAGAACTTAGAACCTATTTTCAAAAGCAGGCGCATCAAGAGGGGCTTACATTTGATACAGGAGTCTTTGAGGAACTTTTGATTAAGTCAAATTTTGACTTTTCAGATGTTCAAAAAAACTTAGCTTTTCTAAAGGGATATAAAACGGAAGGAATTATCTCATCGCAAGATATTGCTGAAGCCATTCCGAAAAGTTTGCAAGATAATATTTTTGATATGACGCAACTACTTTTGCGAGGTCAGATTCAGAGTGTTCGTGAATTGGTTCATGATTTACGGCTTCAGGGTGAAGATGAGATTAAGTTGATTGCTGTGATGTTGGGACAATTTCGTACCTATTTACAGGTTAAACTCTTATCTGCTCAAGGAAAAAGTGAGCAGCAAATTGTTTCAAGTCTGTCAGATTATTTAGGGCGTAAAGTTAACCAATTTCAGGTTCGTTTTGCATTGAGAGATAGCCGTCCTTTGTCAGTAGCATTCTTAAAAATGACGATTAAGATTTTAGTAGAGACAGATTACCAGATAAAAACAGGAACTTTAGATAAAGATTACTTGTTTGATTTAGCACTTCTAAAAATCGTATCAAACCGCTAGAGATTTAGAGTCTTCTTTGATTTTGTAAGCAAAATTTTTGAAAGCTCTACCACTTTACGGTAAAATGAAGAAAAAATGAAAAGAGGACCTTTACTATGGCAATTATCCTTCCAGACCTTCCTTACGCTTACGATGCATTGGAACCATACATTGATGCTGAAACAATGACTCTTCACCACGACAAACACCACGCAACTTATGTAGCAAATGCTAATGCTGCTCTTGAAAAACACCCAGAAATTGGTGAAGATCTCGAAGCACTTTTGGCTGACGTGGAACAAATTCCAGCAGATATCCGTCAAGCACTTATTAACAATGGTGGTGGACACCTTAACCACGCACTTTTCTGGGAACTCTTGTCTCCTGAAAAACAAGAACCAACTGCAGAAGTAGCAGCTGCTATTAACGAAGCTTTCGGCTCATTTGAAGCCTTCCAAGAAGCTTTCACAGCGGCAGCAACAACTCGTTTTGGTTCAGGTTGGGCATGGCTTGTTGTTAACGCTGAAGGTAAGCTTGAAGTTGTTTCAACTGCTAACCAAGACACTCCTATCTCAGACGGTAAGAAACCAATCTTGGCACTTGATGTTTGGGAACATGCTTACTACCTAAACTACCGTAACGTACGTCCAAACTACATCAAAGCTTTCTTTGAAATCATTAACTGGAATAAAGTTGCTGAGCTTTATGCAGCAGCTAAATAAGTTTAAAATTATCCTCACTATTGGGGATGATTTTTTTGTAATATGATTGTAAAATCTCCTTGATTTTTAGTGAATTATAGCTTAAACTATAATTGTTATGAAAAAAAAGGAAAAACATTCAAGCAAAAAGTATAGTGGAAATCGCCGAAAAACTAAAGATAAGAAAAAAGATTCGTTAAAACAAGACCTTCAAAAAGACACTAATAAAGATGTCAAGAAAGGCAACAAAAAAGAAGTAAAAGAAGATACTAAAAAGACTTCTAAAAAATCAGTAGACCAGAAAGCAACTGAGGAAACAGTAGTACCAGTAGAGCACAAGGAAAAAGAAGCAAAAACTGAAACTTTGGCACTTAGAAGTAAGCGCTCTAAGAAATCTAGATCAAAATCATCTCGTGATGATAAAAAAGCTTATCTTATCTTAGCTTTCCTAGGTGTTTTGGTAATTCTTTTATTTGTTGCTATGCTTGCTTTAGCAGGACGTGGTAAACAAGCTAGTAACACCGGTAGCCTTGGAAATATCTTCGGTTCTAATTCTAAAGTCACTAAAAAAGAAGACAAAGAAAAAGAGGAAAAGGTAACTCCAACTAATAAATCAGCCGAAGCTAAACAAGCAGTCATGGAAGCAGATGCAGATACCATGTATGGTAATGGATTGTATTATGATTATGCTAACATGACATTGAGCCAAGTGGTTGAAGCATTTATGGCTGACCAAGGTATTGAGTCTAGCCAAATTGCCTTTTCATATAAAAATACCAAGACAAATGAGCAATACTCTATGAATGATACTCAGCCAATGACTGCAGGATCAACTTATAAATTGCCACTAAACATGCTGGTCATGGATGAGGTTAATAAGGGCAAACTTTCTTTAACTGAACGTTTTGATATTACTAATACTGAGTATGAGTATCAGGGTGAACATGATAATTATGTTGCTGCTTTTGGTGGTTCAATGACTATTCCAGAGATGCAGGAATATTCTCTAGTTTACTCAGAGAATACACCAGCCTACGCTTTGGCAGAACGCCTTGGTGGTATGGAAAAATTCTATGGTATGCTCGATAAATACGGTAAATCAAAAGGTGAAGTGAAGACTATCCAAATGCATGGTAATAAGACAACAACGGATTATTATATCCAAGTTTTGGATTATCTTTGGAAACACCAAGAGGATTATAAAGATATTCTCAAATATTTGGGAGAGTCTTTCCCAGAATATTATTATAAAACATATAATCAAGGATTGACTATTTATCAGAAACCAGGTTATGTTCGTGAAGCCTTAAATGTTGATGCTATCGTGATGGAAGATACACCGTATCTTATAGCCATTTATACACGTTATTTAGGTGGTTCGGACGAAGAGACTTCAGAAATTAATAATGTAGGATTGCAACAATTAGAGATGCTTTGTTATGTCATTAATGAGTGGCACCGTGTTAATATGAACTAATAAAGAAAAGCCGAGGTTTATCGGCTTTTTTCTATACAATTGAACAAAAAGTAAGGAGTACTATCCCGAGAAAAAGAAATGGAACAAATGCGATGTATTCCTTGAGATTTCTTCGTAGAAGGAAGTAAGCTAGTCCTAATAGGCAGGCAATTTCAATAATTAGTAGTGTTTTTGAAAGTGGGAAAATAAGTGAGGCACTAGCTAAGTAGAGAAAATCGCCTTCTCCAATGTTTAAACGTTTAATATAGGATATAATTGCTAATATGAGTCCTAAGGTAAAAGTGAGATAGTGGTTTCCCATGAATAGGAGCGGGAGTGTTCCAACTATCCAAATCAGAAGCGGATAGGATTTATGCTTCAAATCAAAAATTGATAAACAAAGGCTGAAGTAAAGAAAGTAGGTTACTTCAAGACTCAAAAAGTCATAGAAATATAGCAGGCATATTACTCCACAAAATAGTTCCATAAAGAGGTAACGAAGAGGGATAGAAGTCTGACATGATCGACATCGAGATCTTAAGAAAAGTTGTGAGAGGATAGGGATCATCTCGAAAAAACGCAACTGATGCTTGCAATGACTACAGTGACTACTAGGAAAAATAATCGACTTCTCAGGGAAACGATCACAAATCAGTCCGATAAATGAACCTAAAGAGGCTCCCAGAAAAAAATAAATGATAGTTAACATACCTAATTATTCGAAAAAGAGTGAGAAAAAACATTTTGCTTGCATCTTATTTAGAAATATTCTAAAATAAAAATATAAATAATAGTAATTCTAAATAAGGAGAATTAATATGGTATATTCAATTAAAGAAACAATCAATGAAACAGTTAACCAACAAGCTGAAACACCCTCAAATACAAAAACTAAAGCAGTTTTGAATCAAGCAGTTGCTGATTTGTCTGTAGCAGCTTCGATCGTTCACCAAGTTCATTGGTATATGCGTGGTCCTGGTTTCCTCTATCTTCATCCAAAAATGGATGAATTGATGGATAGTTTGAATGCTCATCTTGATGTTATTAGTGAGCGTTTGATTACTATTGGTGGGGAACCATACTCAACTTTGGTAGAATTTTCATCCAATTCAGGCTTGACTGAAACTACTGGTACATTTGATAAACCAATGTCTGATCAAATTCAATTATTGGTTGATACATACAAATATTTGTCAGTATTGTTCCAAGTTGGTTTGGATATCACAGATGAAGAAGGAGATGCTCCTTCAAATGATATCTTCACTGCAGCTAAATCTGAAATTGATAAGACAATCTGGATGTTGACTGCTGAGCTTGGACAAGCGCCAGGCTTGAGATAAGCATTTTTGAGTTAAGATGATTGTCAAGAGTTCCTCTAAAAGTGTATAATAGACGTAAAATACTTTTAGAAGAAGGGGGGGTGGCGATATGTCTGTACATCGACGTAGTCTAGGCGTTTATGAAGATGTCCTAAATCAGTTAAAAGCTAAAGGAATTCGGTTGACGGAATCTCGTAAAGCTGTTATTCGCTATTTGATGATGTCTGATCAACATCCTAGTGCAGATGTGATATATTATGACCTACTCCCTGACAATCCTGGGATGAGTTTAGCGACGGTCTATAACAACCTGAAGGTGTTGGTTGAAGAAGGGATTGTCTCTGAAATTAAGGTTAATAATGATAATACAACCTATTATGATTTTATGGGGCATGACCACTTAAACATTGTTTGTGAAAAATGTGGTCACATTACTGACTTAGACTTACCGATTCCGTCTTTCAAGGAAGAGGTAGAATCACAAACAGGATTTCGCATTACTCGTGAACAGATGATTTTACATGGGATTTGCCCGAATTTTCAAAAACCTGAGTCTAAATGACTCAGGTTTTTTTGAAGTATACAATAATCTGTAAAGGTTTTCAAAACTATCTTGTCATGGCAGAAGCTTTTTGCTAAAATATTGCTATGAAAACTTTATATGACGTTCAACAGTTGTTGAAACAGTTTGGCATAGTAGTTTACCTAGGGAAAAGGCTTTATGATATCGAAATGATGAAGATTGAGTTAGAAGCCCTCTACCAGAATGGTTTGGTGGATAAGGACAACTATCTTACTGCTGAAATGATTTTACGACGTGAACATCGCATTGAAATGGAGAAAGAAAATGAGTAAAAAACTCTTGGGAATTGACCTTGGTGGAACAACTGTTAAATTTGGTATTTTGACTTCAGAAGGTGAAGTGCAAGAAAAATGGGCGATTGAAACAAATACGCTTGAAAATGGTCGTCACATCGTCCCTAACATCGTGGAGTCTTTGAAACACCGTTTGGAAATGTACGGACTTACTGCAGAAGATTTCATTGGAATTGGTATGGGTTCTCCAGGAGCTGTTAATCGTGAAAATAAAACGGTCACTGGTGCTTTCAACTTGAACTGGGCAGAAACTCAAGAAGTTGGATCTGTCATCGAAAAAGAACTCGGTATTCCATTTGCAATTGATAATGATGCTAACGTTGCTGCCCTCGGTGAACGTTGGGTTGGTGCTGGTGCTAACAATCCTGATGTTGTCTTTGTGACATTAGGAACAGGAGTTGGTGGCGGCGTTATCGCTGATGGTAACTTGATCCATGGTGTTGGCGGTGCTGGTGGTGAAATTGGCCACATTATCGTTGAGGCTGAAACAGGATTTGAATGTACTTGCGGAAACAAAGGATGCTTGGAAACTGTAGCTTCTGCAACAGGTGTCGTACGTTTGGCACGTCATTTAGCAGAAGGATATGAAGGTGACTCTTCTATTAAAGCTGCTGTAGATAATGGTGAGCAAGTAACAAGTAAAGATATTTTCGTTGCCGCTGCCGAAGGCGACAAATTTGCTGATAGCATCGTTGACAAAGTCTCTGAATACCTCGGACTTGCAACAGCAAATATCTCAAATATTCTTAACCCAGATTCAGTTGTCATCGGTGGTGGTGTTTCAGCAGCTGGTGAATTCTTGCGTAGCCGTGTCGAAGGATACTTTACACGTTATGCATTCCCACAAGTTCGCCGTACAACAAAAGTGAAATTAGCAGAACTTGGAAATGATGCTGGTATCATCGGAGCTGCTAGTCTTGCACTTACAATTGATAACTAATGAATGACAGAAGGTGTGTCTGACCAATTATAGGTGGACAGCACCTTTTTCTTGTTGAAAAACGTTTACAATCAGCTGAGCTCTGCCATTTTGTTGAAAATGTGGTATACTTTAAAAGTTGAAATAAAAATTAAAGAGGAAAAAATGACTAAACTTAGAGAAGATATCCGTAACGTAGCCATCATTGCCCACGTTGACCACGGTAAAACAACACTTGTTGATGAATTGTTGAAACAATCACACACTCTTGACGAGCGTAAAGAGCTTGATGAGCGTGCAATGGACTCAAACGATCTTGAAAAAGAACGTGGAATTACCATCCTTGCCAAAAATACAGCCGTTGCTTATAATGGTACGCGTATCAACATCATGGATACACCAGGTCACGCGGACTTCGGTGGAGAAGTTGAACGTATCATGAAAATGGTTGATGGGGTTGTCCTTGTTGTCGATGCCTACGAAGGTACAATGCCTCAAACACGTTTTGTGTTGAAAAAAGCGCTTGAGCAAAACTTGACACCTATCGTTGTTGTTAACAAGATTGATAAACCATCAGCTCGTCCTGAAGAAGTTGTTGATGAAGTTCTTGAACTTTTCATCGAGCTTGGTGCCGATGATGATCAGTTGGAATTCCCAGTTGTGTATGCATCAGCGATTAACGGAACATCATCATTGTCAGATAACCCTGCTGATCAAGAGCACACTATGGCTCCAATCTTTGACACTATTATTGACCACATCCCAGCTCCTGTAGATAACTCAGATGAGCCTCTTCAATTCCAAGTGTCACTTCTTGACTACAATGATTTCGTTGGACGTATCGGTATCGGACGTATCTTCCGTGGAACTGTAAAAGTCGGTGACCAAGTTACCCTTTCAAAACTTGATGGAACAACAAAGAACTTCCGTGTTACTAAACTTTTCGGTTTCTTTGGTTTGGAACGTCGTGAAATTGAAGAAGCAAAAGCTGGTGATTTGATTGCCATCTCAGGTATGGAAGACATCTTCGTTGGTGAAACAATTACACCCACTGATGCTGTTGAACCATTGCCAGTTCTTCGTATTGACGAACCAACACTTCAAATGACTTTCTTGGCTAATAACTCACCATTTGCAGGTCGTGAAGGTAAACACGTGACATCACGTAAAGTTGAAGAGCGTCTCTTGGCAGAGTTGCAAACAGACGTATCTCTTCGTGTAGATCCAACTGACTCACCAGATAAATGGACAGTTTCAGGACGTGGGGAATTGCACTTGTCAATCCTTATCGAAACAATGCGTCGTGAAGGATACGAACTTCAAGTATCTCGTCCAGAAGTTATCATCAAAGAAATTGATGGCGTGAAATGTGAGCCATTTGAACGTGTTCAAATTGATACTCCAGAAGAGTACCAAGGTTCTATTATCCAAGCCCTTTCAGAACGTAAAGGTGATATGCTTGATATGCAAATGGTTGGTAACGGTCAGACACGTCTTATCTTCCTCGTACCAGCTCGTGGACTTATTGGATTCTCAACTGAATTCTTGTCTATGACACGTGGTTACGGTATCATGAACCATACTTTCGACCAATACTTGCCAGTTGTTGCTGGTGAAATTGGTGGACGTCACCGTGGTGCCCTCGTTTCTATCGATACTGGTAAAGCGACAACTTACTCAATCATGCGTATTGAAGAACGTGGTACAATCTTTGTTAACCCAGGTACTGAAGTTTATGAAGGTATGATTGTTGGTGAAAATGCTCGTGAAAATGACCTTGGTGTCAATATCACTACAGCAAAACAAATGACAAACGTGCGTTCAGCAACTAAGGACCAAACGGCTGTTATCAAGACTCCACGTATCTTGACTCTTGAAGAATCGCTTGAATTCTTGGATGATGATGAGTACATGGAAGTAACGCCTGAATCTATCCGCTTGCGTAAACAAATTTTGAATAAAGCAGAGCGTGATAAAGCCAATAAACGTAAGAAAAAAGCAGCAGAAGCTGAATAATATATAGAGAGGAGAAGAGATGTTTTATCTGATTGTTGCTATATTGATTGCATCATTCTATTTCTTTATTGCACCAAAGTCGGTAAAAAACACCATGAATCTTCTCTTTGTCATGGCTACTTTAGCATTGCTCCTACTTTTAGCATTGCTATCAATCATTAAATTCTTCAGTTTACCTGGTGAGTTCTTTGTTACGGTGGGAATGCTTGTATTGAGCTATTTCACCTTGAAAGATTTTTTCGCCATGTCAGAGCTTAATCATGAAAAAGCTGAACATGAAGATAAGTAAGTAGCATGAGATTAAAAGTCAATCGGATAGATTGGCTTTTTCTTTTGCCAAGAAGAGGTAACTCCTTGAAATAGCTTGGGATAAAGGGTAAAATGATTATGATACAATTTGAGAGAATGGACGAATTATGAAATCAGTAACACAATTTGAAAATAAAAAAGTTTTGGTCCTTGGTTTGGCTAAATCTGGTGAAGCAGCTGCCCGCCTATTGGCTAAGTTGGGTGCTATTGTCACAGTAAATGATGGGAAACCATTTGAGGAAAATCCATCAGCACAGGCGCTTCTTGAAGAAGGGATCAAGGTTGTCTGTGGCGGACATCCTCTTGAACTTTTGGATGAAAATTTTGAATTAATGGTGAAAAATCCTGGAATTCGTTATGACAATCCAATGGTAGCTCGTGCACTTGAAAAAGGCATTCCTGTTTGGACTGAAGTGGAATTGGCTTACCTAGTATCTGAAGCACCTATTATCGGTATTACAGGCTCAAATGGTAAGACAACAACGACAACTATGATTGCTGATGTCCTAAACCATGGTGGCAAATCGGGTGTCTTGTCTGGAAATATCGGTTTCCCTGCGTCAGAAGTTGCACAGTCAGTTACTGCTCAAGATATCTTAGTTATGGAATTGTCTTCTTTCCAATTGATGGGGATTGATAGCTTCCATCCACATATTGCTGTGATTACTAACTTGATGCCGACACATATTGACTATCATGGTAGTTTTGAAGAATATGTGGCTGCCAAATGGAATATTCAAAATCAGATGACTGCGGATGATTTTGTTGTTTTGAACTTCAATCAAGATTTGGCTAAGGAATTAGCTACACAAACTAAAGCACAAGTAGTACCATTCTCAACAGTGGAAAAAGTAGATGGTGCCTATCTTGAAAATGGTGGCCTCTACTTCAAAGGTGAATTGGTGATGCAAGCTGATGAGATTGGCGTTCCTGGTAGTCATAATGTTGAAAATGCCTTGGCAACTATAGCTGTAGCAAAATTGTCAGGTATTTCAAACCAAGCTATCAAGGAAACCCTCGCAAGCTTTGGTGGGGTTAAGCACCGTCTCCAATTCGTTGACACTATCAATGAAGTAAGATTCTACAATGACAGTAAGTCAACAAACATTTTAGCGACACAAAAAGCACTTTCTGGGTTTGATAATAGTAAAGTCATTTTGATTGCCGGTGGTTTGGACCGTGGTAATGAATTTGATGAACTCATTCCTGACATTACTGGTCTTAAGAAAATGGTGATTTTAGGGGAATCAGCTCCTCGTGTCAAACGTGCTGCTGATAAAGCGGGCGTGACTTATCTTGATGCCAAAGATGTGGCAGATGCGACACGTATTGCCTTTGATCAAGCCAGTGCAGGAGATGTTGTCTTGTTGAGTCCTGCAAACGCAAGCTGGGATATGTACAAGAATTTCGAAGTGCGTGGTGACGAATTTATTACAACTGTTGAGCAATTGAAGGGATAGTCTATGGCAAAAGCGAAAAAGATTGTTTTTACCGGTGGTGGAACCGTTGGACATGTGACTTTAAATCTTATCTTAATTCCAAAATTTCTCAAAGATGGATGGGAAGTGCACTATATCGGTGATAAGCACGGGATTGAACATGAGCAGATTGATAAATCTGGCTTAGATGTGACTTTCCATAGTATTGCTACAGGTAAACTACGTCGTTATTTTTCATGGCAAAATATGTTGGATGTCTTTAAAGTTGGTTGGGGGATTCTACAGTCTATTGCAATTGTTGCCAAGATTCGTCCCCAAGCACTCTTTTCAAAGGGTGGATTTGTCTCAGTGCCACCGGTAATTGCTTCTAAATTATTAGGGGTTCCTGTCTATGTGCATGAGTCTGACCTCTCTATGGGCTTGGCCAATAAAATTGCCTACAAATTTGCGACTACTATGTTTACGACTTTTGAACAATCAAAAGGATTGGCGAAGACAAAACATGTAGGTGCGATTACAAAGGTAGGAATGGCGACATCTAATCAGTCTGATGCCCTTGATAAGATTAAAGAACAGTTTGATGACAACTTAAAAACTGTCCTTTTTATTGGTGGATCAGCTGGTGCAAAGGTATTTAATGATTTTATTAGTAATACTCCACAACTGACGGAAAAATATAATGTCATTAATATTTCTGGGGACTCTTCATTGAATACCTTAGAACGTCATCTTTATAGAGTTGATTATGTGACAGATTTGTACCAACCTCTTATGGATACGGCAGATTTAGTTGTAACTCGTGGTGGCTCAAATACGATTTTCGAATTGTTGGCTATGAAAAAACTTCATTTAATTATTCCTTTAGGGAAAGAAGCTAGCCGAGGAGACCAACTTGAAAATGCTGCTTATTTTGAACGAAAAGGTTACGCACGTCAATTACAGGAAACAGAATTAAGTTGGGAAACCTTAAATCATGAGCTTGAACAACTTGTTGAACATGCAGAGACTTACAAAGAAGCTATGGCTAAATCTGAGGAAATCACTTCTCCTGATGATTTTTATAACCTATTAGTGACTAGTATTTCAAAAAAATAAAGGAATTTCATGGCAAAAAAGGATCAAGAATCACAAGAAAAACAAGTTCTCACAGAGTGGCAGAAGAGAAACCTCGAATTTTTGAGAAAAAAAGAAACCGAAGATTCTGAAGAATTTGCGAATGGAAAGGTCGTGCATTCAGAAGAAGCGACTTCAAATGAGAACCAGCCACCAGTGAAAAAGAAGGTTAGAAAGAAAAAAAAGACCAAAAGGAAGAAACGAAAAAAAGGGAACACGGCTAGTAATATTCCAATTGCACAACAAAATCTTGCAGGACTAGTTATTTTTATCGCTGCACTCCTAATCGTATTTTCACTTTTCTTTATTTCACCTTGGTCAAAACAAAAGGTTCTCACTGTATCAGGAACAAAAAATGCTTTACCAGAAGATGTGAAAGTTGCAAGTGGTATTCTTGATACAGACTATATCACTCATGTCTTTTTCAACCAAGGAAAGATTGCATCAACTGTTGAAAAAACCAATGTTTGGGTTAAAAAGGCTACAGTAACATATAGTTTTCCAAATCAATTTAATATTGCAGTAAAAGAATACCCAATCGTGGCTTATCGTCAAACTACAAATGGTTATGTTTCTATTCTTCAAAGTGGTAAGACAGGAGGAACAGTTTCAACTAGTAATCTACCTGATAAATTCATCACCTTAAAGATGGATGACGAGAAGAAAATTGAAGAGTTAGTAAAAGAATTAAATAAACTTGATACAAAAATCAAGAATAATATTCAAATTATTAATCTTACGCCTACTAAAGCAACTTCAGATTTACTAACGATTGAGCTGTATGATGGCAATTCCATTCGTGTTCCACTTTCTCAATTAACAGTTAAGCTTCCTTACTACGAGAAAATTAAGAGTCAACTTTCAGATGGAAGTATTGTAGATATGGAAGTTGGACTTTATACAACGACTCCTGAAGTTGAATCATCAAAAACTGATGGGGATAAAAAGAAAGATAAAGATAAGACTGATAAAAAAGAAGAAAATGCAACTTCTGAAGAAGGTCAAGATACTACAACATCAATGGAACAGCATTCTGAGGAAGAGTCTAATTCTGAAAATCCGGGTATTCAAGGACAAGAAAATCCAACTGTTGGTCAAGAAACAACTCATCGGACTTCCCCTGCTCAAGGCTAATATTGAATAATAAAAAACGTAAAATGCTGACATTTTACGTTTTTTTATGGTACAATAGTATCCGAATAATTCTGTTTTTATACAGTTTACAAAGATATTGAATGGAAAGATTGAGAGGTCGAGTGAATGGCTAGAGATGGCTTTTTTACAGGATTAGATATAGGAACTAGCTCGATTAAGGTTCTTGTTGCTGAGTTTATTGATGGATCAATGAATGTCATCGGAGTAAGTAATGTTAAGAGTTCTGGTGTGAAAGATGGCATCATTGTTGACATTGACGCTGCAGCGAAATCAATCAAAACAGCTATTGAACAAGCAGAAGAAAAAGCTGGGATTGTTATTGAGCAAGTGAACGTTGGGCTTCCAGCTAATCTTCTTCAAATTGAGCCTACACAAGGTATGATTCCTGTAACAAGTGAATCAAAAGAAATCAAAGATGAAGATGTTGAAAGTGTTGTTCGCTCAGCCTTGACAAAGAGCATTACACCTGAGCGTGAGGTTATCTCACTAGTTCCTGAAGAGTTTATTGTTGATGGCTTCCAAGGAATTCGTGATCCTCGTGGAATGATGGGGATTCGTCTTGAAATGAGAGGTCTCATTTACACAGGTCCAACAACGATTCTTCACAACCTTCGTAAGACAGTTGAACGTGCGGGTATTCAAGTAGAGAATATTATCATCTCTCCTCTTGCAATGACACGTGCTGTTCTAAATGAAGGTGAACGTGAGTTTGGTGCTACTGTTATTGATATGGGTGGCGGTCAAACAACTGTTGCAAGCATGCGTGCTCAAGAACTTCAATTTACCAATATTTATTCTGAAGGTGGCGAGTACATCACTAAGGATATTTCAAAAGTTTTGAAGACTTCAATGCAGATTGCTGAAGCACTTAAGTTCAATTTTGGTAATGCAGATATTGAAGAAGCAAGCGAAACAGAAACTGTCCAAGTAGAAGTTGTAGGTGAGAATTCACCAGTTGAGATTACAGAAAAATACCTTGCTGAGATTATCTCAGCTCGTGTGAAGCATATCCTTGATAGAGTTAAACAAGACTTGACTCGAGGACGTCTACTTGATTTGCCTGGTGGCATTGTCCTTGTAGGTGGAACAGCTATCATGCCAGGTGTGGTTGAAGTTGCTCAAGAAATTTTTGAGACAAATGTTAAACTTTACGTGCCAAATCAAGTTGGTATCCGTAATCCAATGTTTGCAAATGTGATTAGTCTTGTTGAGTATGTTGGTCTTCTTACAGAAGTTGATATCATCGCACAACAGGCTGTGTCTGGTGAAGAGTATCTTCGTCGTAAACCAATCGACAATGAGGCTCCTGCCTTGAGTTTTGATAGAACTCCTACTCCAGCACCTCGAGTGGCTCCTCAGCCAAATCCTGTTCCAGTTGAGAACACCATTGAGGTACCTCTGCCAGTTGAAGAAGAAAATCATGAACAAAAACAAAAACTTGGTGATCGTGTTCGTGGTATTTTCGGCAGTATGTTTGATTAATTGAATCTAGTAAAAGCGAGGAAATAAAATGAGTTTTTCATTTGATAGCGCATCAGTTCAAGGTGCGGTAATTAAAGTTATCGGTGTCGGTGGAGGTGGCGGAAACGCCATCAACCGAATGATTGAAGAAGGTCTTGCTGGTGTTGAATTTATTGCAGCTAATACTGATATTCAAGCACTCAGCTCTTCTAAAGCAGAAACAGTAATCCAATTGGGTCCTAAATTGACTCGTGGCCTTGGTGCCGGAGGTCAACCTGAAGTTGGTCGTAAGGCAGCTGAAGAAAGTGAAGAAACACTTACAGAAGCACTTACAGGAGCTGATATGGTCTTTATCACTGCTGGTATGGGTGGTGGCTCTGGTACAGGGGCAGCACCAGTTATTGCACGTATTGCGAAAAGCTTGGGTGCATTGACAGTTGCAGTTGTGACACGTCCATTTGGCTTCGAAGGTAACAAACGTGGTGCCTTCGCTGTTGAAGGTATTCAAGAGCTGCGTGAGCAAGTTGATACCCTACTTATTATCTCAAACAATAACCTTCTTGAAATTGTTGATAAGAAAACACCACTTCTTGAAGCTCTTAGTGAAGCAGATAATGTTCTTCGTCAAGGGGTCCAAGGTATTACAGACCTTATCACTAACCCAGGTTTGATCAACCTTGACTTTGCCGATGTGAAAACTGTTATGGCAAATAAAGGTAATGCACTTATGGGTATTGGTATTGGTTCAGGTGAAGAACGTATTGTTGAAGCTGCACGCAAAGCAATCTATTCACCACTTCTTGAAACTACTATTGATGGTGCAGAAGATGTCATCGTTAACGTAACTGGTGGTCTTGATATGACCCTTACAGAAGCAGAAGAAGCATCTGAAATTGTTGGTCAAGCAGCTGGTAACGGTGTTAACATTTGGCTTGGTACATCTATCGATGATACATTGAAAGATGAAATCCGTGTAACTGTTGTTGCAACTGGAGTTCGCCAAGATCGTGCTGAAAAAGTATCTGGTATGAAAGCTCAGCCACGTAAAGTGACTACAGCTCCTTCACACCCCTCAGCTCCTACTCAGCAAGTTGCTCAAGGAGAGCAACGTCCAGTTTCTCAACCTTCATTTGAACGTCAACCAAATTTTGACTATAATGAAACACCTTCAATGCCACAACCAGGAGTTCGTCCTGCAGCAGCAACTCCTCAACAAGAGCAGTCAGCTTTTGGTAATTGGGATTTGAGACGTGATAATATTTCTCGTCCTGAAACTGGTCAACTAGATAGTCAATTGACTATGTCTACATTCTCAAGTGATGTTGAAGATGATGATGAATTGGAGACACCACCATTCTTTAAAAATCGTTAATAATGACTATAGAAGAGAATAAAAATAATGTTTATCAGGCGGTAAAAAAAGCTTGTGAAAAGGCTAATCGCTCTAGCGATGAAGTCAATATTATTGCCGTAACCAAATATGTTTCAAGTGATGTCGCTGAAGAATTGGTTAAAACGGGAATCAAGCACATTGCTGAAAATCGCGTTGATAAATTCTTAGATAAGTATCAAGCTTTAAAAAATTATGATTTGACTTGGCACCTCATTGGTACCCTGCAACGTCGTAAAGTAAAGGATGTTATTAATTTAGTTGATTATTTTCATGCTTTGGATTCTGTTAAATTGGCAGAGGAAATTCAAAAGCGTGCCGACCACACCATTAATTGCTTCCTACAAGTAAACGTTTCAGGTGAAGAGTCAAAACATGGTTTTTCTCCAGAAGAACTTGATACTGTTCTAAAACAAATTGAAAATCTTGATAAGATTTGTATAGTTGGACTCATGACTATGGCTCCAATTGATGCAGATGCTCAAGAACTTGATAAGATTTTTGCTGAGACAAATGAACTTAGAAAATCAATTCAAGAGAAAAAACTAAAGAATGTTCCTTGTGATCAGTTAAGCATGGGGATGAGTCGAGACTATGACATGGCTATTCAAAATGGATCAACCTTTGTCAGAATAGGCAGTGCATTCTTTAAAGAGAACGGAGAATAACCTTATGGCATTAAAAGACGCAATTGATAAAATTGTTTCATATTTTGATACCGACGAAGTAACAGATTATGAAGATGCTGCTAAAGAAGAGGCTAAAGAACGTCCAGTAAAAGCACAGAAACCTGTGCAGACACCACCTCCTCGTCAGCAACGTCAACCTGAGCGTTATCAGGCTACAGTCCCTCCTCGTCGCCAACATGTTCATTCAGACTTACAGGAAACTCAAGTCCTTCGTAGTTTACCTCTGAGTCGTTCACAAGCAAATCAGGGACCACAACAAATGAATACAACTAAAGCAACAATTGCAATTAAATATCCTAAAAAGTATGAAGATGCTCAGGAAATTGTAGAACTATTGATTGAAAACGAATGTGTTTTAATCGATTTTCAATATATGTTGGAAGCGCAAGCTCGTCGTTGTCTTGATTTTATTGATGGTGCTAGCAAGGTGCTTACAGGCAACTTGCAAAAAGTTGGTTCTTCAATGTATTTGCTTACGCCAATTAATGTCGTTGTTGACATCGAAGAGATTGGGTTGGCGCATGGCAACCAAGAAGCTAATTTTGACTTCGACATGAAGAGACGTTAAGCAATGTCTGTATTACTTTATGTTATTTGGGCACGTGTTGTTAACGTGATAGAGATTCTTCTTGTAGTCTATGCGTTCTTATCATGGTTCCCAGGGGCCTATGATACTAGCCTTGGAAGAATCATTAGACAAATTGTTCAACCGATTCTCGCACCATTTCGTCGCCTGAATTTAGCTTTTGCTGGTATTGATTTTTCAATATTGGTAATTGTACTTCTACTAAACTTTTCACTTAGAATTCTTAGATTTATTCTACTCTGATGTCAGATATTAAAAATATTGAACAGCATTACTCGTTAGATGAACGTCCTTTTCTAGAGAAGGTTAGGGGATTTTGTCAATTAGTTGATGATAGGTACAGTCCTTACTTAACTGATTTCTTGAATCCTCGTGAAATTCAGATTGTTGAAGAGTTAGCTCATTACTACAATTTAAAATTTTTTGTGAGTTCTACTCTTGAATCTGAAGAGTATGGAAGAGTCATTCTTGCTCCCGAATATTACGAGCTTGATGACGATGACTTTGAAATTAAACGACTAGAAATCTCTTATGCGAGACAGTTCAATAAATTGACACACCCAAAAGTTTTGGGAGCACTGATTAATCAACTTGGTCTTGACCGTCAAGTATTTGGAGATATTATTCTTGATGAAGAAGGACGTGTTCAATTTTCCATTGCTTCTCATTTAGCAAGTTATGCGATAATGACTATTACTAAGATTGGTAATGTTTCGGTTACTCTAAAAGAAGTAAGCAAAGACGATTGGATTTCAAATCAAGAAAACTATTCACAATTTTTTGTTTTACTTTCCAGTATGCGTCTTGATAATGTGTTGGCGACGGTATTAAACCTATCCCGTTCTAACGCCTTAAAACTTATTGCTTCTGGAAAAGTTAAATTAAATTATAGACAAATTGAGAAGGCTAATCAGACGGTTATGATTGGTGATATGATTTCGGTTAGAGGTTATGGTCGATTTCGACTAGCTCAACAAGACGGATTTTCAAAGTCCAGGAAAGCTAAAATCGTTATTGAAAGTCTGTTAAGACGGAGAAAAAAGTAGTTATTTAATTTAAACCATCAGATATGGTAATGAAAAATAAAGGAGGCCTGTAATGGCTATTACAGCACTTGATATTAAAGATAAACAGTTTACAACTAAATTTCGTGGATATAATGAGCAAGAAGTTGATGAATTTCTTGATATTATTGTAGATGATTATGAAGATTTGGTTCGTGACAATCGTGAACTTGCTGCTCGTGTAAAAGAGCTTGAAGAAAAATTGGCTTATTTTGATGAAATGAAAGAATCATTGAGTCAATCAGTTATTTTGGCTCAAGAAACAGCTGAAAAAGTTAAAGCTTCAGCGGCTGATGAATCAGCTAACTTGATTAATAAGGCTAACTTCAATGCTACTCATTTGGTTGAAGAAGCTAAATCTAAAGCATCTGAAATTCTTCGTGATGCAACAGATGAAGCCAAACGTGTTGCCATCGAAACGGAAGAACTTAAACGTCAAAGTCGTGTCTTCCACCAACGCCTATTGGCTGCAGTTGAAGGTCAGCTTAGCTTGGCAAGTGCTCCAGAATGGGGTGAATTGTTGCAACCAACAGCTATTTATCTTCAAAATTCAGATGCTGCCTTTAAAGAAGTTGTTGAAAAAGTTTTGGATGAACATGTACCAGATTCAAATGACGCAGCTTCATTTGATGCAACTCGTCAATTCACTCCTGATGAAATGGCTGAACTTCAACGTCGCGTTGCTGAAAGTAATAAGCAAGTTGAAGATTTCTCTAGTCCAGAAGTTGATGAAACAAACGAAGTTGTTTCAACTCCAGTTGATTTTGGTATTCCAGATACTTTCGAGAGTGAAGTAGCAGATTTCCCAACTTCAGCACCAGTAGATGAAGATTTTGATTTACAACCTGAGTCAACAGGTGAAATTAATCTTAACGAAACACAAACGTTTAAATTGAATATTAGCGAATAAGAAAAATACAACTTACCAAGTATATTAACAGCGAGTGGGAGATGGTGTGAGTCCCACATTCCCTATTTGGATAGTTATCATTTTCAAGCATTCTAACTGAATTAAGTAAGTTAGAAGGATGGTCCTCCTTACGGACATATGAGGGAGCAAAAGTTTTTTGCTCTGAATTAAGGTGGTACCACGAGCTTTCGTCCTTTTTGATGAAGGCTCTTTTTATTTAGTAAATTAAATTAAAGAGGAGATATAATGAAACTCAAAGAAACCTTAAATCTAGGTAAGACAGCTTTTCCAATGCGAGCTGGACTTCCTAACAAAGAACCAATCTGGCAAAAAGAGTGGGAAGATGCTAAGATGTATCAACGTCGTCAAGAGTTGAACCAAGGTAAACCTCACTTCACTCTTCATGATGGTCCTCCGTATGCCAATGGTAATATTCACGTTGGACATGCGATGAATAAAATTTCTAAGGATATCATTGTTCGTTCAAAATCAATGTCTGGTTTCTATGCTCCTTACGTTCCTGGTTGGGATACGCATGGTCTTCCAATTGAGCAAGTGTTGGCAAAACAAGGTGTGAAACGTAAAGAACTTGATCGTGCTGAATACCTTAAGATGTGTCGTGATTATGCACTTTCACAAGTTGACAAACAACGTGAAGATTTCAAACGTCTTGGTGTTTCGGCTGATTGGGATAACCCATATGTTACTTTGACACCAGACTATGAGGCTGCACAAATCCGTGTCTTTGGTGAGATGGCTAAAAAAGGTTACATCTATCAAGGTGCAAAACCAGTTTATTGGTCATGGTCATCAGAGTCAGCACTTGCTGAAGCAGAAATCGAGTACCATGATTTAGTTTCAACCTCACTTTACTATGCCAATAAGGTAAAGGATGGTAAAGGAGTACTAGACACAGATACATATATCGTAGTTTGGACAACAACACCATTTACAGTAACAGCTTCACGTGGTTTGACTGTTGGTGCTGATATTGAATACGTTCTCGTAAAACCTGCCGGAGAAAACCGCAAATTTGTCGTTGCTTCTGAATTACTTAATAGTCTTTCTGAGAAATTTGGTTGGACTGATGTGGAAGTACTTCAGTCATACCGTGGTGAAGAATTGAATCAAATCGTCACTGAACACCCATGGGATACAGAAGTTGATGAGCTTGTTATCCTTGGTGACCACGTTACTACAGATTCAGGTACAGGTATCGTCCATACGGCTCCTGGTTTTGGTGAGGATGACTATAACGTAGGTATTGCTAATGGCCTTGAAGTTGCCGTAACTGTTAATGAGCGTGGTATCATGATGGAAAATGCTGGTCCTGATTTTGAAGGTCAGTTCTACGATAAAGTGGCTCCAATTGTTATGGAAAAACTCGGTGATTTGCTCCTTGCTAAAGAAGAAATCTCACACTCATACCCATTTGACTGGCGTACGAAGAAACCAATCATCTGGCGTGCCGTACCACAATGGTTTGCCTCTGTTTCTAAATTCCGTCAAGAGATTTTGGATGAGATTGAAAAAGTTAAATTCCATTCTGAGTGGGGTAAAGTTCGTCTTTACAACATGATTCGTGACCGTGGTGACTGGGTAATCTCTCGCCAACGTGCTTGGGGTGTGCCACTCCCAATCTTCTATGCTGAAGATAAAACACCAATCATGACTGAAGAAACAATCGAACATGTGGCTAAACTTTTCGAAGAGCACGGTTCAGTTATCTGGTGGGAACGTGATGCCAAAGATCTTCTTCCAGAAGGCTTTACACATCCAGGTTCACCAAACGGAGAGTTTACTAAAGAAACTGACATTATGGACGTATGGTTTGACTCAGGTTCATCATGGAATGGTGTTGTAGTTAACCGTCCTGAGTTAACTTATCCAGCTGACCTCTATCTTGAAGGTTCAGACCAATATCGTGGATGGTTTAACTCATCACTTATCACATCTGTTGCTAATAATGGTGTTGCACCATATAAACAACTCTTGTCTCAAGGTTTTGCGCTTGATGGTAAGGGTGAAAAGATGTCTAAATCCCTTGGTAATACTATTGCTCCTAGTGATGTTGAGAAACAATTTGGTGCTGAAATTCTTCGTCTTTGGGTAACAAGTGTTGATACAACTAATGACGTTCGTATCTCAATGGATATCCTTAGCCAAGTATCAGAATCTTATCGTAAGATTCGTAACACACTTCGTTTCTTGATTGCTAATACATCTGACTTCAATCCAACAACTGATGCAGTAGCCTTTGAAGACTTGCGTTCTGTAGATCAGTACATGACTATTCGATTTAACCAATTAGTTAAGACTATTCGTGATGCCTATGCAAACTTTGAATTCTTAACTATCTACAAAACCTTGGTTAACTTTATTAACGTTGAGTTGTCTGCTTTCTATCTTGATTTTGCCAAAGATGTGGTTTATATTGAGAGTGCAGAATCACTTGAACGTCGTCAAATGCAAACAGTCTTCTACGATATTCTTGTCAAGATTACAAAACTATTGACTCCAATTCTTCCTCACACTGCAGAAGAAATTTGGTCATATCTTGAATTTGAAACAGAAGACTATGTTCAATTGTCAGAGTTGCCAGAAGCAGAAGATTTCGCTGGTCAAGATGCACTTCTTGAAAATTGGAATGCCTTCATGGATTTCCGTGGCCAAGCTCAAAAAGCTTTGGAAGAAGCGCGTAACGAAAAAGTTATCGGTAAATCGCTTGAAGCTCATTTGACAATCTATCCTAATGCTGAAGTCAAAGAACTTCTTGAAGGTTTGAATACTAACCTTGCTCAACTTTTGATCGTTTCAGCATTGACTATTGCTGAAGGAGATGCTCCTGAGTCTGCTGTAAGCTTTGAAGGTGTAGCATTCACAGTAGAACGTGCTGAAGGAGATGTCTGTGATCGTTGCCGTCGTATCGATCCAACTACCAAAGAACGTAGCTACAATGCGACTATCTGTGATCATTGTGCTAGCATTGTTGAAGAAAACTTTGCAGAAGGTGTCGCAGAAGGTTTTGAAGTAAAAGCAAAATAAAATAAAAAGAGTTCAATTTGAACTCTTTTTCTATTTGTTTTTCGAATATAGTATTGAACACAATAAAAAAACTAGCTCAGCTAGTTTTTTCTTATAGTCCGTAGTTATAATCATCATCTTGCATGGCTTCAACAGTACCTAGAAGGTAACCATTACCAACTTGAGAGAAGAAGTCGTGGTTAGATGTTCCTGTAGAAATACCATTCATAACGATTGGGTTAACATCGTTCGCACTATCTGGGAAGAGTGGATCTTGTCCCAGGTTCATGAGAGCCTTGTTGGCGTTATAACGTAGGAAAGTCATGACTTCCTCAGTCCATCCAACACCATCATAAAGAGATTTAGTGTAGAGCTCTTCATTTTCATACAATTGGTAGAGGAGATCATACATCCATTCACGGAAACTTTCTTGCTCTTCTTCAGGTAATTCGTTGAACCCTAGTTGGAATTTATAGCCAATATAAGTTCCGTGAACAGATTCGTCACGGATAATGAGCTTAATGATTTCAGCGACATTAGCCAGCTTGTTATTACCAAGATAATAGAGTGGAGTGAAGAACCCTGAATAGAAAAGGAATGTTTCAAGATATGTTGAAGCAACCTTTTTCTGAAGAGGCGTTCCATTTTCATAGATATCGTTAATGATTTTCGCCTTGGTTTGGAGGTATTCGTTACTGTTAGTCCACTCGAAAATTTCTTCAATTTCAGATTTAGTATTCAAAGTTGAGAAGATTGAAGAGTAAGATTTCGCGTGAACAGATTCCATGAACTGAATGTTGTTCAATACAGCTTCTTCATGAGGTGTACGGACGTCTGCACGAATGGCTTCAACACCAGTTTGAGATTGCATGGTATCTAGCAAGGTTAAACCACCGAAAACTTTTCCAACCAAATCCTTTTCTTCAGCTGAAAGTTTACGCCAGTCATCAAGGTCATTTGAAAGTGGGATACGTGTATCTAGCCAAAATTGTTCCGTCAATTTTTCCCAAGTAGATTTATCAATCGCATCTTCGATTTCATTCCAGTTAATGGCTTTGTAGTAAGTTTCCATTAGAAACCTCTTTCTTTATTGATATCGTTACTATTTTATCATAATTCAAAATCATGATATAGTTTTTTGAGTTGATCTATTAAAAAAGTCGGCGAACCGACCTTTTAATGCATTTTGTAAATAAGGGTAGTGAGGTTGTTATCGTTAAATCACCATCTTAGATGACACAGCTTTCACATTGGTTAGAACCAACCTCTTCACCGTCATCTGTATAAGTACGGATGTAGTAGATTGATTTAATTCCCTTGTTAAAGGCGTAGTTACGAAGGATAGAAAGGTCACGAGTCGTTTGTTTATTTTCTGTTTTCCATTCGTAAATTTCTTTTGGTAACTCACTACGCAAGAACAGGGTTAATGACAAACCTTGATCAACGTGTTCAGTCGCAGCGGCATAAACGTCGATAACTTTACGCATGTCCATGTCGTAGGCTGAGGTATAGAAAGGAATTGTGTCTGTTGAAAGACCGTTGGCTGGATAATAGATTTTTCCGATTTTCTTTTCTTGACGTTCTTCAATACGTTGTGTGATTGGATGGATAGAAGCCGAACAGTCGTTAATGTAAGAGATTGAGCCATTTGGCGCAACAGCTAAACGGTTTTGATGGTAGAGTCCATCTTTCTTAACGAGTTCACGGAGTTCTTCCCAATCTTTGGCTTGTGGGATGAAGTGGCCATCGAAAAGTTCTTTGATACGGTCAGATTTAGGAACGTATTGGCCTGTAACGTATTTGTCAAAGTAAGAACCATCAGCATATTTTGATTTTTCAAAACCGACAAAGGTTTCTTGACGTTCACGGGCAATGTTGTTAGATTCAACTAAAGTCCAGTAGTTCATTAGCATGAAGTAGATATTAGTGAATTCAACAGATTCAGGGCTACCATACTCGATATGGTGTTTAGCGAGGTAAGAGTGAAGCCCCATAGCTCCCAAACCAAAGGTATGAGCTTGTTGGTTACCATTTTTGATAGATGGTACAGCATCAATACTTGAGCTATCTGTAACAAAGGTAAGCGCACGTGTCATTGCTCTAATCGAACGACCAAAGTCAGGTGAAGTCATCATGTTAAGGATATTAGTTGATCCAAGGTTACATGAAATGTCTGTACCGAGTTTAACAAACTCTTGTGCATCGTTAAGTTCACTTGGTGTTTGAACTTGAAGAATTTCAGAACAGAGGTTGGACATGATAATCTTACCATCGATTGGATTGTGTCGATTGGCTGTATCAACATTGACGATATATGGATAACCTGATTCTTGTTGGAGTTTAGAAATTTCAGTTTCTAGCTCACGGGCATTAATCTTGGTTTTTGTGATATTTGGATTGGCAACCAACTCATCGTACATAGCTGTAATATCAATGTAGTTATATGGTTTACCGTACTCTTTTTCGACTGAGTAAGGGCTGAAGAGGTACATATCTTCATTATTACGTGCCAACTCGTAGAATTTATCTGGAACTGTAACACCAAGTGACAGTGTCTTAACACGCACCTTCTCATCAGCATTCTCTTTCTTAGTAGAAAGGAAGGCAAGGATGTCTGGGTGGAAAACATCCAAATAAACAACACCAGCACCTTGACGTTGACCAAGTTGATTTGAGTAAGAGAAGCTATCTTCAAAAAGCTTCATAACAGGCACGACACCAGAGGCTGCCCCAGCATATCCTTTGATAGGAGCACCAGCTTCACGAAGGTTAGACAGGCTAATACCTACCCCACCACCAATACGTGATAACTGGAGGGCAGAGTTGATAGAACGTCCGATAGAATTCATGTCATCTGTTACTTGAATAAGGAAACATGACACGAGTTCACCACGACGACTACGTCCAGCATTTAAAAATGAAGGAGTAGCAGGTTGGTAACGTTGGTGAATCATTTCGTTGGCAAGGTCACTAGCTAGGTTTTCATCACCATCAGCAAAGTAAAGGGCGTTGAATAGAACACGATCTTCAATACTTTCGAGGTAAGACTCGCCATCGTTTGTTTTGAGGGCATATTGTTGGTAGAACTTGTAGGCTGCCATGAAAGATTGGAAGCGGAATTTTTGAGAATGAATTTCTGCAGACAATTTTTCGATGAAAGCAGGTTCGTATTTACCGATGAATTCAGACTCAATATAATCGTTCTCAATCAAATAATTAATTTTATCTGTGATGCTGTTGAATGCCATTGAATTTGGCTTAACGTTTTCAAGGAAGAAGGCACGAAGCGCTTCTTTGTCCTTATGCAAAGGAATTTGACCGTTAACAGGACGGTTAATTTCGTTATTGAGGCGGAAGTATGAGACATCGCCAAGATTTTTTAAAGACATAATACAGATACCAGGCTCAGTTTAATAGTATATTAAGGTTGAAACATTAAACTAAGCAAACAAGTTCCTTTCTATATAAAAACTTGATAATTAAAGGATTTCTTTAAGTTTAGCCGGTTGAAAACCTGAAAAGATGATATCGCCGGCTTCAATAACTGGAGCAGCAGTGAAACCGAGGCTTTTAACGTAATCGATTTTTTCTGGCTGTTCATCAATGTTGATTTCTTCGAAATCAGCACCTTCCTTTTCCAAGAATTTTTTAGTCATTTTGCACTGCATGCAGTTGTTTTTAGAAAACAATGTAATCTTTGCCATTGCAAATACTCCTTTATAAAAAGATTTTAAGTGGCCAAGAGCCACTTTTTCGACTCTAATAGAATACCCAAAATATTGGGAAAAATCAAGCTAAATATCTCAAGGAAATACAATATTTTGTGTTTAGTATTGAAACACAACCCTATATCTTGTGTTTTAAAGGCTTTTTTAAGTTTCCTAAATTAAATAGGATTTGTATATGGAAATGACGAAAAAAGAAATATCTAACTATGCATGTTATATAATATAACATCAAAATGCCAATTCTATTTGTTTTTTCAAAAAAAACAGTGTAGAATAAAGAAAATTTTTAACTAATGGAGGTTCAAGTATGCAAGAATACTGTTCAAATCTAACTGTAAATGGTAAGACATTCTCTTTCTATGATCTCGAAAAAGCAGCAAAATCTCATGATGTTAAGGTCGGAGAACTACCTTATACCATTCGAATACTACTTGAAAGTCTCCTCCGAAAAAAAGATGGCGTCGATGTTAAGGAATCTCACATTTCTGACCTGATGAAATTTCCGAATTTTCCGACAGTTTCCGAAGTGCCTTTTAAACCAAGTCGTGTTATCTTACAAGATTTTACAGGAGTTCCTGTTGTTGTTGATTTAGCTTCAATGCGTGATGCTATAGTGGCTAATGGTGGTAAAGCCGAATTTATTAACCCTGAGATTCCAGTGGATTTGGTTATTGACCACTCTGTCCAAGTGGATTCATACGGATGTGATACTGCTCTTGAAGATAACATTAATCTAGAGTTTAAACGTAATAACGAGCGCTATGAATTTCTAAAGTGGGCCGAACAGTCTTTTGAAAATTACCGTGCTGTTCCACCAGCTACAGGGATTATTCATCAGGTTAATATTGAATTTTTGAGTGATGTTATTATTGAAAATGATGGGCTCCTATATCCTGACTCTATGTTTGGTACTGATAGTCATACAACTATGATTAATGGTATTGGCGTTCTTGGTTGGGGTGTTGGCGGTATTGAAGCTGAAGCAGCTATGCTCGGTGAAGCATCTTATTTCCCAATTCCAGAGGTCATTGGTGTACATCTGACGGGAGAGTTGCCTAAAATTGCTACAGCAACAGATTTGGCTCTCAAGATTACTCAGGTACTTCGTTCTGAAAATGTGGTTGGTAAATTTGTTGAGTACTTTGGACCTGGCTTGAAGAGTTTGTCTCTAGCTGACCGTGCTACAGTCGCTAATATGGCACCAGAATATGGAGCGACCTGTGGTTATTTTCCTATTGATGACGAGACTCTTAACTACATGCGTTTAACTAACCGTGATGAGGAACACATCCAAGTCACTGAAGCCTATACAAAAGCCAATCATCTTTTCTATGATCCAAGTAAAGAAGCCAAGTATACTAAGATTGTTGAAATTGATTTGTCATCCATTAAACCTTCTATCTCAGGTCCTAAACGTCCACAGGATTTGATTCTCTTATCAGATGCTAAGCAAGAATTTCAAGATGCAGTGGTACGAGAAGCTGGTGTCCGTGGTTTTGGTTTGGATAAGGAAGAGCTAGCAAAAACTGCAAACGTTGACTTTGAGGATCATTCAGAAACAATTCAAACAGGTCATGTGGCCATTGCAGCTATCACATCATGTACCAATACTTCAAATCCTTACGTTCTTATGGCAGCCGGTCTTTTAGCTAAAAAAGCGGTTGAGAAAGGATTAAAAGTATCTCCAACAGTGAAGACATCTTTGGCACCAGGTTCTAAGGTTGTTACTGGTTATCTCAAAGCTTCAGGCTTGCAAACCTATCTAGATAAGCTTGGCTTTAACTTGGTAGGTTACGGTTGCACAACCTGTATTGGGAACTCAGGAGACTTACGTCCTGAGGTGGCTAAGGCTATTGTAGACACTGATTTATTAGCGAGTGCTGTTTTGTCAGGAAATCGTAATTTTGAAGGGCGTATTAATCCACTTGTTAAAGCGAATTTCTTGGCTAGCCCACCATTGGTTGTTGCTTATGCCTTAGCTGGTAACACGAATATTGATTTGACAACTGAACCTTTAGGTTTTGACGACAATGGTCAAGCTGTTTATTTAGAGGATGTTATGCCATCTCGTGAAGAAATTGAGACTTATGTTGATAAATACGTCACTCGTCAACTTTTCCAAGATGAATATGCTAATGTCTTTTCTGATAGCGAGAAGTGGAATGCCATTCCTACTGAACAAAGTCAAAATTATAAATGGAATCAAAACTCTACCTATATTCAAAACCCACCTTATTTTGATGCTTTAGGAGATGATTTGAGCATTGAACCATTGAAAGATTTGAAGGTTTTGGCTAAATTCGGAGATACGGTAACAACAGACCATATTTCTCCAGCAGGCAATATTGCCAGAAATAGTCCAGCAGCTCGTTATTTGACTGAGAATGGTGTTGATTATCAAGAATTCAATTCTTATGGTAGCCGTCGTGGAAATCACGAAGTCATGATGCGAGGAACCTTTGCTAATATTCGTATCAAGAATGAGTTAGCAGATGGAAAAATTGGTGGATATACTAAATATGATGGTGACATTCTACCTATATACGATGCTGCTATGAAATATAAAGAAGCTAATCAAGATACGCTTGTAATTGCCGGTAAGGATTATGGTATGGGCTCAAGTCGTGACTGGGCGGCTAAAGGTGCTAATCTTCTTGGTGTAAAAGTAGTGCTTGCTGAGAGTTTTGAGCGTATTCACCGTTCAAATCTCGTTATGATGGGGATTTTACCAGTCCAATTTATGGAAGGAGAAAATGCTGAAAGTCTTGGATTGACAGGACATGAGACCTTTAGCTTTGACCTTTCAGAAAATCCAGGTGTCCATGATGTTATCACCGTTACAGCTTCAACACCTGAACAAACCAAAACTTTTAAAGCTTTGGTACGCTTTGATGCAGATGCTGATATTCGCTACTATAAAAATGGTGGTATCTTGCCAATGGTTGTAAGAAAAAAATTGAAGGGAGCCTAATATGACAACAGTTGAAATTAATGGACTTAAGGACATGATTGCCTGTAATACTAGGATTTCATCTATTATTGATGATCATTTATCGTATTCGGGATATGATATTTCCGAGTTTATGGATAATAAAGCGTCTTTTGAGGAAGTGATTTATCTCTTGTGGAATGGTCATCTTCCTACGCAAATGGAACTCAAGTATTTTGAAGCTGAGTTGCGTAAGAACTATGATATTTCTGATGCTGTTGAGCAATGCATTCTTATCCAATCTCGTCCCCATTTGCACCCAATGAGTGTTTTACGTTCAACAGTCTCCCTTCTTGGGGTTTACAATGTGGACGCCGAGGAAAGATCCATGGAGGCAATTTATCAGCAAAGTATTGAATTGATGGCTAAATTGCCTACAATTATTACGACTTTTGCACGCTTACGTACTGGTAAAATGCCCCTCAAACCAAGAGAAGATTTAGGTTTTGCGGCTAATTTTCTCTACATGCTGAATGGTGTTGAACCTTCTGAAATTGAAATTGAAGCTATGAATAAGGCTTTAATTCTTCATGCTGATCATGAGTTGAATGCCTCAACTTTTGCAGCGCGTGTTTGTGCCTCGACTCTGACAGATATCTATTCTTGTGTCACAACAGCTATTGGTGCTCTAAAAGGTCCCTTGCATGGTGGAGCTAATGAACGCGTCTTTGATATGCTTAAAGAAATCCGTGAATCTGGTGATGTTAATGCTTACTTGCAGGAAAAACTTGACTCTAAAGAGAAAATCATGGGATTTGGACACCGTGTATACAAGAAACAGGACCCTCGTGAAATTTTCTTAAGAGATATGGCTAAAAAGTTGACAGAGGGTACTGAGAATGAAGAATTCTTTAACATGTCTCAAGAAATTGAAGAATTCATGAAAGAAAAGAAGGGATTGATTCCCAATGTGGACTTCTATTCAGCCACTGTATATCATACTCTAGGAATTGACAGCGATATCTTCACACTTATCTTTGCTATGAGTCGTGTTGCCGGCTGGATTGCTCATATTCAAGAGCAACAAAAAAATAACAAATTGATTCGTCCACGCTCACAATACATCGGACAAGAAAATATGACGTATATTCCTTTAGAAAAACGCTAGGGAGGAAAGCTATATGGCAGAAAAAATCGTAATGAAAAATGGACAGCTTCAAGTTTCTGATCGTCCAATTATCCCTTTTATTGAAGGCGATGGTGTTGGACATGATATCTGGAAGAATGCCCAAGCAATCTTTGATAAAGCAGTAGAAGTAGCCTATGAAGGAAAGCGTCATATTGAATGGCAAGAGCTTCTAGCCGGTAAGAAGGCTTATGACAAAACAGGTGAATGGTTGCCGAAAGAAACTTTGGAAGCTATTCGAGAAAGTTTAGTAGCTATTAAGGGACCGCTTGAGACGCCAGTAGGTGGTGGTATCCGTTCATTAAATGTAGCATTACGTCAAGAACTTGATCTCTACGCTTGTGTTAGACCTGTTCGTTACTTTGACGGAGTAGCAAGTCCACTTAAGGAACCAGAAAAAACAAATATTACTATCTTCCGTGAAAATACCGAAGATATTTATGCTGGGATTGAATGGGAAGCAGGAACGGCAGATGTCAAGCGCGTGATTGAGTTTCTCCAGACAGAAATGAATGTTAATAAAATTCGCTTCCCAGAGTCAAGTAGTATCGGAATTAAGCCAATTTCAATAGAAGGAAGTAAACGTCTCATTCGCTCTGCTATCGACTATGCTCTCAAGAACAATCTAAAGAAAGTGACATTGGTTCATAAAGGGAATATTCAAAAATTCACAGAAGGTGGCTTCCGTAAATGGGGTTATGAAGTAGCTCAGGAAGACTATAAAGAAGAATTGCTGGCTGGTCGTTTAGAGATTAATGATATAATCGCTGATAACTTTCTCCAACAGATTCTTTTAAATCCAGAAAAATTTGATGTTGTTGCCTTAACCAACTTGAATGGTGATTATGCCAGTGATGCCTTGGCTGCACAAGTTGGTGGTATCGGCATCTCCCCTGGAGCCAACATTAACTATCAAACAGGCCATGCTATTTTTGAAGCAACACATGGAACAGCTCCGGATATTGCAGATCAAGATAAGGCTAATCCTTGCTCAGTTTTATTATCTGGCTGCATGCTTCTAGATTATATTGGTTGGACTGAGGCAGCTCAACTGATTACAAGTGCTATTGAGAAGACATTTAAAGCTGATATCTTTACAGCTGACTTAGCATTTGGGAAACAAGCTTATTCAACGAGTGCCTTTAGCAATCAAATTCTTTCAATTATGTGATTGTTTTTGCTCGAAAATGAAAATTAACGATTGAAAACACCATGAAAGAAATTTTCTGAAAATGTTGTAAATAACTAGAGACTAGTATTTGCTTATGTTTTGAAAAATGAAAATGACCAGTAAAATGAGAGACAAGCTTTCGAAAAACTTGTAGAAAGTACGTTTTAACCTTGATAATCTCAATTAGCTATGTTATAATTCTAAATTGTAAGGGTTATCATTGATAACTCAAATATTCCAAATGAAGAAGGAGAATCCATTATGGCTTCTAAAGATTTCCACATTGTTGCAGAAACAGGTATCCACGCACGTCCAGCTACTTTGCTTGTTCAAACAGCTAGCAAATTTGCTTCAGATATCACTCTTGACTACAAAGGTAAAGCAGTTAACCTTAAATCTATCATGGGTGTTATGAGCCTTGGTGTTGGTCAAGGTGCTGACGTAACTATCTCTGCAGAAGGTGCTGATGCTGATGACGCAATCGTAGCAATCGCAGAAACAATGACAAAAGAAGGATTGGCATAAGAATATGACAGAAATGCTTAAAGGAATCGCAGCATCTGATGGTGTTGCAGTTGCTAAGGCATATCTGCTTGTTCAACCGGACTTGTCATTTGAAACTGTAACAGTTGAAGATACAAGTGCAGAAGAGGCTCGTCTAGATGCTGCTCTAGCGGCGTCACAAGACGAGCTTTCTGTTATCCGTGAAAAAGCAGTTGAAAGCCTTGGTGAAGAAGCGGCAGCCGTTTTTGATGCTCACTTGATGGTTCTTGCTGACCCAGAAATGACTGGTCAAATTAAAGAAACTATCCGTGCTAAACAAGTTAATGCTGAAGCTGCTTTGACAGAAGTAACAGACATGTTTATCGCTATTTTTGAAGGTATGGAAGACAACCCATACATGCAAGAACGTGCAGCGGATATTCGTGACGTTACAAAACGTGTGCTTGCTAACTTGCTTGGTAAAAAATTGCCTAACCCAGCAACAATCAACGAAGAATCAATCGTTGTTGCTCATGACTTGACACCATCTGATACAGCTCAGTTGAACAAAAAGTACGTAAAAGCTTTTGTTACTAATATCGGTGGACGTACAAGTCACTCTGCAATCATGGCTCGTACACTTGAAATCGCAGCCGTTCTTGGTACAAATAACATCACAGAACTTGTCAAAGATGGCGACATTTTGGCGGTTTCAGGTATTACTGGTGAAGTTGTTATCAACCCAACTGAAGAGCAAATTGCTGAGTTTAAAGCAGCTGGTGAAGCTTACGCTAAACAAAAAGCTGAATGGGCTCTCCTTAAAGATGCTCAAACAGTTACTGCTGATGGAAAACATTTCGAATTGGCTGCTAACATCGGTACACCTAAAGACGTTGAAGGTGTAAATGATAACGGTGCAGAAGCAGTTGGTCTTTATCGTACGGAATTCTTGTATATGGATTCTCAAGACTTCCCAACTGAAGATGACCAATATGAAGCATACAAAGCAGTTCTTGAAGGTATGAACGGTAAACCTGTTGTCGTTCGTACAATGGATATCGGTGGGGATAAAGAACTCCCTTACTTCGATCTTCCTAAAGAAATGAACCCATTCTTGGGTTACCGTGCTTTGCGTATTTCTATCTCTGAAACTGGTAACCAAATGTTCCGTACACAATTGCGTGCCTTGCTTCGTGCATCTGTTCACGGTAAATTGCGTATCATGTTCCCAATGGTTGCTTTGTTGACTGAGTTCCGTACTGCTAAAGGTATTCTTGAAGAAGAAAAAGCTAAATTGGTTGCTGAAGGTGTTGCCGTTGCAGACGATATCGAAGTAGGTATCATGATTGAAATCCCTGCTGCAGCTATGCTTGCTGACCAATTTGCTAAAGAAGTTGATTTCTTCTCAATTGGTACAAACGACCTTATCCAATACACTATGGCTGCTGACCGTATGAACGAACAAGTTTCATACCTTTACCAACCATATAACCCATCAATCCTTCGTTTGATTAACAATGTTATCAAAGCGGCTCACGCTGAAGGTAAATGGGCTGGTATGTGTGGTGAAATGGCCGGTGACCAAACTGCTGTTCCACTTCTTGTCGGAATGGGCTTGGATGAGTTCTCAATGTCAGCGACATCTGTTCTTCGTACACGTAGCTTGATGAAGAAACTTGACACAGCTAAAATGGAAGAATATGCTAACCGTGCGCTTACTGAATGTTCAACAATGGAAGAAGTTCTTGAACTTTCAAAAGAATACGTTAACGTAGACTAATCATAAAAAGTGGAGGCCTAGGCTTTCACTTTTTTTATAACTAAACAGAGACAAAATAATTGACTCATTCATTGGTTAGGAGTAGAATACGGCTAACCTAGGTTAATAATTAAAACTATTTTTTGCCCTAATTGTCAAGTCAAGTGCAACAAAGATGTTCCTCTGATTAAGTGAGTATCTTTCAAGCTGTTTGAGTTAGCTCAAACAGCTTTTTTGCGGACTGATAGCCATGAATTCGTCTAGGTCTTTCATTGATAGCCTTTGTATAGTCCTCTAAAAGATTCTGATTTAGTTCTTTTAACGAACACCCCTTCGGAATGAACTCTCTTAGTAGTCCATTGAAATTCTCATTTGTACCTCGTTCATAAGATGAATAGGCATGTGCAAAATAAACATCTAATCCCTCTATCTTACTCAATGATGAAAATTCGTTTCCATTATCTGCAGTTATGGACTTAATGGGATAAAGTTTCATACACTCTAAGACTGCTTGATTGACATACTCTGCTTTCTTTTCCACGAGTTTCTTTGTGACAGCATAGCGTGTTTGTCGTTCTACCAAGGTTAGAATAGAAGGTTCTCCTATTGTCTTTCCACCCAGAACAGAATCGATTTCCCAATCTCCAAAACGGGAACGATTATTGATTTCTTCTGGCCTTTCTTCAATTGACTTTCCTAGATGTTTCTTGGTAGAGGGGCGCTTGGTAAATTTCTTACGGATCCGCACTGCTCTTGGCAAATCAATGACCTTAATCTCTAACAATCCTTGATGGATATAGTTATAGAGCGTCTTGGTTGAAGGAACAACTGCATCTACATGTTGGAGTCTATAGGTATGAACAAAGGTATCCACGCTATGCACCCTTGGTTTCTCTCTCATTGCTTCTGTAAATGCTCTCAGAAAGTCATCCGATACGGAATCCAGTTTCAAATAATAGCTGGCTTCTCTAGCATGACGATAACGGTTATGAGCAGCATCTGCATAATAGTGTTGGTAATAGACCTTTTGCCCATTTACTTTTTTCACTTGTGTTATGGAACCACGATTAATTTCACGAGTAATAGTAGAGCGATTTCTCCCTAGTCTACGAGCAATCTCAGCAGGTTTGAGTCCTACGCTTAAATAAGCTTCAATTTCCCCTCGCTCAGCTTCAGATAAGTGCTTGTATGATTGATTTGTGGTAGAATAATTAGTGGACATGTTCATCTTCCTTTATACTGTTTTTCGCAACTCTAGTATATCAGATGAACATGTCTTTTGTGTTGCACTTCATTTTACAATAGGGCAAACTATTTTTTGTCAAAATTTTCTGAATAATTCTCGTTTAAATCTTGGATTATTTCTAAAAAAATGATAAAATAGGTCTTATAATAGATAAAAGGAGTTACTATCTTGGCTAAACAATACAAAAACTATGTCAATGGTGAGTGGAAAACATCTGAAAACGAAATTACTATCTACGCACCTGCAAACGGTGAGGAACTTGGATCAGTTCCAGCGATGAGCCAAGCTGAAGTAGACGAAGTCTACGCAGCAGCTAAAGCAGCACTTCCAGCATGGCGTGCACTTTCATATGCTGAACGTGCAGCTTACCTTCATAAAGCAGCAGATATCTTGGAACGTGATGCAGAAAAAATCGGTCAAGTTCTTTCTAAAGAAATCTCTAAAGGTTTGAAATCTGCAATCGGTGAAGTTGTTCGTACTGCTGAAATCATCCACTATGCAGCTGAAGAAGGTTTGCGTTTGGAAGGTGAAGTACTTGAAGGTGGTTCATTTGACGCAGGTAGCAAGAAAAAAATCGCTGTTGTTCGTCGCGAACCAGTAGGTCTTGTCCTTGCTATCTCTCCATTTAACTACCCAGTAAACTTGGCTGGTTCTAAAATTGCTCCTGCCTTGATTGCTGGTGACGTTGTTGCCTTCAAACCACCAACACAAGGTTCTATCTCAGGTCTTCTTTTGGTTGAAGCATTTGTTGAAGCTGGTATCCCTGCAGGTGTCTTGAACTCTATCACTGGTCGTGGTTCTGTTATCGGTGACTATATCGTTGAACACAAAGCAGTTGATTTCATCAACTTCACAGGTTCAACACCAGTTGGTGAAAATATCGGTCGTTTGGCAGCTATGCGTCCAATCATGCTTGAACTTGGTGGTAAAGATGCCGCTATCGTTCTTGAAGATGCTGATCTTGACTTGACTGCTAAAAACATTGTTGCTGGTGCCTTTGACTATTCAGGTCAACGTTGTACAGCTATCAAACGTGTTCTTGTAATGGATAGTGTTGCAGATGAATTGGTAGAAAAAGTAACTGCTTTGGTAGGTAATATCACTGTTGGTATGCCTGAAGAAAGTGCAAGCGTTACACCACTTATCGATACAAAAGCAGCTGACTTCGTTCAAGGTTTGATTGATGATGCCGTTGAACAAGGTGCTACTGCTAAAACTGAATTGAAACGTGAAGGTAACCTTATCTACCCAGCTGTCTTTGATCATGTAACAACTGACATGCGTCTTGCTTGGGAAGAACCATTTGGTCCAGTATTGCCATTCATCCGTGTATCTTCAGTTGAAGAAGCAATCAAGATTTCTAACGAATCTGAATTTGGTCTTCAAGGTGCAGTCTTCACTCAAGACTACCCACGTGCATTTGCAATTGCTGAACAACTTGAAGTTGGTACAGTTCACATCAACAACAAAACACAACGTGGTACAGATAACTTCCCATTCCTTGGTGTTAAAGGATCTGGTGCCGGAACTCAAGGTGTGAAATACTCTATCGAAGCTATGACTCGTGTGAAATCAACAGTATTTGATATCGCAAACTACTAAGAGTTTAGCTATTCAATCATTAAAAAGTGTAAAGAGTCCCCATTATAGGGACTCTTTTTCTTTTAAAATATGGTATAATAGAACTAAATTTCGAATATAGAGAGTTTTCTGACAATGAATAAATCTTATTTTTACTTGGTTATGAAGACCCATGAATTAGAGGTGCCATACACTGGTAAACTTCGTCGTGTGCGTGTTCTTCTACCTAAGAACTATGAAACGGATACAGATCGTTCTTACCCTGTCGTGTATTTCCATGATGGTCAGAATGTTCTTTATAGTAAGGAGTCATTTTCGGGCTATTCTTGGAAGATTATCCCAACAATCAAGCGTAATCCTGATATTTCGCGCATGATTGTTGTAGCCATCGATAATGATGGTCCTGGCCGTATGAATGAGTATTCTGCGTGGAAGTACCAAGAATCTAATATCCCTGGTGTTCAGTTCGGAGGCAAGGGAGTAGAGTATGCGGAGTTTGTCATGGATGTGGTTAAACCCTTTATTGACAAGGAGTACCGTACCCTCTCAGACCGTCAGCATACAGCTATGATTGGTTCATCCCTTGGTGGTAATATCACTCAGTTTATGGGGCTTGATTATAAGGAGCAGATAGGTTGTCTTGGGGTATTTTCTTCAGCTAACTGGTTGCATCAAGATGCCTTTGATCGTTACATGTCGCGTCAAAAGCTCGATGCAGATCAACGTGTCTACATTTATGTAGGGACTGAGGAAGCTGATGATACTGACAAGACCTTGATGGCTGGTAACATTAAGCAGGCTTATATTGACTCTTCATTGAGCTATTACCATGATTTGATTGCTCGTGGGGTTGATTTGGAAAATATCAAGATTCACATTCAGTCTGGTGCTGAACACAATGAAGAAGCTTGGGCTGAGAATTTACCAGACTGTCTTCGTTTTTTCGCTGAAAAGTGGGACTAGTCTATATTAACGCAAATTATTTTAATTTAGGAAAAGGTATATAAATATGAATATCGAACATCTTAGCCACTGGAGTGGTCAACTTAATCGTGAAATGTATGTTAACCGTTATGGGCACGCTGGTATCCCTGTTGTGGTTTTTGCTTCATCAGGTGGTAGCCATAACGAATACTATGACTTCGGTATGATTGATGCTTGTGCACGTTTTATCGAAGAAGGGCGCGTACAATTCTTTACGCTGTCAAGTGTGGACAGTGAAAGCTGGCTTTGTGATTGGAAAAATCCACACGATCGTGCTGAAATGCATCGTGCTTATGAACGTTATGTTATTGAAGAAGCTATTCCATTTATCAAACACAAAACTGGTTGGTTTGATCCAATGATGACAACAGGATGTTCAATGGGTGCTTACCATGCGCTTAATTTCTTCTTGCAACATCCTGATGTTTTCAATAAAGTAGTAGCTCTTAGTGGTGTCTACGATGCTCGTTTCTTTGTGGGTGAGTTTGGAGGGGATGAAGCTATTTACCAAAATTCCCCATCAGATTATATCTGGAACCAAAATGATGGTTGGTTTATCGACCGCTACCGTCAAGCTGAAATCATCGTATGTACAGGTCTTGGTGCTTGGGAACAAGATGGTCTTCCTTCTTACTATAAACTTAAGGAAGCCTTTGAACAAAAGAATATTCCAGCCTGGTTCTCTGAGTGGGGCCATGATGTCGCTCACGATTGGGAATGGTGGCGTAAACAAATGCCTTATTTCCTTGACAATATGAACCTATAATTTCTTTGTCTATCCTATCTAAATAACTATAAAAGAGGAATCACTAATGAATTATCTTGTTATTTCACCATACTATCCACAAAACTTCCAACAGTTTACAGTTGAACTTGCTAATAAGGGAATCACTGTTCTTGGTATTGGTCAAGAGCCTTATGAACAGTTAGATCAACCTTTGAAAGATGCTTTGACAGAGTACTTCCGTGTAGATAATCTGGAAAACTTGGATGAAGTTAAGCGTGCCGTAGCCTTTCTTTTCTACAAACATGGTCCAATCGATCGTATCGAATCTCATAATGAATACTGGTTGGAATTGGATGCTGCTCTTCGTGAACAGTTCAATGTTTTTGGTGCTAAGCCAGAAGACCTTAAGAAGACTAAATTCAAGTCTGAAATGAAGAAACTCTTCCAAAAAGCTGGTGTTCCAGTTGTGCCAGGTGCTGTCATTAAAACTGACGAAGATGTGGATAAAGCTGTGAAAGAAATCGGTCTTCCAATGATTGCTAAGCCAGATAATGGGGTTGGTGCAGCTGCAACCTTCAAACTTGAAACAGAAGATGATATCAATCATTTCAAGGCTGAGTGGGACCATGAAACAGTTTATTTCTTTGAAAAATTTGTAACTTCAAGTGAAATCTGTACTTTCGATGGTTTGATTGACCATGATGGTAATATTGTTTTCTCAACAACTTTCGATTATGCCCACACTCCACTTGACTTGATGATTTACAAGATGGATAATTCTTACTACGTTCTTAAGGATATGGATCCTAAGTTACGTAAGTATGGTGAGGCAATTGTCAAAGAATTTGGTATGAAGGAACGTTTCTTCCATATTGAGTTCTTCCGTGATGGTGACGATTATATTGCTATTGAATATAATAACCGTCCAGCAGGTGGTTTCACAATCGACGTCTATAACTATGCTCATTCGTTTGATTTGTACAAGGGCTATGCGGATATCGTTGCTGGCGAACCATTCCCAGCTTCTCAGTTTGAGCCACTTTACTGTTTGGCTACTTCACGTCGTGTAAGCTCACACTATGCTTACTCAGAAGAAGAACTTTTTGATAAGTATCGTGAACAACTTAAAGTTAAGAAAATCATGCCTGCAGCCTTTGCAGAGTTGCAAGGTGACTTCCTTTATATGTTGACAACTCCAAGTCGTGAGGAAATGGAACAAATGATTGAGGACTTTGGTAAAAAAGCCTAATCTGTATATGTTAAAAGCACTTCAGTTTACTCTGAAGTGCTTTTGTAATGGCTTATTTTTCGTGAAGCTCTTGGTTTTTAATAACCAGTTCTGATACTTTAGCGAATTTTTTAAGTTTTTTGAGGTCTTCTGGATGAGTTACCAAGCTAATGACGCTACCTTCATTTCCCATACGGCCGGTACGACCTGCACGGTGAGTGTAGGCTTCACGGTCTCGAGGAATATCGAAGTTGATGACCACTTCCAGATTTTCAATATCGATGCCTCGTGCCAAGAGGTCAGTACCTAGTAAGAGTGAAATCTCATGGTTCTTGAATTTTTCCAAGATAACCTTACGGAATTTGACGTTGATGTCACTAGCCAATGATACTGCTGAAGCTCCGTTAAATTGGAGGCGCTCTTCAGTAGCCCCAAGGTCAGAAAGACTGTTGAAAAAGACAAGGCCACGGAAATCAGGAATATTGGAGAACTTACGAAGAAGTTCGACACGGTTACGTTTATCAACACTGATATAATAATGTTTAATAGTATCTAATTCCTGATCAGATAAGTCATAAACGATAGTATTTTCGACAAGAACTTGATCGTCAATTTTGTTGGTTGCCGAAATATAGATCATTTGATGATCACGAGGAACATGGTGGCTGATTTTTGTCACAAAGTGGTATTGGCTATCACTGAGAAGCTCATCAAATTCATCGAGGACGATGGTGTTGACATTCATCATCTTGATTTTTTTGAGTTTAATCAGCTCAAAAACACGGCCAGGGGTTCCGATGAGAATTTCTGGTCCTTTCTTCAGGCGTTCAATTTGTCGTTTTTGACTAGAGCCAGAAAGGAAGAGTTGGGCAGTGAGTCCTAGTGGCTCAGCCCATTGTTTGGTTACATCAAAAATCTGTCCAGCAAGTTCAGAATTAGGTGCTAGGATAAGCAGTTGTTGAGCTTTTTTTGGCTTGAGTGAAAGAAGAAGTGGAAGAAGGTAGGCAAGGGTTTTACCTGTTCCTGTAGGACTGATACCTAGGACATTGTCTCCTTCAGTGATTGGTGCAAAGAGTTCTTTTTGAATGGCAGTCTCTGTAGTGATTCCTTTTTCTTTAAGGAGGTCTTGCCATTGTTCAGGAAAGTTTTTAAACATAAAAGTCTCATTTTCTATATGGATTTGCTTTTATTATATCATGATTTAGTGTAGAATAGATAAGAAAGACTATATTAGATAGGAATTTACCATGCCTAAAAAACCGATTATTATTGGGGTTACGGGTGGCTCTGGTGGCGGTAAGACCAGTGTTTCTCGTGCCATTCTATCAAATTTTCCAGATGAGAAAATTGCCATGATTGAGCATGATTCTTATTATAAGGATCAGTCACATTTGACTTTTGAAGAGCGTGTGTCAACGAACTACGACCATCCTTTTGCCTTTGATACAGATCTTATGATTGAACATATCAATGAGCTGATTGCTGGGCGTCCTGTAGATATTCCGATTTATGACTACACCCAACACACTCGCAGTGAAAAGACTTATCGTCAGGAACCACAGGATGTCTTCATTGTTGAAGGGATTTTGGTACTTGAGGATAAACGTTTGCGTGATTTGATGGATATCAAGCTTTTTGTAGATACTGATGATGACATTCGTATTATCCGTCGTATCAAGCGTGATATGGAAGAGCGTGGCCGTAGCTTGGATAGTATCATTGAGCAATATATCAGTGTGGTTAAACCTATGTACCACCAGTTTATCGAACCTACGAAACGCTACGCAGATGTGGTGATTCCTGAAGGTGTCACAAATACTGTTGCTATCGACTTGATTAATACTAAGGTAGCAAGCATTTTGAAAGAAAGTCAGAAAGCCTAAGCAGGAGCTTGGCTTTTTTGGTATAATTGAAACGTTATGATTATTTTACAAGGAAACAAGATTGAGCGCTCTTTCTCAGGAGATGTGCTCTTTGATAATATTAATATTCAGGTAGATGAACGTGATCGTATTGCCCTGGTTGGCCGTAACGGTGCTGGGAAATCAACCTTATTGAAAATCTTGGTTGGAGAGGAAGCGCCGACGAGTGGTGAAATCAATACAAAACGTGATTTGAATTTGTCTTACTTGGCTCAGGATAGTCGCTTTGAGTCTAGCAATACCATCTATGCGGAAATGTTAAATGTCTTTTCAGACCTACGTGCAGATGAAAAACGTCTGCGTGACATGGAAATGAAGATGGCCGAGTTGACTGGGATAGAATTGGACAAGTTAATGACTGACTACGATCGCCTTTCCGAGGATTTCAGACAGCGTGGTGGTTTTACCTATGAATCTGATATCAGAGCTATTCTCAATGGTTTTAAGTTTGATGAAAGCATGTGGGAGATGCCCATTTCCGATCTTTCTGGAGGGCAAAACACGCGCCTGGCTTTGGCGAAAATGCTGCTTGAGAAGCCTGAGCTCTTGGTACTGGACGAACCGACCAACCACTTGGATATCGAGACCATTGCCTGGTTGGAAAATTACTTGGTCAATTATCAGGGAGCTCTAATCATTGTCAGTCACGACCGTTATTTTTTGGACAAGGTGGCGACAGTAACCCTGGATTTGACCAAACATAGTTTAGATCGTTATGTCGGAAACTATTCAAAATTCATGGATCTCAAGGCTGAAAAATTGGCTACTGAAGCAAAGAACTTCGAAAAGCAACAAAAGGAAATTGCTAAGCTGGAGGACTTTGTTAATCGTAATATTGTCCGTGCCTCTACAACTAAGCGTGCTCAAGCCCGTCGTAAACAGCTAGAGAAAATGGAACGTCTGGATAAGCCAACAGAAGGTCAAAAGTCAGCTAATATGACTTTCCATGCGGATAAGGTCTCTGGGAATGTGGTCTTGACTGTGAGGGATGCTGCCATTGGTTATGACGATGAGATTCTCTCAGAGCCGATTTCCCTGGATGTTAAGAAGATGGATGCCATTGCTATTGTGGGACCTAATGGTATAGGGAAAACAACCTTTATCAAGTCGGTAGTAGGTAAGCTGCCATTTATCAAGGGAACATCAACTTATGGTGCCAATGTTGAAGTGGGTTACTATGACCAAACCCAATCTGCCTTGACACCGTCCAACACTGTTCTTGATGAGTTGTGGAATGATTTTGCGACAACTCCTGAAGTTGAGATTCGTAACCGTCTGGGAGCCTTTCTCTTCTCAGGAGATGATGTCAAAAAGTCGGTTTCTATGCTTTCGGGTGGTGAGAAGGCTCGCCTGCTCCTAGCTAAATTATCAATGGAAAACAACAATTTCCTCATCCTAGATGAGCCGACCAACCACTTGGACATTGATAGTAAGGAAGTCTTGGAAAATGCCCTCATTGACTTTGATGGAACGCTTCTTTTTGTCAGCCACGACCGTTACTTTATCAACCGAGTGGCAACCAAAGTGATGGAAATTTCTGAGGATGGAGCAACCATTTATCTTGGAGACTACGATTACTACCTTGAGAAGAAGGCGGAGCTTGAAGAGTTAGCACGTCTTGAGGCAGAGGAAAATCAAGTATCAGAGGAAGTCCAAGTGGCTTCAGCGGGTGCTAGTGATTATCAAGCTCAAAAAGCCAATCAAAAAGAGATGCGTAAACTAAGTCGACGCATTGAGCAAATTGAAAATGAGCTAGAGACAATTGAGGAACGCTTGGAGGAAATTTCTGCTGCCATGCTTGAAACAAATGAAGTGGTGGAATTGTCTGACTTGCAGAAAGAGCTGGATGACTTATCAGTTTCTCAAGAAGCTCTGATGGAAGAGTGGAGTGATTTATCAGAACAATTGGAAGGTTAAGGGATGATGAAAACCTTTTCATGCTTTGAGTTGTGAAAGGCTTACATTGTTGGTATACTAGTCTTAGTATATAAAAGGAGACTAACTTTATGAACAAAGTAAAGAAAAAAGTGTATCGTAACACAACATCTTTCAACATGATGGCATGGGGATCATTTGCCTTCTTCGTAATCTTGATGTTGGTAGGCCTCTATACCCTTAAAGAGCCTTTGATGGTTAAGGGTTACTACCTCATGGGATGTGTAGGATTGATTTCATCATCATTTACAGTATCTAAGGTTGTCCGTGATAACCAAGAAGATGAAGAAAACTATAACAAACTCATCGCTCAACAAACTTTCGAACAATAAGAAGAGAAGCCTGAAAAGGCTTTTTCTTTTTGCAGAAAATGCACAAATATTCTGACTCTTTCCTAGTGGAAGTGTTATAATGGAGTGAAGAGGGTTAGATGATTTTGGAATGAGTAAGTCCAATTCATCAGCCTCAATGCCTTATAAGACTAATTATCGTATAAGAATGCGTTAGTGAAAAGGTAGGTAATATTATGGAATTCAAAGTGAAAGATGGTCAAATCATCTATTATCGTGATCTCGGTAAAGGCTTTCCAATTGTTTTTTTGCATGGCAATAATTTGTCAGGAAATTACTTTGGTAAGCAAGGAATTCTGTATCGAGACTATCGTTTAATTTTCATTGATAGTCGTAATCACGGCAGGTCCAGTCGTCAAAGTGTTAAGATGACCTTTGAACAGATGGCTGCCGATTTGGAGGAAATTTTGCAATATTTGAATATCAAGAAGGCCTTATTTGTCGGTCATAGTGACGGTGCCAATTTGGCTATGGTTTATGCTAGTCGTTATCCTGACCGGATTGCAGGGCTCTTGCTTAATGCGGGAAATATGACCTTTAATGGGTTGACGAGACGCTCAAGATTCGCGGTCTATATACAATATCTTTGCTTAAAAGCCTTGTCACCATTTTCATCTAAAATGGATATCATGGCTCAGGTAACGGGGCTTATGCTTCATGACTTGCCACTAGATAGGGAACGTCTACATCAGGCTGCCTATCCTGTTTGGGTAGTTATGGGGCAAAGGGATGTTATCAGTATCAGGCATTCTAGGGAGATTTCGGAACTCTTTCCAATTCATAAGCTTTATGTCCAACGTCGAGAAGGGCATCGTCTAGCTCAACGTAAATATAAGATTTTCAATCAAATGATTCGTGAGCTTGTGAGAATTAGTCGAAAAGAGGTGGTGGCATGAAGCGTCTTTTAGAGAGACTTCAACCTTTAAAAGCGGCCGTTAAATCTATCTTCTTTATCTCGATTACGGTTCTTGTCGTCATAGAATTGGTTCGCCTCAAACGGACCATCACTTTAGAGTCACTTGAGTCAGCTCTGGGCGGTTTGTCTATTTGGCATCTTGTTTTGATGGCTATCATCGGACTAGTCGCTGTCTCCCCTATGCTCTTTTATGACATCATACTGAATAAGGAGCTAGAAACGGATTATTCCAAATCCTATATCTTAGAAACTAGTTGGGCTGTTAACACCATTAATAATTTAGCTGGTTTTGCTGGTTTGGTCGATGTGGGTCTGAGATATTCCTTTTATTCTGAGGATGGGCAGGAAAAGACGGGTGTTAAGGCACTTTCTCGTTTATTGCCTTACTTTATGTCGGGCCTATCCCTTTTAAGTGGTTTGGTATTCGCTGTCTTTTGGTTCTTCCCTCTAAGTCCAGATTTAAGAAAGTATTGGTTACTGTTATTGGGGATTTTCCTTTATCTGCCTTTTATTTTCTTTGTTTCTAGTCGTGAAAAATTAGCCTATTTTGGTCAAGTACCATTGAAAACGAGGCTAAGTCTTCTTTTAGCTTCGACAGCTGAATGGGGAACGGCCCTTGGAAGCTTTGTAAGTGTAGCTTATTTAATGGGCTTGCATGTTCCTCTTTATAATTTGATTCCTCTTTATTTCCTAGCAGTTATTATTGGTATCTTCTCTATGATTCCGGGTGGGATTGGTAGTTTCGATTTGATTGTGATTACCGGTCTGACCTCTATGGGGGTTAGCAATGCTCTAGCGGTTAGTCTGCTCTTGCTCTTTCGTTTAACCTACTACATTATTCCTTTCTTGTTAGGTGTTGTCTTCTTTTTCAAACACATGGGAGGGCGTATCAACGAGAAATACTTCAAACTTTCTTCACGAGTATTTGGTGGAAGTCTCCACCGCTTTCTTGTGTATTTGCTACGTTTTTCAGGGATTTTCTTGATTTTGTCAGCCTTAATCCCAGAACGCTTGGCAAATGTCTACTTTATTAGCCGTTTTAATCCTATTCAGGAACAGTTGATTTGGCAATTCCCAAGTATCCTATTTGGAACTCTATTCATTTTCATGGCTCGTCTCATCAGACGTCGGGTGAAGGGAGCTTTCATTGCTTCCTTAATAACCTTTGTCTTGACCTTGATTTATGTCAATCTCAATGGTATTTCTTGGGCTATGTCATTCCTAATTGTACTCTCTTTGGTGCTTATGTTGATCATCAGAAAGAGGTTGTATCATCGTTACTTTGTTTATAGTTGGGAAGACAAAACCAAGGATTTCCTTTTCCTAGCCTTTACTATTCTGGTTCTTCTTGTTCTGGGTGGCAGCGGTTTTTGGTCTCATTTATTGCCACCTAAGAACCGGGATGTTCTTGGACATTTTGTTCATATTTGGTTTGATATTTTACTGGCATCAGTTATCATTGCAACTATTGTTTGGGGAGTCTTGAGAATTTTGGCACCCCGCAGGACTTTTGGTCAAAGTATGGATGATGAGCGCTTTACAGCTCTCCTTGAGAAATACGGAGGTGCATCAGAAAGTGCCTTGGCTTATTTACATGATAAACGCCTCTTTTGGTATCGTGTCGATGGACAAGACCAGGTAGTTTTCCAATTTGCACAAACCAGCAATAAGTGTGTGGTTATGGGAAATCCAATTGGTAATGAAAACTATTACCGAGCAGCTTGGGAATCTTTCTTGAAGACACTATCAGATTGGAATTTACAAGCCTTGTTTTATGAGGCAGACGAGAGTATTACCCTGATGCTTCATGATTATGGCTTTGATTTTATGAAATTTGGGGAAAACGCCATGGTTGATTTGACGACATTCTCTGTCGATGGTAAGCATGGTAAGAAGTTCCGTAAACCAACCAATCGTGTCGAAAAAGCAGGTTTCCAGTTTAAGTTACTTGATCCTCCATTTTCAGAGACTCAGATGCAAGAAATGAAGGCTGTCTCAGATATTTGGCTTAACGGTCGTAAGGAGAAGGGTTTCTCTCTTGGTTTCTTTGATGAAGCTTATCTGCAGCAGGCACCGATTGCTATTGTTGAGAGTGAGGAAGGAGAAATTGTAGCCTTTGCCAACATCATGCCAACCAATAACAAACGGGTGGCGACGATTGACCTTATGCGTTATGATTTTGAAAAGGCTCCTGAAGGCATCATGGATTACCTCTTTGTCAAACTCTTCCAGTACTTCCAAGCGGAAGGAAAGCAATACTTTGATATGGGAATGGCTCCACTCGCGAATGTGGGTACTGAAGAAGATAGCTTCTTGGAAGAGAAGGTTGCCAATTTGGTCTATGTCTTTGCACAACGTTTTTACTCTTTTAGTGGACTCCAACGTTATAAGGAGAAGTTTTCTCCAATATGGTCTCCAAAATACATTGTTTATCCTAAACGAACTTGGCTCTTGTTTGATATGATTGCCATTTTAAGGATTGATAATCGTAAAATTGAAGACAGATTGAAGAAAAGACGTCTTTGGAAATAGATATAAAAAATAGCGAAACCTTTGGGTTTCGCTATTTTGCTATGTCATAGAATTATTTCTCAAATTCTGCTTTTGATTTAGTATCTGCGTATTCTTCAGCAATCTCACTTGAGAGAATGTCATCATAACTTGGCAATTCAATGTCTTGGCCATATTTGTTACGAAGGGCAGTTGTGACCAAGCGGTAGGCAAGGTTGGCGTTACGAGAAAGAATTGGTCCATGGAAGTAGCTACCATAAACATTTTTATAGTGGACCCCTTCAGTACCATCTTCCTTGTTATTACCATTACCGTAGACCACTTTGCCAAGTGGTTTTTCGTCATCAGAAAGGAAGGTACGCCCTTGGTGATTTTCAAAACCATAGTAAGTTTCATCAAACTCTTCGTTATGGATTTTGATATCACCGATGTAACGGTTATTTTCTTGATTAAGGGTGTAGTGGCCCATGACGCCGATACCATCAATACGGACACCGTTAGCCTGGATGTAATATTGTCCAAGAAGTTGGAAACCACCACAGATGGCTAGGATTACTTTATTATCTTGGATGAATTGACCAATGGCATCACGTTTAGATGGGAGATCTTTGGCAACGATAGATTGTTCGTAGTCTTGACCACCTCCAAAGAAGACCATGTCGTAGTGGTCCTTATCGAAGTCATCACCAACTGAAACGATGTCGAAGGTCATCTTAGCACCAAGTTTTTCACCCACGTATTTGATCATAAGGACATTACCGTTGTCACCGTAGGTATTGAGCAGATTACCATAAAGGTGGGCAACATTTAGGTCGTAGGTGTAGTCACGATTTTCTGGAGATTTGAGTGAAGTATAGGTCATTAGTTCATCTCCTTTCCGACAGCATGACGTTGAGCAAGAATATCACGGAATTCAAGCATGGCAGTATAGGTCGCCAAGATATAGGCATGGTCGCAATCTTGTTTTTCAATCAAGGCCATAATATCTTCAAGTTTTTCTGCTTGCGTAATCTTATCCTCTGGATAGCCAGTCACACGAAGGCGGCGGGCAATTTCAGAATGGCGAACACCACCAGCATTAATCTCAGGGATATCCATCTCGAGAATGCTTTCAAAGTTGGCATCCCAAATCCAGCTGGTATCAATACCATCAGCATAGTTAGCATTAAGAAGGACTGACAAGCTAAATGGATAATCGGCAAGTTTAATCATGTCAAGAGCTTGGCTAGCTCCTACGGGATTCTTAATTAGTACGAGAGTACATGATTTGTCACCAATCTTAAAGGTTTCTTGGCGTCCAAAGACAGCACGACTCTTATCAAAACCAGCTTTGATTTGCTCTGGAGCCACTCCGAAGAATTCAGCGACAGAAACCGCAGCAAGAGCATTGTAGATGTTATAAAGACCACCGACATTAATCTTGTAATCTTGTCCATCAATGACAAATTCAGAAGTTGTGTTGGTGATTTTAGTCAACTCTGTTAGCTTATAGTCTAATTCTGGACGGTGGAAGTCGCAGTTAAGGCACACATAGTCACCCAAGTTAGCGTAAGTATTAAGTCGATACTGAAGAATACTCTCACATTTAGGGCAGACAATGCCTTCAGTATTATAATGTGCCAGCTCTGGGGCGTGTTTTTCAGTGTCAAAACCGTAGAAACGCACGGGATTGACCACCTCTTTAGAATTGAAAAGAGGACTGTCTCCATTAGCCAAAATAGTAGCCTCAGGCGCCTTGGTAGCACCATCTAAAATCATCTGATAAGTGGTATAGATTTCACCATAGCGGTCCATTTGGTCACGGAAAATATTTGTGAAAACAAAAAGACTTGGAGTGATGTATTCAGTGATTTTTGGAAGGCTGGCCTCGTCAATTTCCAAGACAGCAATTTTCTTACCAGACTTGGCTTTTTTAGCTGTTAGGAAAGTAGAAGTGATCCCTGTGATCATGTTGGCCCCACTAGGATTGGTCACAATCTCACCAAAAGCTTCTTTAAGAATACCTACTGTCAAAGCTGTTGTCAGAGTCTTACCGTTGGTTCCAGTGACAACGACAATCTCGTAGTTCTTGGCTAAAGTGTCTAAAATATCTTTGTCAAATTTAAGGGCAATTTTTCCAGGCAGGGTTGAACCACGTCCCAATTTTGAAAGGACGAAATGGCTAGCTTTACCCGCCAGAATTCCCATGGTAGTTTTCATAGTCATGAATTTATTTTATCACAAAAAGTAGTGATTGTAGTCTCAAAATAGTTAGAATTCGTGGTATAATAGACACTGTTTAAAAATTAAAAGAAAGTGTGATATGTATGGGAATACTTTCGTCCATTGATATTGATTTTTGGCGGTCACTCTTCGATAGTCCGCTGAAAGTTATCGTCAATAGTTTGGACATATTGATTGTTGCTTTTTTAATTTATCGCTTTATTAGGGCCCTACGAGGGACAAAAATTATGACCCTTGTTCAAGGGGTTGTCTTATTTATTTTTGTCAAACTGATTTCTGATTTTATAGGCTTCACGACGATTTCTTATTTGATGAATCAGGTCATCAACTATGGAGCCATTGCGGCGGTTGTGATCTTTGCGCCAGAGCTTCGTTCTGCACTTGAAACCTTTGGGCGTACGCCTCAGCATTTTTTGCAAAGTAAAGAGGTTAGTTCAGACGAGAAGTTGGTTCAAGCCTTTGTTAAAGCTGTTAAGTACATGAGTCCTCGTAAGATTGGGGCCTTGGTTTCTATTGAACAGACTCAGACCTTACAAGAGCAGATTGCGACGGGGATTCCGCTTGATGCGGTGGTGACTGGGGAACTATTAATTAATATTTTCATCCCAAATACACCGCTTCATGATGGAGCAGTTATCATCAGAGATAACAAGGTTGCGACGGCTTGTTCTTATCTGCCATTGACGGAATCTAATAAGATTTCCAAAGAGTTTGGAACTAGGCACAGAGCTGCCATTGGTCTTTCAGAACAAACAGATGCGCTTACCTTTGTTGTTTCTGAGGAGACTGGTGCGATTTCTATTGCTTACAAGGGAAATTTCATCCATGATCTTTCTATTCAAGAATTTGAACAAGAGTTGAGTCTTATCTTGTTGAAAGAACAAGAACCACGTCAGTCATTCTTCCAACGTTGGATTGGAGGTAGCAAAAAATGAAGTGTTTTGTAAATTTCTTTAAAAACGATCGTTTATGGCAGATACTAGTTGCACTCTTCTTTGCTGTAGTACTCTTTTTCACAGCCTGGTCGGGGAACGCGCAAAATAAACAGAATAGTTCAAGTGCATCTAATACCTTTACACAAACCATTGAGTCGGTTCCTGTGGATATAAAATATGATAGTGATAAGTACTTTATCAGTGGTTATTCCTATGATGCCGAAGTCTATTTGACGGCGACAACACAGCTGGCTTTAACGACTGAGACAAGTAGTGATACACGTCACTTTAAATTAGTTGCTGATTTGTCAAATTTAGGCCAAGGAACCAGTCGAGTACCTATTCAGGTTAAGGATCTTCCAGCCGGAATGTCTGCGCAGGTATCTCCATCAACCTTGACGGCAACTATTGGCAAAAAAGCCAGCAAGACCTTTGATGTAGTAGCTAATATTACATCAGATAAGTTGGCAAATGGTTATGAAGTGAAAAAAGTTAGCCTGGATGAAACCAAGGTAGAAGTGACGTCGAGTGAAGATATCATTAACCAGATTGACCATGTTCAAGCAGTATTGGAAGGTGATTCCAACCTGTCTGAAGATTATGATGGTAACCTGGTTCTTCAAGCCGTTTCGGCAAATGGAACAGTCCTAGCAAGTTCTATCTCACCAGCTAAGGTACACGCCAAGATTAATTTGAGAAAATTAAGCAAATCTGTTCCTGTCAAGGTTGAACTGACTGGAGATAAGGCTAGCAATGTGTCTAATATCAGCTATAGCTTTGATCGTGGGCATGTGACTATCGTTGGTAGCCAAGAAGCTATGGATAAGATTGATAGCATCACAGTCCCTGTGGACATTAGCCAAGTGACTAAGGATACTTCAAAAACAATAGACCTTAAGGCAGAAGGTGTTACGGTTCAGCCTGGCACTGTTAAGGTTAACTTAAAAGTCACGCAAAAATAGGGGAGTTACATTTTCCCCAAATTCATGTATAATGGATGGGACTGAGAGGGCCTAATCTCATAAAAATGTAACCAATTAAAAATGTTTAAAATCAAGGGTTGAAAATATTGGCGAAATCTTATAAAGTTAGATTATCTAGATAGATTTCACTAGATTGACTCTTGCTAAACAGCATCACAGTTTAAGGAGGATTTAGTGCTCAAGCACTAATAATAAAATTATGGGTAAATATTTTGGAACAGACGGTGTTCGTGGAGAAGCAAACGTTGAACTTACGCCTGAATTGGCCTTTAAATTAGGTCGTTTTGGTGGTTATGTGCTTAGCCAACATGAGACTGGCCGTCCTAAAGTTTTTGTGGCACGTGATACACGTATTTCTGGTGAGATGTTGGAATCTGCCTTAGTAGCAGGTTTGCTCTCAGTGGGTATTGAAGTCTACAAACTTGGAGTACTTGCAACACCTGGTGTCTCATATTTGGTTCGTACAGAAAATGCAAGTGCCGGTGTTATGATTTCAGCCAGCCATAATCCAGCTCTTGATAATGGCATCAAGTTCTTTGGTGGTGATGGCTTTAAATTGGATGATGCGCGTGAAGCGGAAATTGAAGCCCTTCTCGATGCTGCAGAAGATACGCTTCCACGCCCTTCAGCTGAAGGACTTGGAACCCTTGTGGATTATCCAGAAGGTCTTCGTAAATATGAAAAATTCTTGGTAGCTACAGGTGTTGACCTTGGTGGTATGAAGGTTGCCTTGGATGCGGCTAATGGTGCGGCTGCGGTATCTGCACGTAATATTTTCCTTGATTTGAACGCAGAAATCGCTGTCATTGGTGACCAACCTGATGGCCTTAACATCAATGCTGGTGTTGGTTCGACACACCCAGAGCAGTTGCAAGCCTTGGTTAAAGAAACTGGCTCAGCTATCGGTCTTGCCTTTGATGGTGACAGTGACCGTCTCATCGCTGTTGATGAAAATGGTGATATTGTTGATGGTGACAAGGTGATGTACATCATCGGTAAACATTTGTCACAAAAGGGCGAGTTGTTTAAAAATACCATTGTGACAACAGTTATGTCAAACCTTGGTTTCCACAAGGCACTTGACCGTGAAGGTATTAACAAGGCAGTGACTGCTGTTGGTGACCGTTACGTTGTCGAAGAAATGCGTAAAAACGGCTACAACCTTGGTGGTGAACAATCTGGACACGTTATTATCATGGATTACAACACAACTGGTGATGGCCAATTGACAGCAATCCAATTGACTAAAGTCATGGTTGAAACAGGTAAGAGCTTGTCTGAATTGGCTTCAGAAGTGACTATCTATCCACAAAAATTGGTTAATATCCGTGTGGAAAATAGCATGAAAGATAAGGCTATGGAAGTTCCTGCAATTGCGGCTATCATTGAAAAAATGGAAGCTGAGATGGCTGGAAATGGCCGTATCTTGGTTCGTCCAAGTGGTACAGAACCTCTCCTTCGTGTTATGGCAGAAGCACCAACAGATGATGAAGTGAATTACTACGTTGATACGATTGCTGATGTTGTTCGTGCAGAAATTGGATTGGACTAAGTATGATAGCTAAACTGAGAGCCTTCATGGCTACCGAAGTTTTCAAGTACCTTTTCTTTGGTGTCTTGGCAACTTTGGTCTATATGGTTAGTCGTACTTTGATTTTCCAGTTTACTCAACAAGGAGCACTTTCAGCAGTCTTAGCAAATGCGATTGCCATTATCTTTGCCTTTTTTACAAATGACATGTTTGTCTTTAATCAGGAAAAGACAGGTATGGTCACGCGCTTTGTTAAGTTCGTGGGAGCCCGCCTCTTGACCTTGGTCTTGGATTTGGCTCTGGCCTATTTCTTGGTTGATACCTATCCAGAAATTATTGGTCAATTTGTTGGTCATAGTCATGCTTGGGTAAATGGTATCGAGAGTTTGTTCTCTCAGGTCCTTATCATTGTATTGAACTACATTATTTCTAAATTTTTCGTCTTTACAGGCGAGAAAGTATAAACAAAAAGGAAGTTGTTAGGAAATGTGTTAAAAGCATTTCTTACCAACCTCCTTTTTTGATATAATTGAAGAGACTTAAAAAAATAGAAAGATGAAACATGTACGTACAATTATCTCAACGCCTCAAGGACGTAGCAACCTATGTTCCGAAAGGCGCAAAACTCTTGGATGTAGGCAGTGATCATGCCTATCTTCCGATTTATTTACTTGAAAAAGGTTTGATTACTTCAGCTATTGCTGGTGAAGTGGTAAAAGGCCCTTATGAATCTGCTCTTGCTAATGTCTCAGCTTCTGGTTTCCAAGATAAAATCGACGTGCGCTTGGCTAATGGCTTGGCTGCCTTCGAACCTGCTGATGAGGTAACAACTATCACGATTTGTGGCATGGGAGGACGTCTTATTGCGGATATCCTAGATGCTGGAAAGGACAAACTAACAGGCGTAGACCGTCTGATTTTACAACCAAATAATCGTGAAGATGATCTCCGTATTTGGTTGATGGAAAATGGTTTTGAGATTATTGCCGAATCCATCATGACTGAAAATGGCAAATACTACGAAATCATGGTGGCAGAAGCTGGACATATGAGCCTTTCAGACAAGGAAGTGCGTTTTGGTCCTCATCTCATGAAAGAACAATCTCAGGTTTTCCAGCTCAAATGGCAGCGAGAAATCAATAAACTTGAGATTGCCTTAGGATCCATTCCTCTTGCCAATCAGACTGACCGTGCAGCTATTGAAGATAAAATTCAAACCATTAAGGAGGTTTTGAACCATGTTAGCTAGTGAACTTATCAAGACTTATGAGGAATTTTGTCCACAGGAGCTTTCCATGGAAGGTGATGTGGTTGGCTTGCAAATTGGCAGTCTGGATAAGGAGATTCAGAAGGTCATGGTTACCTTGGATGTTCGTGAAAATACAGTAGCTGAAGCTATTGAAAAAGGTGTGGACCTTATCATTGCTAAACACGCTCCAATTTTCCGTCCAGTTAAGGATTTGGTCTCTTCGCCTGACCGAGATATTTTGCTTGACCTGGTTAAGCATGATATTGCAGTCTATGTGAGTCATACTAATATTGATGTTGTCAATGATGGGCTTAATGATTGGTTTTGTGACATACTTGACATTAAAGACACCACTTATTTAACACAGACTTCTGAAAATCATGGAATCGGTCGAGTGGGTGATATCGTGCCACAGACCATTGAAGAACTTGCTCTTAAAGTAAAAGCAGTTTTTGGCTTGGACAGTGTTCGCTTGGTTCGTTATGACCATAATAATCCTCTTGTTAGCCGTGTGGCTATTTGTGGGGGTAGTGGTCAAGGATTTTACAAGGATGCTTTGAAAAAGGGCGCACAAGTCTTTATCACTGGTGATGTTTACTACCATACAGGGCAAGAAATGATTACTAATGGTCTCTTGGCTATTGACCCTGGGCACCATGTTGAAGCCCTCTTTATCTCAAAGATTGCTGAAAAACTTGAGGCTTGGAAACGTGAGCATGATTGGAATGTGACCATACTTGAGAGTCAGTCCTCAACTAATCCTTTTGATCATTTGTAGGAGGATGTGTCTTTGACTTGGCTTTTACATCAAAATGTGGTCTTTTTGGCCTTACTTGCAGGTCTTTTTACTTGGGGCTGTACCATTGTCGGTTCGGCCATTGTTTTCTTCTTCAAGAATATTAGTCGTAAATTGTTAGATATCATGATGGGCTTTGCGGCTGGTGTCATGATTGCGGCCTCTTTTTGGTCACTTTTGGATCCCTCTTTAACCTATGCGACTCAAAATGGCTATGGGAAATGGTCCTGGTTCCCTGCGGCAGCTGGCTTCTTGCTTGGTGGTGTTGCCCTCCGTTTAATTGATGCCGTCGTTCCTCATTTGCATTTAGGAAATGACATCTCAAAAGCAGAAGGGATTCAACCTCGTAAGAAAAAGTTGTCTAAAACAGCCTTGCTCTTTTTGGCTATCACGATTCATAATTTTCCAGAGGGATTGGCGGTTGGTGTTACCTTTGGTGCCCTAGCTGGTGGGAATATGACACTTGCTGGTCTCATGGGAGCCATTGGTCTAGCTATCGGTATTGGTTTGCAGAATGTCCCTGAAGGTGCAGCCCTCTCTATTCCTATTCGAGCAGATGGAAAATCTCGTATCAAGGCCTTTTATTGGGGATCTATGTCAGCCATCGTGGAGCCTATAGGGGCTGTTATGGGAGCTGCTCTTGTTATGTGGATGATGGCGATTATTCCTTATGCTTTGGCTTTTGCGGCTGGTGCCATGATCTTTGTGGTAACGGAGGAATTGATTCCTGAATCACAAACCAATGGTAATACTGACGTCACCACCTTAGGACTCATGGTTGGCTTTGTCGTCATGATGGTCATGGACGTGGCCTTAGGTTAAAAATACTAGAGAGCTGTGCCTATTGATATAGGACTCAGCTCTTTTCAAATAGATGGAGTAAAAAATGAAAATAGCAATTGTTGGTGCAGGTATCGTCGGTTCAACGGCTGCCTACTACTTATCAAAAGAAAAAGACGCAGAGGTTACAGTATTTGATCATGGTCTCGGGCAAGCCACCAAGGCGGCAGCAGGGATTATCAGCCCCTGGTTTTCCAAGCGTCGTAATAAAGCCTGGTATCGAATGGCCCGTTTGGGAGCCGATTTTTACCAAGATTTAGTTTCAGATCTTGAAAATGATGGTTATGACACGAGCTTCTATGATCAGTCTGGTGTAGCCCTTCTCAAGAAAGATGATAGTAAGTTGGACGGTTTGTATCAGCATGCAGAAACTAGGCTAGAAGAATCACCCATTATTGGTGAACTCTCTATAAAAAATGCTGCCGACCTCCCTGAATTTACTGGATTTGACCGTTATCTCTATGCTTCTGGAGGTGCCAGAGTGGAGGGGGCAGAATTAACATCTACTTTGATTGAGGCCTCTGGTTTTGAAAAGGTAGAGGGTCTAGTCATACTATCTCCTCTTGATAATGGCACTTACGAGATTAATGGGCAAACTTTTGATAAGGTCATTCTCGCTTGTGGTGCCTGGCTAGGTCAAACACTCGAGCCCCTTGGTTTTGACGTAGATGTTCGCCCCCAAAAGGGGCAATTGCGCGACTATTTCTTTGAGGGCATGGATACTGGTAGATTACCTGTTCTGATGCCAGAGGGCGAATTGGATGTCATTCCTTTTGCTGGTGGAAAGATTTCGGTAGGGGCCAGCCATGAAAATGACCAAGGCTTTGATTTGACAGTTGATGAGACTGTACTTGCAAGTCTGGAGGAAGAGGCTAAGACCTATTTCCCTGACTTAAGTACGGCCAAGTCCTTCTCAGAACGTGTGGGAACTAGAGCCTACACGAGTGATTTCTCACCTTTCTTTGGAGAAGTTCCAGAGCTTGAGGGTGTCTTTGTCGCCTCTGGTTTAGGATCTTCAGGACTTACGACAGGGCCACTTATTGGAAAAAATTTGGTTGATTTGGTTATGAACCGATCTGGTAGTTTGGACAGTGCAGATTATCCAGTGGCTCAGTACGTTAAGAAAAAAGACTAATAGTATTAAAGCCCTCCAATATATTGAAATTTATGAATCAGTTAGCTATTTCTCCTTATTGAGGGATGCTAGCTGATTCTTTTTATTAGAATTTCTTTGCATCTATTTCTTATTTGATTAGAAAATGATAAAATAGTAACTGTTCATCGATTGTAGGTGAATACTAATAAAAAAGGGGAGGGACTATGTTCCAAAAAGTTAAAGTATATGTGACAGTCCTTGTTACTTTGCTAGCCATAAGTTTAGGCCTATCTGTCAAAGCAGGGGCAGCAGAAGACTTGGCTGTGACAAAGACAAGTATTGTTCTAGAAAGTTATGAGTTTGGACCGGCTGTAACCAAAGTCATTTTTGAATTTAATCAGAAGGTCACGCCAGAGGTTGTCCACAGCTCAACTCAGGTTACAACAGCAGGGGTCAGTCGTCAGGTAACGAACTCTTATGTTTCTGATGATAAGGGGCATGTGGTCTATTATGACAATAGCAAGTACGTGACGCTTGAATTGAGCCTACCGTCTTATAACCGCTACAACATGGGTGGGAATGCTGAACCTATGTATTTCAACCTTTCTACTTGGACTAACCAATGGCTGGAAAGTTATATGGTATCAATGAAAGACTTGTCAGTAGTGGCAGAAGGTAGTAGTCAGTCACAGATGGTTTCATCTGAGCAAGATGCCATCAACAATCGTTTGATGCCAACGACGGAGGTTTTCGACGAGCGAGGAGAGGTAGGTAACATGCAGTATGCGGCTTATAGTGCCCAGACTGGTACAGGGAATAGCACCAAACCATTGATAGTCTGGTTACACGGTATTGGTGAAAGAGGGACAGATATGAATATTCCGCTTCTTTCAAATGACGTCTATGCGCTTACCCAGCCTGAGATTCAAGGCCATTTCTTAACAACTGGTGATCAGGCGCGTGGGGTTAATGTTCTGGCTGTTCAAACGCAGACACCTTGGGGATCAGATAATGCAGCCCAACTCAAAGAGACCATTGATACCTACCTAGCTAATCACCCTGAGGTAGATAAGGGACGAATCTATCTTGCGGGAGTTTCAAATGGTGGTGGTATGGTCTTGACCATGGGAGCAACCTATCCAGATTATTTTGCAGCTCTCATTCCAATAGCAGCGCCACTAACTGTTGACCAATCTGGAATTGATAAACTGAAGAACCAGCCTATGTGGTTGATTCACACAAAGGCAGACGCAACAGTCCAACCAGAAAATAGTGTCTTGCCTTTATATAAGAGCTTGATTACCTCTGGAGCTACTAACAAGTGGTTCTCATACTTTGAAACAGCTACTGGGACTGATCTTCCTGGGACAGAGTATGATGGGCATTGGGCTTGGATTTATTTCTTCCATGACCAGGTGATTGGCGTTCAGCATCCTGAAAATACGAAAAATTGGGACGGTTACAGCGGTATGGTAGCCACCGATCCAACTAATGGAGGTGGCTCTCGTGCCAGTGTCAATGGACAAACTTATAACAGTATCTTTGACTGGATGAGTGCACAAAGACACTAAGAGGATGATAATCACACTCCCCAAAGGGAATATTACAAGATATTATCCTCAATCTAAAGGGGTTTCAATCGAAATCCTTTTTTAGATTGGATTAAGAAAATGGGCACTTGTGATTTTCTTAATGAAAGCTTAAGAACATAGGGTTTACCGTGACAAGAGGGCTGAAAAATGCTAAAATATAGATAATATATTAGAGAAAAAAGGAGCCTTCTTATGAAAGGTATTATTCTTGCAGGTGGTTCAGGGACACGTTTGTATCCATTGACACGTGCTACATCAAAACAACTGATGCCGATTTACGATAAACCAATGATTTACTATCCACTCTCAACGCTTATGTTGGCTGGTATTAAGGAAATTCTCATCATCTCAACGCCACAGGACCTTCCACGTTTTGAAGAGCTTCTTGGTGATGGTTCTGAGTTCGGTATTTCACTTTCTTACGCAG